>CAZQEW010000095.1:0-18043 GCA_964591495.1 uncultured Klebsiella sp.
TTACCCTAGTCTCCCGCCACTACGCATGAAGAGCTTGCTCGTCTGGCTGGTTGTGCTCGGCACCTTGGGGGGCGGCGGTTACTACGCCTACCAAAAGTGGCCGGACAAGGTCGCGTTCTGGCGGACGCCACAAAAGGTGGAGGCCGAGAAAAAGTCTGGCCGGCCCACCACGGCATTGGTCACCCCGCGCAACATCAGCTTCGCCATCAGCGCGGCGGGCGAAATCACGCCGGCGGAGCAGGTCTCTGTGCGGCCCGAGGTGAGCGGGCGCATCGCCACGTTTCCCGTGGACATCGGGGACAAGGTGAAGAAGGGAGAGGTGCTCTTCACGCTGGATGACTCGGACCTGCAAATTGAGCGGAGCCAGCGGCAGACGGAGATCGAGGCGACCAAGCTCCAGATCGAGGGTGCCCGGCTGACGATGGAAAAGCTGCAGCTGGATTTCGAGCGCACGAAGCAGATTTTTGAGAACAAGCTGCCGGTCGACCGCAGCCAGCGGCAGACGGAAATCGAGGCGGCGAAGCTCCAGATCGAAAGCGCGCGGCTGGCGCTGGAGAAGCTGCAGGCGAACTTCGACCGGACGAAGCAGCTGTATCAGAACAAGCTGATCGCCAAGGAGCTGTTTGAAAACGCGCAGACCGAACTGGACCAGGCGCGCAATGCGCAGGCGTTGGCGAAGAACAATTACGACAAGCTGCTCACGCGGGAGGTGCTGGAGAACGCGAAGATCGAGCTGGACCTGGCCCGCAACAATCACGCCCTGGCCCGCAACAGCTATGAGCGCTCGCTCAAGGCACTGCAATTGGTGGAGGACCGGATTTCCAAAACCAAGATCACCGCGCCGTTTGACTGCACCATCCTCACGCGCCCCGTGTCCGTGGGCCAGGCGGTGTCCGGCTCCGGCGGCGTGAACAGCGGCACGGAGGTGCTCACCATCGCCGACCTCAGCGAGCTGATCATCAACGCCCACATCAACCAGGCGGACGTGACGCGCATGACGGTGAACCAGCGCGTGCAGATCGAAGTCGAAGCCGTGGCGGGCCTGAAGCTCTTCGGTCGCGTGGACCGCATCGCCCCGCAGGCGACCATCAAGAACGGCATCAAGGGCTTTTCCACCCGAATCATCGTCAAGAACGACGAAAAGTCCGGCGTGCGCCCGGGCATGACGGCGAATCTCACCATCCCGCTCCAATCCGCAGACAATGTGCTGGCGGTGCCGTTGGCGGCGGTGTTCAGCGAGCAGGGCGACCGCTTCGTGTATGTAAAGCAGGGCGAGAAGTTCGCGCGCGCCCCCATCCTCATCGGCGTCACGGACTACGATTACGCGGAGGTGACCAAGGGTTTGCAGGGTGGTGAAACCGTCTCCCTCGTCACGCCGGCGGAGGAAGTGGGCAAGGTGCAGCAGGCCTTCGGCGCGGCGGCCAAGGGCGGCAAAGGCGGCGGCAAGGGCGGCGAAGGCAAGGGTGGTTCCAAAGGCGGTGGCACCAGCGGCGGCGGAACCGGCGGCAGCAAAGGCGGGCCGGCGGGCGCAGGCGGCAGTTCCGGCGGCGGCGGCGAGCGACGCGGTCCGCCGGCCCAGTAACCCCATTCTCCTACTCCACCGTGTCCCTCATCGAACTCCGCAGCGTCAGCAAGATCTACCACCTCGGTGGGGAGGAAATCCGCGCGCTCGACAACGTGGACCTCGACATCAACGGCGGCGAGTTCATCTCCATCATCGGCCCGTCCGGCAGCGGCAAATCCACATTGATGCACATCCTCGGCTGTCTGGATTCGCCGTCCAAGGGCAGCATCAAACTGGACGGCACCGAGATCGCCACCGCCTCGACGCGCGAGCTGGCGCGCATCCGAAACCAAAAGATCGGCTTCGTCTTCCAGTTCTTCAACCTCCTGCCCAAGCTCAACGTGCTGCAAAACGTCGAGCTCCCGATGGTTTATGCCGGTTGCAGTGCGCGTGAACGGCGCGATCGGGCAATGGCTGCGCTCCGCTTGGTGGAGATGGACAACCGCGCCAAGCACCGCCCGCTTCAGCTTTCCGGCGGCCAGCAACAACGTGCCGCCATTGCCCGCGCGTTGGTCAACGATCCAAAGATCGTCTTCGCGGACGAGCCCACGGGCAATCTGGATTCCCATACCGGCGAGACGATTTTGCGCCTCTTCCATGAACTCAGCCTGAAGGGGCGCACCATCGCACTGGTGACGCACGACCCGGAAATCGCCGCCGTCACTCCGCGCCGGATTGAGATTCGGGACGGAAAAATCGCGAAGAATGTGGATGCCAAGCTGTCCGGCCAGGCGGATGGACCCAAGTTCGCCGTTGGCAATCAGGCGAACGCACAGCCATGAACTTTTTCAACGCCATCGCGGTTGGCCTCAAGGAGATTTGGGCAAACAAGTTCCGTTCCCTGCTGACGATGCTCGGCATCATCCTGGGCGTTTCCAGCCTCGTGGCCATGTCCGCGCTGGTGAAGGGCATGGAGAACGGCATGAAGGAAGCGCTTATCGCCATCGGCGGCCTGGAAAAAGTGCGCGTGGAGGAACAGGACATCCCCGTCTGGCAGCAGCACATGGCCGATCAGGCGGTCGGCACCACGATGAACGACGTCCATGCCCTGCTCCGCAGCGCACCGCTCGTCACGATGGTGGTGCCCGAGATGCGGACGCGCAACATCACGATGACCCGGGCCGGCAAAAGCATCAGCCCTTACAACTTCATCGGAACCTGGCCCGAGGCGGTGGAGCTGAACCAGCACGTCGTCGCCCACGGACGCATGTTCAACGAGCTCGACGACGAGTATGCCCGCAACGTCTGCGTCATCGGCACCGCCATCCGCGACGCGCTCTTCGGCTCCCCGCAACAGGTGGGCCGCGAAGTCGTCCCCGTGGGCGAGTTCATCAACATCAACAACCAGCGGTTCAAAATCATCGGCATGTTCGAACATTACGAAAGCGAGCAGGACAAGAAGCGGCGCGAGCTGGAGATGAACAATCCTCCGGAGCAGAAAGCGGGCGGGCCCGAGCGCAGCCGGGGCTATGGCAGCATGAGTCGCAGCCGCAGCTCGGGCGGCTTCGTCTTCGACTTCAAGAACAACACCGTTTACATCCCGCTCAACACCATGTGGCTGCGGTTCCGCGCGGCGAGCGGCCAGTCAGGGGCGGGCACCGGCAGCTTCAGCCGCAGCAGCGGCAGCAGCACCACCACGGCCTCCGGGAGCACGGCCGAGTTCGTTCCGGATCCGCGGCTGTCCACCCTGTCGATCAAGATTGCCGACATCGAAAAGATGGACGAGGCGCTCCAGCAGGCCAAGAACGTGATGCTGCACACGCACCGCGGCATCGAGGATTTTTCCTTCCGCACCCAGGAGAACTGGTCCGAGAGCATCACCACCGCCATCAAGAACGCCCGGATGAGCGGCGGCATCATCTCGGCCATCAGCCTGCTGGTCGGCGGCATCGGCATCATGAACATCATGCTCGCCAGCATCACCGAACGCGTCCGCGAGATCGGCATCCGCAAGGCCATCGGCGCCACCTTCTTCGACGTGTTCACCCAGATCCTCGTCGAAAGCGTCGTAATTGCCATCATCGGCGGACTGGCCGGACTGGTCGCATCGAACATGCTGGTGAAGCTGCTCGTGGCCATGTCGCCGACGGAAAACACTCCGGTCATCACGATGGAGGCGATGATGCTGGCGTTCGGTTTCAGCGTGGCGGTCGGCATCCTCGCGGGCCTCTTCCCGGCGTTCAAGGCGGCCAAGCTCAACCCGATTCAGGCCCTGCGGTATGAATAGGCCTTCGGTTTTGTCTTTCAGAATGGCGGGTTAGACGCGCTTCCGTCTCCCCGCCTCCGGCAACAACTCAATTCTGAATCTCGGAAACTTGTCTTTGCTGAACGCCATCCTCGTCGGCCTGCGCGAAATCTGGGCGCACAAGTTCCGTTCCCTGCTCACGATGCTTGGCATCATTCTGGGGGTCTCCAGCCTGGTCGCCATGTCCGCGATTGTGAAGGGGATGGAGAACGGCATGAAGGAATCCATGATCGCGCTGGGCGGCCTGGACAAAGTGCTTACGCGGGAGGCTCCGGTGCCTACCTGGCAGAGCCATCGCTCCGACCAGGCCGTGGGCCGGACGATGCGCGATGTGGAGGCGTTGCGGCGCAGCGCACCGCTGGTGCGGCTGGTTTCACCCGAAATGGCGCTGGAGCGCGTGACCATCACGCGCGGTGACAAGCGCACGAAACCCTCTGAATTCGTCGGGGTCTGGCCCGTGGTGCTGGAGATGAACCTGCACACGCTGGAGCACGGCCGATTTTTCAACGAACTGGATGAGGCCAACGCCCACGCCGTCATCGTGATCGGCACCGCCATCCGGGATGACCTGTTCGGCTCTCCGGAGCAGCTCGGGCGGGAGATCATCCCCCTTGGTGAGCGGGTTCAGATCAACGGCCAGACCTTCACCATCATCGGCATGTTCGAGCACTACGAGAGCGATCAGGACCGGAAGAAGCGGGAGTGGGCGCGCGACCACCCCGAAGAGACGGCGCAAAAGCAGACCGTGGCCCGCGGCCGGCCCGGCTACGGCGGCGGGAGTTCCCGCAGCGGCTGGGCCTTCGACCGCAAGAACCGCACGGTCTATTGTCCGATGAGCACGATGTGGCTCCGGTTCCGCGCCGCCTCCGGCACCGGCAACGTGCCCGACCCCACGCTGACGGACATCGATTTCAAGGTCGAAGATCTCAGCCAGATGGAAGCCGCCCTGCAACAGGCCAAAAACGTCCTGCTCACCACGCACGGGGGCATTGAGGATTTCAGCTTCTCGACCCAGGAGGGAAACATCGAAAGCGTGGACCAGGCCATTCGCAACGCCCGGATGAGCGGCGGCATCATCTCGGCCATCAGCCTGCTGGTCGGCGGCATCGGCATCATGAACATCATGCTCGCCAGCATCACCGAACGCGTCCGCGAGATCGGCATCCGCAAGGCCATCGGTGCCACCTTCTTCGACGTGTTCACCCAGATCCTCGTCGAAAGCGTCGTCATCGCCGTCATTGGCGGACTGGCCGGGCTCGTGACCTCCAGCCTGCTGGTGAATTTTCTTGGCTCGCTCTCGCCAACCAGCAACACCCCGATCATCACCGTCGAAGCCATGATTCTGGCGTTCGCCTTCAGCGTGATTATCGGCGTGCTGGCCGGCTTGTTCCCTGCGTTCAAGGCCGCGCGGCTAAGCCCCCTTCAAGCGTTACGATATGAGTGATCGGCGGGCCCGGTGACCGCGGCCACCCATTAGGCGGGTGGGGCCGCCGCCAGCCAGGCCTGAACGCCATCCCGCAGGGCGGCACGCTCAGATTGAGGCAGGCCCTGCGGGTCAAACCGAAGCCGGTAGTGCAACACCAGCAATCGGCGCAGCGGCGCGACCGGCAGGCTGGCCAAAGGCTCCACCCGGGCGAGCCAGTCCGCCGGGGTCTCCCCCAGCCGACGCCCCATGCCCAGCGCTGCCAGGCGGGCCTCGATCAGGTAAAACTCGGAGTCCAAACCCGGGCGAACAAATCCTGTTGCCCCGCCTTCGTCACGCCCCGCGCGTTGCCGCCGTTGGCGGGCCAGCAGCCGCCAGGCCAGCAGCGCGATGAATCCAATCAGGGCCAGCAGCAGGTAATTCTGCCAGTCGGCCGCGCCGCTATACCAGCGCCACTTGGAGAAGGCGAACCAGGCGCGCGACCACTGATCGGACAGCGGTTCCCACAGAGCCGCATTCTGCTCCTCCGTCCGCGCCCAATCGCCGGGCGTGGTGTCCAAATCAACCCAAGCCTTCGCGTCTTCATCCCAATACAGGCACCATGCGTGCGCATGCCGCTCGCGCACGATGAACCGGCCCGTGTCCTTCTCGGGCTCCTGCACGCTCCAGCCGTAGACGTAGCGGGCGGCAATGTCCGCGCGCCGCAACAGGAGGGTGGTCGCGGTAGCATAATACTCGCAGTGTCCAATGCGGTTCTTGGTGAGGAAGAAGCCGATGGGCGTGAGGTCCTGCGGCACACGATCCAACGACGAGGGCAGGAAGGACCCATACTTGAAGCCCTTCGCAAAAAACTGGCGGATGGCCCTTACCCGCTCCGCCGGCGGCAGAGACATCAAGTCGAGTTCCCGCGCAATGGCGGAGACCACGCCAAGTTCCGCAAAGGGAATTTGGAAGTCGCCCTCCGTCCACAGGCCATACGGCTGTCCCTCAGGTGTGAACTGGGTGTGATCCGGCACCGGGGGTCCCTGCACACTCTCCCCCGGTCCATAAGATGCCCGGAAGCGAAGAAAGTCCGCCGCGCCCTGCACTCGGATGACCCCGTGATTGTTGATGCTCATTTCGCCCGCCAGTAACTCGTGCAGCACGGCGGTGCCTGGCGGCGTCGAGAGCACGGCCTGCCCTCGCGCGGCGAAGGTCATGAGGTAAACACTGTTGGTGGCCCGCTTGGTCAAGAGTGGCCAGGTGTTCCCGTCCTCGACGGGCGTAATGGGGCTGCTGTTCTGGCGGAAGTTGCTCCAGCGGGGGCTCTCAAACCGCGAATAGCTGCTGTCCCGCAAGAGCGATGGCACCGGCCCGGTTTCCGGCTCCACGCGCATGACGATTTTGCCCGAGAGCTTCAGCTGCCCAATCTTGCCAATCGCCGTGGAGGCCTCGCTACGGTCGCCGGAACGGCGGACCCAGCCCGCCACCCATGCCGCCACTTTGTTCTCCACGATGCCCTGAAGCGCATTCAGCCCGCGATGGCCGTAGAATCCGCCCTTCACCACCAGGATGAGCGTGGCCACCCAGACCACCGTGGAAAACCGGCGCGGTCGCGCGGCCCAGAGCCCGGCGGCAATAACGCCACAGACTGCGAAGTAAAACCATTCGTTGCGCTGGTTCGCCAATGAGGCCGAGAACAGCACGATCGCCAGATAGGGATAGAACAAGCTGACGGCCGGTGTGAGTGGCTGCGGCAATCCGAGGCGCGCCGCCCTCCGCCGGGCCAGCAGGAAAAAACACGAACGCGGCACCTGGTCGCTCGTGCTGTAGGCCAAGGCGGCGACAGCGGGGAAGAGAATCATCGGAAACCACTGGAAGAAGATGAACGTGGTCTGCGAGATGGAGTTCACCGCCTTGGACTGCGCGGTGAAGTTGGTGGCTTGAAACATCGCCATCACCTGGTTGGTCGCCTCGCGCGTGAGGATGCAGTAAATCCCACCGACCGCGCCCAGCAGGCTCACGAGGTCCACCACACGGTTGAAATCCTTGACCCCGAAATCTACGCGCCACTCGATCCACCGCGCCGCTTCCAGCACCACAGCCATCAAAAGGGCGAACGCGATGAGGCCCGTCTGCCAGCCCCAGAGCAGCAACGCGGCGGCGAGCAGGAAGGGGGGCGGTTTCACCGTGGTTGAGTGGTGTGGGAGAGGAGCGGTCGGAGCGCCTCTCTATCTTCTATCCTAAATTCTCTATCCTCTCGTTCCAAAGTGTTCATAACCGCGCCAGTTCTTCCGCCACTTCCCCTACTTCCAGCCGGTGGAAACGCTCCGGCTCAGCAGCCATGGGTCCGGGTTCAAGATTCGGCGCGCCAGCGGCGGTGACGACGAACACCATCAGGGGCACCCCCATTTCGCGCAAGTTACGGACGAACTCCCTGCGCTGCTCATCCCAATCCACAAACACGCAGAGACAACCGCTCAGGTCGCCCGCGTGCTGGAGCACCAGCCGCAACAGCGAGTTAAACTGCCGGTCGCGGCATGGCTGCACGGACGCCAGAATCTCCAGCAGCTGCTCGATGTGACCCACGCCGCGGCCCATGGTGAAGCAATAGGCCTCCGGCCCCACAAACATGAGGTCAAGCAGTGACTCCTGCGCCTGAATCGTGCAGACCAATGATGCCGCCACGCTGACCGCCTCCTCGAACACCGCGCTCGCCGCCACCGGCATGAACGTGTCGAGGATGAGCGCATGCCGCGTGAAAAACTCGTCCTGAAACTCCTTCACGATCGGCTCGCCGGTCTTGGCCCAGCTCGGCCAGTGGATGTGCCGCACCGGGTCACCGGGCCGGTAATCACGCAGCGAGACGAACTCCTCCGATTCGCCCACGCTCGCCGCGAGGGATACGCCGCCCTGCTGGTATTTCAACTGCCCCGGCAGCGCCAGCGGCGGCATTGCATATCGCTTTGGGAGAATGAGCAGCGCATCCGCCCGCGGCACGCGCACAAACGTGCGGAACAGCCCGAAGGCATCCGGGCAAGCAATTGCCACGGCGTCAAAACGCAGCATGCCGCGCCGCAAAGGGGTGACTTCGAGCTGCACCTCAGCAGTCCCCAACGGCGGCAGATCGGGGCAGGGAGATTCGCTGACCTTCCCCCGCACGTTCTGCTCCAGCAGCCATGCATACCGGTAGTAGCCGTTGCTGCGGTCATACCAGTTGCGCCGCTCCTCGCCCGGCTCAGGCGTGGAGACGAACTGCGCGAGCGTTGGACGTGGGTCGGCAAGCTCCTCGGTTACCGCCAGGCCCCGCTGCGGCTTCGGCGTAAGATTGGTGACCGTCACCCGGTAGCTCACTGGCCGGCCCACAGAACCAAAGCGCGGCAAGACCCGCTCCGCCGCCACTCGGGTGCGCGAGAACTGCGTGCCAGCGAGGGCCGCGATGAAGAGCAGGCTCAGGAAAACGAAGGCCTGGTAAGCCAACGAAAGGTTTGTGTCCACCCCCATCATCCCTGTCGCGACGATGCTGAGGAACACCAGCCAACCGCCTCTGGTGAACCGTCGCCGCCACCACCAGGTGAAGGACGAGGACAACCGATAGCTGGCGTGCAGGCGGCGCTGAAGCCAAGTGGGGCGCGAAGCAGCCGGTGCTAAAGTGGACGGGTGGGTAAGTGAGCTTGGCGTCCGATGCTCGTTAAGCTTTGTGCTCACGTTCTCGCTTTCCCGCTTTCTCACCTGCTTGCTTAGGCAGGCACTTTCAGCTTCTTCATCAAATCCTCCACCACGCCACGCGCCGTCACGCCGCTGAACCGCGCCTGTGGGTCCATCACCATGCGGTGCGCGATGACCGGCACGGCCATCTGCTGCACGTGCTCCGGCGTGACGAACTCGCTGCCATCGAAGAGCGCCGCCGCCTGCGCCACCTTCATCAGCGCCAGCGACGCGCGCGGGCTGGCCCCCAGCGAGACGCCGCCAGCCTTCCGCGTCGCGGACACGAGGTCCACGATGTAGCGCTTGAGCTCGTCACTGATGCGAACCTCGGTCACGGCGCGCTTGAGCGCGAGCACCTCCTCCTTTGTCACCACCGCTCCGGCGCGATCGAGCGGGTGCGACTTCTCCTGCGCGGACAACACGGCCACCTCGTCCGCCGCGCTCACGTAGCCAAGGCTGAATTGCAGCGCGAAGCGGTCCATCTGCGCCTCGGGCAGCGGATAGGTGCCGCGCATTTCGACCGGGTTTTGGGTGGCAATGACGAAGAACAGCGCCTCCAAGTTCCGCCGGTCGCCCTCGACACTCACCTGCCCCTCGCCCATCGCCTCCAGCAAAGCCGACTGCGTGCGGGGCGAGGCGCGGTTGATTTCATCCGCCAGCAGGATGTTGGTGAAAATCGGCCCGGGTCGGAACTCGAAGGTCTGCTCGCGCTGGTTGTAAATGGACACGCCGAGGATGTCGCTGGGCAGCAGATCCGGCGTGAACTGCACGCGCTTGAAGCCGGCGCTGATGCTGCGGGCGAGCGTCTTGGCCAGAGTGGTCTTGCCCGTGCCGGGGTAATCCTCCAGCAGCACGTGCCCGCCGCTGGCGAAGGCCGTGAGCAGCTTGCGCACGGCGGGACCCTGCCCATGCATCACGGTCTCAATGTTCCCGGCAATGGCGAGGAAAGTTTTCTGCGCGGCAGCAAGGGCTTCGGTCATGGCTTGGTCGTGGCGGTAGCAAAGCCGAACGCCGCCCGGAAGCCAAGCGGGGGATTTCCCGGAGTTATTGGCGCAGTATTCCAGCCCGCGGGCCGGCGGATGCACTGCCCCAAATTAGAAACCGGGTCCCCCCAGTAAAGCAAAGCCCGCCGCAGCCGAGGCCGGGCGGGCGTATGCACAAAAAGCGAGCGACGCCTATTTCTTCTTCTTCGTCGTGGGCACGGCGGCTGCGACGGCTCCGGTCTTGATGCTGGTAGCCGTCAGCTTGTCGCCGAGTTTGAAGGTCGCGACCGTGGCCTCTGTGCCGACCTTCAGGTCAGCGAACTTGGCCGGCTTACCGGAATCGGTGATGACCGTCGTGTCATCCACGGCGATAACTTTCCCGGCAACCGTGATGGTCTTGGCGTCCTTGTCCACGGCGGTGATTTTGCCGTGGGTGCCGGCGTCCTTCGGAGCCTTCTTGTCAGCGGCAGAAGCGTCGGTGGCGGCGAACGTGAGCGCGATGGCGGTGACGAGGGAGAGGAGGAAACGGATCATAATGGGTGTGGTTTGGAATTGGTTTCAGCGACAGCTCAGACGCGGCAGGGCTGTGCAATGTTACGCCTTCTCCACACCCTTCTGCCACGCCGGCGGGTTCGACAGCTTGAACAGCATCTCGCCCGCCTTCCTCACTAGCAGCAGGCCTTCCGCCTCGCGGTTTGCGAAGCTCTCGATGTCGATGCTCTTCGGGTCGCGATAGCCCATGTTGATGCGCTCGCAGACCTCGCGCGGAATGCCGGTCGCGAGCGTGACCTTGATGCGGCACTTCTCGACGCCGTTCTCAAACGTGCCGATGCCGCGGACGTGCGTGCTGTGCGCGAGCACGCCCCACGGGTAGTCCTTGAACTTGTCCCACTGCTTGAGGAAGTAGTCGCGGCAATGGTAGCCGATGGCGTGCATCGTCTTGTTGTGCGTCACGCTCACTTCGGTGACGTGCGGCGCGTAGATGATAAGTTCGCCGCCGTCGGCCACGACCGGCTCCAACTTATACATCGCCTTTCCAGCGGTCCAAACGTCCTCATACATCTTCGGCGCGCAGGAAAGCACCGTGTGATACGGGCGGTCGCGGAAGACAATGTGCTCCGCGCGCGAGACATCGGCGGCGGCGTCCCATGCGGCTTCCGGCGAGCCGATGAACAGACCGGCGAGCGACTTGTCCGGGCGCACGACCATCGCCATGCAGAGCTTGCTGACCTTCACCATCGCGCCCACGCGGTCCACGACGCGGCGGACGGGCGTCCACTTGTTGCCGATGGTCATGGGGTTGGTCACGCAACCGCCGAGCCAGTGGAAGAAGTTTAGAATCTCCGGCCCCGCGACGCCGGGGAACAGATACTTGTTACCGCCGCTGAACCCGACGACCTCATGCGGAAACACTGGGCCGATGATGACGACCTGGTCGTAGTCGAAGACGCGCTTGTTGACCTCGACCGGCACGTCCAGCTCGAACAGACCGTCGGACAGCTCGCGCGTGTCGGCCTTCGTGAGCGTGCCGACGTTGCGGAGCGCGGCGGGATTGTCCCACTCGTGGTTGAAAAAGCGCACCGAACCGTAAGTGCTGGCGCGCTCGGCAGCGGAGATTTCCAGCCGGTCGCAAATCGCCGCCTCGCTCATCGGCTGGTGCGTGCCGAGGGCGATGAGGATGTCGAAGTTCGCCGTGACCGAGCCGATTTGGCGGAAGAGCGTTTGGAACATCAGCCCGACCGGCGCGGTGCGAGTTGCGTCCGGCACGATGAGCAGCACCCTTTTGCCTTTGTAGTCCTTGGCCGGACACGCCTGCGCGACGAGTTCAGTGACTTGGGCCGAGGTGACCGCGGAGCCGGTGAGAGCAGTGGAAGCGAGTAAGTTCATGACTTTAAGTTAGCCACTGATGAAACACGGATTGAGCACAGACCGGCACGACGAACTAGTCAGCTCCGTGTTTCATCCGTGTTCAATCCGTGGCTGAAAATCAAATTGTCTGGCTCAAGAACCCTCCATCCACCCGGATGTCCGTGCCGGTCACGAAGCTGCTGGCCTTGTGACTGGCAAGGAAGAGGCACGCGCCGATCAGTTCGTGCGACTCGCCGAAGCGGTTCATCGGCGTGTGGCCCCAGATCGATTTCGTGCGCGCGGTGGGTGTGCCGTCGTCGTTGAAGAGCAACTTGCGGTTTTGCTCGGCGGGGAAGAAGCCCGGCGTGAGCGTGTTCACGCGCACGCCCTTCGTAGCCCACTCGCGGGCGAGGAACTGCGAGAGGCTTAACACGGCGGCCTTGGCGGCGGAGTAAGTCACGACGCGGGAGAGCGGCAGATGCGCGGAGACGCTGGCGATGTTGATGATGCTGCCGCGGCCGCGCTTGCACATGGCCGGGCCGAATTCCTGACACGGCAGCAGCACACCGCCCGCGAGATTAAGGTCGAAGTTCGCCTGCCAGTCGGCGAGCTGGATTTGCTCGAAGGCGCGCTCGGCCGTGACCGTGACTTGCGGCGCGTTGCCGCCGGCGGCGTTCACGAGAATGGTTGGCGCGCCGAGTTTGGCTTCAATCTGCTCGTGCGCTTCGGTCAGCGAGCAGCGGGAAATGGCGTCGCAGTTGAAGAATGCGGCTTGGCCGCCTTTCGCTTGAATGGCTTTAACGCGCGCCTCGCCGCGTTCAGCGTTGCGGCCAAGCACGGCGACCTTCGCCCCGGCCTCCGCGAGCCCATCAGCCAACGCGCCGCCGAGCACGCCCGTGGCTCCGATGACAACGGCGACTTCACCCTGCAAATCGAACAAGTTCATAGGCCGCGCACGATGGCGGATTCAGCGCGGACGGTGAAGGAAAATGTCGGGCAGGCGAATGGTCAGCGTGACCCGCCAAGGAGTCATTTCGCAGCCGGTCGGGACGGTTCCTTCGTCGATGGGGCCGCTACGACCGGCGCTGGTTTGCGGGGAATTTTTTCGTCACGCATGGCGGCTTGATAGACGAAGGCGGCCATAATGACGGAGGCTTGCTTGAGATCATCGGCCACAGCTCGGTCGAACACGTCCATGTTCGCGTGGTGTGTGCGGGTCCAATACTCGATGTCATCCTGGATAAACTGGAAGCCAGGCAGGCCGATGGCGTCGAAGGGCACATGGTCGGTCGCGCCGGTGCTGGCATAGGAGACCGTCTCCGCGCCGAGGTCGCGGAACGGCACGAGCCACGAGCGGAAGAGCGGGCGAGCGGCCTCGTTGCCTTGAAGATAGATGCCACGAATCTTGCCGGTGCCGTTGTCCAGATTGAAGTAGGCGGAGATTTTGTCGTAGCCGGGCTTCTTTGCGATGGTTGCCGTCGCGCGTGGCGGGTTTCCCGAGGAACCAGACTTCCCCGAGCCGGACGCGCTGTTGGTGCTCGTCTCAACGGAGCCGAAATGCTTTGTCACGTAAGCCTTTGACCCGAGCAAGCCCTGCTCCTCGCCGGTCCACAGCGCCACGCGGATGGTGCGGCGTGGCTTCAGTCCAAGCGCTTGCAGGATGCGCACGGCCTCCATGACGACAGCGCAGCCCGTGGCGTTGTCGGTGGTGCCGGTGCCGCTATGCCACGAGTCGAGGTGGGCGCCGAGCATGACCAACTCGTCCGCGAGGTCGGTGCCGGGAATCTCCGCAACGGTGTTCGCCGCAGTGAGATCCTTGGTGTGGTAGTCCGCCTGCAACTCGACAGCGACGCGCAGCTTCTCGCCCTGCTGGGTCATGCGGACCAGCCGGTTGTAATGCTCCGCCGCGACGGTGATTTGGGGCGTGATGGGAGGGCAGTTCGTGTTCCACGGGGAGACACTGCGCGCAGAGTTGGTGGAAGTGGACGAGGAATTCGGGCCGGAAGCAGCCGTGTCCTTCGTGTTCGTAACGCGCGGCTCATAGACGGTTGCGCCCTGCGTGAAGAGCGTGCCGGCCTCGCCTGCGCGGCTGGGTTGCAAGAGCACGGCCACACCTTCCTCCGCGAAAAACTGGTAACGGCGGGGCAGCAGTGCGATGGCGGCGCGCTGCTCCGGCGTGCTCAACTGGTTGGTAGTCGAAGGCCGGAATGAAACCGACACGCCCTCGGTGGCGTTGGCCAGCGCAAGGAGGTTCGTCTCGTGACGACGGACGGCCAGCGGCTCGAAGCGCATCTTCAGTTCCTGGACCGGCCCATCCAGCACGACTTTACCGCGCAGCTTGCCCCGGAACTGCGCGAAGTCCTCGGGTTTCTTGATGTCCACGTGGATGACTTCCGCCGTGAGCGGCTGCGCACCAAGGCCCGGCGACCACGCCTTCGGATACGCGATAAGCGGGATGCTTTGTGGCGTGACAACCTGAGCGGAGAAGCGCCGCAGCGACCAGCCGCGTCCAAAGGTTCCCCACGGTTCCACCTGCGCGTTGGTCAATCCCCACAGGCTGAGGCGATCGCGTGTCCATTCGTTCGCGCGGCGCAGTTCCGGCGAGCCGGTGAGGCGCGGGCCGATGACATCGGTCAGGTAACTCAGCGTGGTCATTACCTGCGAGCGGTTCAGCCCCTCGTCGCGGATTCGCTCGATGGGACTGTTCGAGCGCGGCGCGGCGACGACATTCGTGGTGGCGATCTTGGCGGCCGGCGTCTGGGCTTGGACGCTGCTGGTCCACCAGAGTGCGAGCAGGAACAGAGCGACGAGTCGGACAGGTGAGTTCACGCGCGCAGCATCGCAGACCGCCGCGTCCGGGCAATCCCGAAAGCCTGCGCAAATGCGTGGCAACCGGCGCGCAGTCTGGCTAAATGTCCGCCCGTGCAGATTTACACGAAGTTCAAGCAGCCCAAGCCGAAGAAGCGCTCCGGCAGCAATGGCGGGCATTGGGGCTGGGGCCTGCTGCTCGTGGCGCTCTGCGTCGGGGCTTGGTGGTGGTGGCGGGAGCGACAGGCCTCCAATCCCTCCCCCTCCCCTGCCCCGTCCGCCCAGTTGCGGGCGTATTCGCCTGGTGCGACGAATGCAGCCTTGCCGGTAACAACCGTGACCAACCCACCGCGCCCGATGGTGGGCGGAAGCGTTTCCCTGCCGACGGTCAAGGGAGGCAGCGCGTCCCAGACCAACCGCATCACCGTCAGCGAGCCGGTCTTCGACAGCGGCACGTTTCCCCGGCCGCCGCAGAACACGTTCGAGGTGCAGCTCGCCCTCGCCCGCAACGGGATTTCCTCGGGCTCGCTCGATGGCGTGGTGGGCTCGCAAACGCGCGCGGCTCTGAAGGCTTTCCAGCTCCGCGAAGGTTTGACCGAGACGGGCGTCGCGGACGCCGTGACAAAAGCTCGACTGCAACTCACGCAGCCTCCGTTGACCAACTACCTCGTCACTTCAAACGACCTCGCCCGGCTCCAGCCGTTGAGCACGACATGGCTGGGCAAATCCCAGCAGAGCGGGCTGGACTACGAGAGCATTCTTGAGCTCGTGGCCGAGCGGGGCCACGCACACCCCGCACTCATCAAGCGCCTCAACCCAACTGTGGACTGGACGAACCTCACGGCAGGTGTGGAACTGCGCGTTCCCAACGTCGCTTACCCGGCACCGCGCACAAAGGCCGCGTTTGTGCTCATCCACCTCGCGGGTAAGACACTCCAAGCCTTTGATTCGAGCACCAATCTCATCGCGCACTTCCCCTGCAGCATCGCCGCACGCGTCGAGAAGCGGCCGGTGGGCGAGCTGGCGGTCATGGTCGTCGCGCCGAACCCAAACTACACCTTCGACCCCGAGGTGTTCCCCGAGTCTGCCGAGGCGCGGCAGATCGGCCGCAAGCTCATCCTCCCGCCCGGCCCGAACAACCCTGTGGGCGTCGCGTGGATTGGGCTGGACCGGCCAGGCTATGGCATCCATGGCACCCCTGCCCCGGAGCAGGTCGGCCGGACGGAGTCACACGGCTGTTTCCGGCTGGCGAACTGGAATGCGGAGTATCTGCTGAAGCTCGTTACCACGGGCACACCGGTGAGGGTGGTTGAGTGAGCGCCAAATACTCCTTCAACCTTGCCACCGAAGACCGGCGCAGGGCTGACCTGCCGCGCAAGGTCCTGATCGCCCAGAACGACACCGAGACCGTGGCTCACGTCACGCTCAAGCTTCTCTCTTTCCTTATTTTCTGGCGGCCGCGCCTCCAGGTCGAAACCAATCTGCATCAGGACGACATCCCCTTCGTGCCCGACCTGGCCCAACTCGATTACCAACTCCGGCCCGCGCTGTGGGTCGAATGTGGCGAGTGCACGGTGACGAAGCTCCACAAGCTCGCCACCAAATGTCACGACGCTGAAATCTGGGTGGTGAAGAAGTGCCCCGCTGACCTGGAGCACCTGCGCCATGCGATGCGCAAGGCCGAACTGCGCGAGGACCGCTACCAACTGCTTGCCCTCGACCCGGAGATGTTCCAGGAAGTCTGCGGCCTAGTGCAACCGCGCAACGACGTGACCCTCTTCTCCTGCGAGTTTGATCCGCCGCGGCTCCAGTTTGACTTCAACGGACTGTGGTTCGACTCCGAATTCACCGTGGTTCGCTTTTGACCCGCGAGCCATTTGCGCACAGGCCAACGCCAGCCCTTCCGACGACCGCAATGGGCGCAGTGCATTGACAAGCACCGGCAGCGAGCTAACCCTGCAAGCCGTGTTCCCTTCGCCAATAATGCATGATGTGGCAATTTCGCCGATCGTTTGAGGGAAAGTTATTATGAAGCCTGCAATACTGACATCGCTTCTTGTGCTGCTGGCTGCGTGTGTCACCCGCCAAGATGTCTCGAATGATGCACGATTTGCAACTGACTATGTTCTTGGCGCGACGTATCGCGTCCAGAACGATCTGGCTGTTCGGAGGCTCGATAACTTACTGGCACTGTTTCCTCCAAAGCGATCATCCGATGCGGAAGGCACTGTGCGACAGGGTGCGAATTTCGTCGGGCTAGCTCCATCAGGCACGCGATTGGTGGTAACCAAGTTTGTTCTAGAAAAGAATCCAGAAGCCGGTAACACGGTTTCGGTCTGGGGCCGATGCACCGATGGACCAGTTATGGATACTCCCGTTCTGCTTACATTTGTTTCAAGACAGCATTTTCAAACGAATGTTTGGGCTTCGGTGCCTTTGGTGAACACAAACTTTTTGCAACTCGTGAACAAACCATGACGTTTGGCAATGCAATGTAGCGAACCTGGCAAGAATGTCGTGGGTGTAATCCGCCTGTCCCGTCGGCCCTCCCGATGAGCTTGGGTCATGAGTTTCCCCCCACCCGTTCAACGAATCCCCTTCACCCCCACCTGAATCGCGTAGAGGGATTTGCGGGCGGTGATGTAGAGAGTCTTGAGGTCGCTGCCGCCAAAGGCGAGGTTCGCAGGACTCTCGGGCACGAGGATTTTCCCGATGAGTTCGCCGCCGGGGGCGTAGATGTGCACGCCGTCCGCCGCGCTTGACCACACGCGACCGGCGGCGTCGCAGCGGATGCCGTCGGGCGCACCCTTGTCGATCTTCGCGAAGACCGCGCCGTTGGCGAGCTGCCCGTCGGGCTTCACGTCGAACGCGCGGATGTGCTTGGGCGCGCCGGAGTCGGCGACGTAGAGACGTTTCTCGTCAGGCGAGAAGCACAGGCCGTTGGGCTTGTCGAAGTCCTTCGCCACGGCGGTGAGCCGCGCGCTCTTCGGGTCGAAGCGATAGACGTAGTTGCCGGGCTGCTCCTTGCCGGTCTTCTGCTTGGTGGCGGGGTCGGTGGGCAGGCCGTAATCGGGGTCGGTGAACCACACGGAGCCGTCGCGCCCGACGACGACGTCATTGGGGGAGTTGAGGCGCTTGCCCTCGAACTTGTCCACGAGGGTCTTGATGGTGCCGTCCTTCTCGGTGATGGAGATGCGGCGTCCGCTGTGCTCGGCGGTGACGAGGCGGCCTTCGTTGTCGAGGGTGTTGCCGTTGGCGTTCTTGCTGGGGTTGCGGAAGGTGGTGACGCCGCCGGCCTTGGTCCACTTCTTCAGCTCGTTGGAGGGGATGTCACTGAAGACGAGATACCCGCCATCGGCAGGAATCCACTGCGGCCCTTCGAGGAACTTCATGTCCGTGCCGAGGCGTTCGACCTTGGCATTGGCCGGGACGCAGAGCTTGAACTCGGCGGCGTTCTTAATCTCGAAGTCGGCGGCGAACGCGCG
>CAZQEW010000096.1:0-17969 GCA_964591495.1 uncultured Klebsiella sp.
ATGCGCGGCCACACGTCCATCCTGCTCGTGATCGACCACGGGCGCGGCACGAGCAACGCGTCGTGGAAGAGCCACGGTGCGAACATTGCCGACTCGCGCTTCATCTGGATGGGCGTGCTTGGCCCGGACACGCCCGCGCTCGGCGAGCGGACGAATGTGCCGACGGTGACGCAGAATCAAATGGCCCCGACGGCGGCGGCCTTGCTCGGCTTAGATTACAAGGCCGAGCAACCGCAGGCCGGCCCGGTGCTGGTGGATGTATTGCCGAAGACGAAGTGATGCGAAAATCCCCCAGCCAAGGAGCGCGGACACCCACGTCCACAGCCCGTGCCGGCGATTTGCAATCGCCGTCTGGAGCTACCGAACGCAAGCAGACGGCGGTTACAAACCGCCGGCACGAGCACGCCGAGCCTTGGCTCCTCCTCAACTCCGGCCCCTGTCCTCCCGCCTTCAACATGGCGATGGACGAAGCCCTGCTCGAAGCCGCCGCCAGCCTCGGGCAGCCGGTGCTGCGCTTCTACTCGTGGACGGAGCCGGCGGCCACGTTCGGCTACTTCCAGCACTACGCGGAGATTGCGCGCACCACGCAACTGCGCCCGCTCATCCGGCGTCCGACCGGCGGCGGTCTCGTGCCGCACGATGCGGACTGGACTTACAGCGTCGTCATCCCGCCCGGCCACCCGTGGCACGCGCTCAACGCGGTGGACAGCTACCGCCGGATGCACGAGTGGATTCGCGCCGCCTTTGCCCGCCTCGGCGTTGCGACGGAGCTGGCCGACTGCTGCCGCAAGTCCGCGCCGGGGCAATGCTTCGTGGGCTGGGAGAAGTTCGACGTGCTCTGGCAGGGTCGCAAAATCGCCGGCGCAGCGCAGCGGCGGAACAAGCTGGGCCTGCTCATCCAAGGCTCCGTGCAACCGCCGCCGGTGGGTTTGGAGCGCAAGGGTTGGGAGGCAGCGATGGTTTCGTTCGAGGTCGGAATCGCCAGTCTTGCCGAGTTGAAGGTGACATCCGAGTTGCAGAACCGGGTGACGGGGTTGGCGAAGGAGCGTTACTCAAGTGCCGCTTACAACGAGCGACGCTGAACTTAACGCAAGGGCGCAAGGACGCAGAGGCGCGGAGAAGGACCAGCTTGGGGCAACTCGCTTTGCGTCTCTGCGCCTTGGCGTCTTTGCGTTGAAAGGCGGTGAGCGCGAAGGAGAAGCCCAACGGGCTTCCATCCTTCAGCCCAAGGTTGCGCAGCACGCGCTACCTTGGGAAACGCGCGCAGAGGGAAACAACCCTGAAGGGGTTGCGGAGTCGCCGAGCCACAACCGTTTCGGGGTTGTTGGGTTCCATCACAATGACCCAGGGTAGCGTGGGGCAACCCTGGGCTGAAGGACGAAATCCCGTTGGGATTGGGGAATCGCGACGGTCTGTGAACGCCGTTCGCCAAACTCGGCGCTCACAGAGCGCCGCTACAGGTTTTGATTCGCAACCTGAAGGTTGCGACTACGAACGCCTTCACAACTCATCGCCACGCCACCAAGCGCGCACAGCATAGGCAAACCCGGCCAAGACACCCAGTCCCGCGCCAAAGAGGAACCCAGGAACCACAGCAGAACCATGTTCAGCAGCAGTGCGCCGCATGTCCGTTGACTTCAGACCTATGAACGCCCCAATCAATCCAAGCACGAGCGCCAGAACGAAGATAATGACCGCCATGCTCATCAGCGTGGCAGCGAAACTGGGCCGGGCTTTCTTCTGTCCCTTCTTCTTGGGCGGACCGCGAAAGCCCTCCCGAATGCCTTCTATCAAGGCGCTCAGAAGGTCATGGTCATCGTTCGCCACAGGTCACAGCCCAATCGGATGCCACGCGGTCTTCATCTCGACGGTGTCGAGAATCCAATACGGGTCTTCGCCGCGCTCGGTGAACCAGTCGGCCTCGGGCAGGGCGTGGTTGAAGTAGCGCTTGAGGTTCGTGGCGACGCCGGCCTGGAGTTGCGCGGAGATGGCCGGCACGCCCGCGCCGTCCACGATGGCGTTCACGTCCATGTGCGAGGCGGTGTGCGGCGCGAGTTCGGCGCGCTTGCCGGCGAGGATGTTCACCACGCCGCCGGGGAGGTCGCTGGTGGCGAGGATTTCCGCGAAGGAGAGCGCGGGCAGCGGCGCGCGCTCGGAGGGGATGACGATGGCGGTGTTGCCGCTGAGAATCACCGGCAGGAGCAGCGAGACCATCGGCAGCAGCACCGGCAGGTCCGGCGCGAGCACGACGACGACGCCCATCGGCTCCGGCGTGGTGAAGTTGAAGTGCGGCGAGGCGACCGGGTTCACGCTGCCGAAGACTTGCTGATACTTGTCCGTCCAGCCGGCGTGGTGGACGAGGCGGTCGCACACGCGGCCCACGCCGGTGCGGGCCTGCTCCAGCGTGACCCCATGCGAGCGGGAGACTTCGGCGGCGAGGGCTTCGCGGCGGCTTTCGAGCATCTCGGCGGCGCGGTAGAGGATTTGGCCGCGGTTGTAGGCGGTGGCTTTCTCCCAGCCCGGTTGCGCGGCGCGGGCGGCGACGACGGCGTCGCGGAAGTCCTTGCGCGAGGCCCAGCAGTAGTTGTCCAGGTGCGCGCCGTCGGGGCCCTTGGCTTCGAGATACTTGCCGCTCTCGCTGCGGACGAACTTGCCGCCGATGTAGAGCTTGTAGGTTTTCCGGACGTCGAGGCGCGTGCTCATGCGATGTAGTGGAAGCAGCGTATCGGATTGGTCGTGCCTGGACAACGCCACAAAATTGCCCGGAGAAATCACCGGAGTCTCATGCCGTTATGCCGGCCAAACTCCGGCCCGCTCGAAGAATCCCGCTTGCTTCCCCGTCGGTAAGGGCGCTACCTACCGTTCGGTAAGCACATGGAACCCAGCGCCTCCGCCACGCGGGACAAGATCCTCGCCGCCGCCCTCCGGCTTTTCGCCGACCGGGGTTACGCGGGCACGTCGGTGCAGGACATCGTCAGCGGCGCACGGGTGACGAAACCCGCGCTCTACTATTACTTCCCGAGCAAGGCCGAGCTTTATCAGGCCCTGCTCGACCGGGCGCACGATGAGCGGTATCGGCTCATGACGGAGGCGGTGGCGCGCGGCAAGGACCTGCCGGGCAAGCTGGAGGAATTGCTCAACGCGCACTTCGAGTTTCTGCAGAGCCATCGTGAGCTGCTGGGCCTGGTGTATGCCACGGCGTTCGCCGCGCGGGGCGAAATGCCGAAGGAGATCCGCTATCTCGACAAGTGCCAGCGGAACTTCGGCCTGGTGCGCGACCTCATCCGCGAGGGCCAGCGGGCCGGACAGCTCACGCGCGCTTTTGACGTCGAGCAACTGGCACGCGGGATTTTTGGCATGATGAACATTCACGTGCAGGCCGAACTCGTCCAACCCGGCAACCGCCCCAACCGCAAAACCGCCCGGCGAATCGTGCAGCTCTTTCTCACCGGCGCCGCCGGCCAACCCTGATCTCCCATGCGCATCCATCCATCCATCCTCCTGCTCGCGCTGCTGGCGCTGGGCTCTCCCATCGGCTGCAAGAAGCCAGAGGCCGGCAAAGCCGCCGCGCCGCCCGCCATGCCCCCCACGCAGGTGATCGCCATCGAGGCACGCCGCGAAGCGGTGGCGGAATCGCTCTCGCTGGTCGGCACGCTGACGGCGAATGAGTGGGTGGAGATCAAGGCCGAGCTGGAGGCGGCCGTGGTCGAGATCGGCTTCGAGGAAGGTAAGACCGTGCAGAAGGGGCAGCTCCTCTTCCGGCTCGATGAGTCCAAGCTCACCACCACCCTGACCGAGGCTGAGGTCAACCTGAAGTTGAGCAAGTCCAACTATGACCGCGCCCAGCAGCTCTTCCGGGACAAGACGATCTCACAGCAGGAATTTGACCAGCTCGCGTCACGCTTCGAGTCCATGCAGGCCGCCATCGCCGTCAAGCAACGGGAGCTGAAAGACACGCGGATCTTCGCCCCCTTCACCGGCATGATGGGCGCACGCAACGTCAGCAACGGCCAGGTCATCAAAAAGGACACCGTGCTGGGACAGCTCGTGGATCTGAACCCGGTGAAGGTGGAGGTGAACGTGCCGGAACGGTTCCTGAGCCTGCTCAAGCTCGACCAGACGATTGAGCTGCGCGTCGCCGCGTTTCCCGGGCGCAAATTCAGCGGACAGGTCTACTTCATCGCCCCGCAGGTGGACACCACCACCCGCACGGCGCTGGTGAAGGCAAAAATTGCCAACCCCGATGGCATCCTGAAGCCGGGCATGTTCGCCAACCTCGACCTCACGCTCCAGCTCCGCGACGCCGCGGTGGTCGTGCCCGAGCCCGCCATCATGGTGAACGCGGACAAGGCGATGCTCTACGTGGTGGACAAGGACATGAACGCCCAACTGCGGTTCGTAAAGCTGGGGGTGCGCTCCGCCGGTTTGGTCGAGATATTGTCAGGCGTGGAAGCGGGGCAATTGGTGATCGTTGAAGGCGTTCAAAAGGTTCGGCCGGGGGCCAAAGTCAAACCGGCGGGGGCGGAGGCGGCCGCTGTTTACCAGCCCAAAACGAACGCGGCTCCTTCTAACGCGAACTAGCAACCCCATGATCCTCCCCCAAATCAGCATCCGCCGGCCGGTGCTCACCACAATGATGAGCCTCGCGCTCATTCTCTTTGGCCTCATTGCGCTGGACCGCCTGCCCGTGCGCGAGTTGCCGGACATTGACCCGCCCATCGTCAGCGTCACGACTGTCTATCCCGGCGCGAGCGCGGCAGTCGTCGAGACCGAAGTCACGGAGCGGATGGAGGAGGAGATTAACAACATCGAGGGCATCAAGATCCTCTCCAGCCAGAGCCGCGAGGAAGTCAGCACCATCACCATTGAGTTTGACCTCTCGCGGGACGTGGACCAGGCCGCCCAGGACGTGCGGGACCGTGTCTCGCGCGTGCGCGGGAAGCTGCCGCTGAACATCCGCGAACCCATCGTTGCCAAGCAGGACGCCGACGCGATGGCCGTCATCTGGATTGGCGTCAACAGCGCGGTCTATTCGCCGCTGGAACTCACACAGCTCGCGGAGAAGCAGATCAAGAACCGGCTCCAGACCATTCGCGGCGTATCGAACGTGATCATCGGTGGCGAGCAGCGCTTCGCCATCCGGCTCTGGCTCGACTCGGAGAAGATGGCCGCGCACCAGATCACCGTGCTGGACGTGGACCGCGCACTGCGCCAGCAAAACGTCGAGCTGCCCAGCGGCCGCGTCGAAAACCTCGACCGCGAGATGACCATCCAGACGCGCGGCGAGTTGAAGTCGCCGGCGGAGTTCAACGAGCTCGTGGTCAAGAACGACGGCGTCAAGATCGTCCGCCTCCGCGACATCGGCGAGGCCAAAGCCGGTGTTGAGAACGAGCGCACCATCGCCCGCAACAACGGGCGTCCCTGCATCTTCCTCGGCATCGTCAAGCAGTCCAAGGCCAACACCGTCGAAGTCGCGCAGGGGGTGAAGGCCGAGGTCGCGCGCATCCGGGAGACCATTCCGCCGGGCATCGAGATGGTCTTCAATTACGACGAGTCAGTTTTCATCGAGGCATCGATCGCCGAGGTCTGGGACACGCTGGGCATGGCCTTCGCGCTGGTGGTGATCATCATCTGGGTGTTCCTCGGGAGCGCCCGCTCGACGCTCATTCCCGCCGTGGCCATTCCCGTCTCAATTATCGGCACCTTCGCCATCCTCTCGGCCTTCGGCTACTCGGTGAACATGCTCACGATGCTGGCCCTGGTGCTGGCCATCGGCGTGGTGGTGGACGACGCCATCGTGGTGCTGGAGAACATCTACCGCCACATTGAGGCGGGCATGCCGCCGCTGGAAGCCGCCAAGAAGGGCATGGACGAGATCTCCTTCGCGGTCATCGCCATCACGCTTTCGCTCATCGTCGTGTTCCTGCCGCTGGCGTTCCTGAAGGGCGCGACGGGCCGGCTCTTCATCGAATTCGCGGTGGCGGTTTGCGGGTCGGTGGCGGTGTCCGCCTTCGTCGCGCTGTCGCTTTCCCCGATGCTTGCAGCGCGGGTGCTCAAACCCATCAGGGAGGGCCACCAAAAGGTGTTTTTTCTCCGATGGTTCGACGCGGTTCTTGGGTGGTTCACCCGCCTCTATGCGGCGGTGCTGCGCGGGCTCGTGCAGACGACGGCGTTTCTGCTGAGGCCATTCCTCGCGCTGGGCTGGTTTGGCCGGACCGCCGGCTTCATCGTCACGCTCGGCGCGCTCGCGGCAATGACCTGGGCACTGAACGTTCCCCTGCTCGCGAAGCTTGAAGGTGAATTCCTGCCGGAGGAGGACAAGGGCCGGCTGCTGTGTTTCGTCTTCGCGCCGGAGGGTTCCACCAGCGAATACACCGACCGCCAGGTGCGGGAGATGGAAGACATTCTGAAGGCAACCCCCGAGGTGCAGGCATTCGGTGCGGTGATCGCATTCTCAATGACCGGCGCGCCGGGCCAGGCAAACAGCGCCATCGTCTTCGTGCGGCTCAAGGACAGCGCCGAACGCACGCGCAGCGTCCGCGATATCGTCAACGGGCCGGAGGGGCTGCGGATGAAGTTCTTCAATGATGTCGAAGGGGCCATCGCCGTGCCCAACATTCCGAAGGCGATTGGCCGCGGCTTTGGCGCCCCCTTCCAGCTTGTCGTCCAAGCGCAGGATCTCGACTCGCTTAACGGCTATGTGAACGAACTTTTGGGCAAGCTCCGCTCACAGCCCTATCTGGTGAACGTCCGCTCCAGCTTCGAGGTCACCAAGCCCGAGCTGCGCCTCGAAGTGGACCGCAACCGCGCCGCCGCGCTGGGCGTGAGCATCGAGGACGTTTCGCGCACGCTGCAAATCCTCTTCGGCGGGCTCGACCTCAGCCGCGTCAAGCTGGACGGCAAGCAGTATCAGGTCATCACCCAGCTCCAGCGGATGTCCCGCCTGACACCGCAGGACCTCGACCGGCTTTACGTTCGGAACCGCGACGGGCAGCTCATCCAGCTCAGTTCCATCGTGCGGCGGGAGTCGGGCAGCTCCCCCAACGTGATCGAACACCACAACCGCATCCGCAGCGCCACCATCTCCGCCTCGCTCAACGGCGTGCCGCTCGGCACCGCGATTGACCGGGTGGAGGCACTCGTGAAACAGGACCTGCCGCCGGGCTTTCTCTACGACTGGACCGGAGAATCCAAGGAGTTCAAGGACGCCTGGAAGGAGTTCCTGGTCGTGCTCGTGCTGGCGCTCATCATCACCTACATGGTGCTGGCGGCGCAGTTTGAAAGCTTCCTGCATCCGCTCACCGTGCTGCTGTCGGTTCCGCTCGCAGGGGTGGGCGCACTGGGTCTGCTCTGGCTCGTGGATTTCCTGGGCAAGACCGGGACCATCAAGGAAGTGCCGGCCATGAACATCAACCTGTTCAGCCTCATCGGCTTCGTCCTGCTCGTGGGTCTCGTCACGAAGAACGCAATTCTCCTGGTCGAATTCGCCAATCAGGAAACTGACAAGGGGGTGGATCCCCGCGACGCCATCATCGAGGCCGGCAAGGTCCGCCTGCGGCCGATCCTGATGACGGCGCTCTCGACCATCGCCGGCATCATCCCCATCGCCATCGGCTTCGGCGCAGGCGCGGAGAGCCGCCGGCCCATGGGCGTGGCCGTAATCGGCGGCATGTTAAGCAGCACGTTCCTGACGTTGTTTGTGATTCCAGTGGTCTACACCGCTTTCAGCGCCGTGGCGGGGAAATTCATCCGGCCGTCACCCAATTCCGCGCCCACGCCCACGGCGCCCGCCGAAGCCGTGCCGGTCAAGTAGGTCGGCCCAGGCGAGGCCAGGCCGCCGCCGGGAACCGCGCCGGAAGCGAGTGTGCCGCTTTGCGTTTGCTTCCCCGCGCTGGTTTTGGCAATTGAGGCGCACCGATGAGACAGATAATTCTCGCTGGCTGGCTGGGATGCGTGGTGTTGACGACCGCCTGCCAAAGGCAGGCCGCCCCGACCGCCCCCCAAACCGCGCCAGCGCCCGTTTCGAAGGAACCGGTGTTCCGGCTGCATTTCGCCGGCTTGGATCATATCGCGACGAACGCTGCGGCCGCCCGTCTGAACGCCCTGCTGAACACCCCCGAAAGCATCGGCTTGCGCAAACAGGTGCACGACCGGCTGGCCGCCGCCCTGCCCCGCGCGCTGTTTGGTCCCGCAACAACCTCGAATGCCGGCGCGCTGATCCGCCCGCTGCTCGATGACCTTGCTGCCACCAAGTTTCTCTTCGAAACCCACGACGCCCAGGCGGCGAGCTGGATGCTTACCGTTTTCCTTGATGATTCGCAGCGGGCCCGCTGGAGCACCAACCTGTGGCAGGCAGCCGGCTCCAAACCCACGCCACTTCCGCCAATTGGACCCGGCACGAGCGCATGGAGCGCAAAGACGGCGGACGGCAGGCTGCTGACCGTGGCGAGCTTCGAAGATTGCCTGATGGTGTCGAAATCCGCTGCCGATTCCCCTCTGCCCGCCAATCCCGCGCCGGGCAGGCACCCTGCCCTCTCGACCAACCTCGTTGACCTCTCGGCCGATCTTGCCCGCCTCCAGCCCGCGCTTGACCTGCCCAAGCCCCCCGCGTGGCCAAACTTTTCAGTCAGCGTGATGCCGCGCGGCGATTCGCTGCGCAGCGAGGCCACGCTCAAGTTCGCCAATGGCGCGCCATGGAAGCTTGATGCCTTCCGCCTGCCGACCAACTCGGTGCGCGATCCGCTGATCAGTTTCACGGCAGCGCAGGGCTTCGGGGACTGGCTGGCCCGACAGCCGGATTTCAAGGAGTGGCAATTCCGCTCCGCGCCGAACCAGTTCTTCACGTGGGCGCGTTCGGACGTGCCCTACAATCTCCTCGCCGCCGCGCCGATGCCCGACGCGTCCAACACGGTTGTCCGCGCCGCCCCACACGCGCTCCACACTCTGGGCACGAACATCGCCAAGGCTGGCATTGGCCGCATTGCCTTCACCACCAACCGCACGGAGATCGGGTGGCTGGGCATGCCGATCCTGGTGCCGTTCGTGCGCCCAGCACCGGAACCGGGCGACGACTTTCTGCTGTTCGGCAGCATGGCCGGCATCATCCCGATGGGCCCCAACACGAACCCGCCGCCCGCCGAACTGCTCAACCAGTTCCTCCCGCGCACCAACCTCGTTTATTACGACTGGGAAATCACTGAAGCCAAACTGGCGCAGTGGGTGCCCATCTTCCAGCTCGCCGCGATGCTCTCGCCGAACCCGTCCTTCCCTGGGGCGGCGGCCGCGAATCAGTGGCTCCGCTCCATCTCGCCCAAGCTCGGGAACGCCATCACCGAGGTCACCGCAACCTCGTCCACCGAATTGAAAGCCGTGCGCCGCTCGGATGTCGGCCTCACCGCCATCGAACTCGCCGTGCTCACGCGCTGGCTGGACAATCCGGCATTTCCCGCCTTCGCGTATCCAACGAATGCGATGCCGGGATTGCCGCCGGTGCCCGGAGCGAAGTGAGTTGGCTTTTGCTTTCGTCACCCTCGCCTGCTCGTTACGTTCCGCCCATGCTGAAACTCGGCGTCAACATTGACCATGTGGCCACCGTCCGCGAGGCCCGCTACCGGGGTCGCACGGACGGCGAACCCTGCCCCGTCGCCGCTGCGCTCGTGTGTGAAGCCGCCGGTGCGCACGGCATCACGGCGCATCTGCGCGAAGACCGCCGGCACATCCAGGACCGCGATGTCGTCGCGCTGCGGAAACAGATTTCGACCCGACTCAACCTGGAGATGGCGAACTCGGAGGAAATCATCCGCATCGCGCTCAAGCTCAAGCCCGAGATCGTCTGCCTCGTGCCGGAGCGCCGGCAGGAAGTCACCACCGAGGGCGGCCTCGACGTGGAAGGCAACCTCGCCGCGCTCAAGCGCACCGTCCGCCGCATGAACGACGCGGGCATCGAGGTCAGCCTCTTCATCGCGCCCGACCCGATTCAAGTCGCCGCCGCCGCGATGAGCGGCAGCCAGTTCATCGAGCTGCACACGGGTGCTTACGCCGAGTGCTTCGGCAAGGCTCGCGAGCGCAAGGCCGAACTCAAGCGCCTCGCTGCCGCCGCCATCCAAGCCCACGAATTGGGCCTGCAAGTCAACGCCGGTCACGGCCTCACCGTGGTGAACGTCCCGCCGCTGCTGGACGTTGTCCCGCATCTCGTCGAGCTGAACATCGGCCACAGCATCATCAGCCGCAGCCTCACCATCGGCCTCGCAAAGGCGGTGAAGGAGATGCTCGCAGCGATGAAGTGATTTTCCCAAGCAACATGAAAGCCCTCCAACTCGAACAACCCAAAGCCTGGCGCCGCATTGACATCGCCGAACCCGCCGCGCCGGCCGCCGGCGAAGTCCTTCTCCGCGTCCATCGCATCGGCATCTGCGGCACGGACATCTCCGGCTACCTCGGCAAGATGCCGTTCTTCAGCTACCCGCGCATCCCCGGCCACGAGCTGGGCGTCGAGGTGCTCGCCGTCGGCGCAGGCGTCACGAACGTCGCGCCCGGCGACCGCTGCTCCGTCGAGCCCTACATCAACTGCGGCCACTGCTACTCCTGCCGGCGCGGCCACACCAACTGCTGCGAGACCAACAAAACCCTTGGCGTCATGTGCGACGGTGGGATGACCGAACGCATCCTGCTGCCCGCGCGGAAAATGCATCCGTCCAAGAAGCTCTCCTTCGACCAGCTCGCCCTTGTCGAGACGCTCGCCATCGGCTGCCACGCGATTAATCGCGGCGAGCCGAAACCCGGCGAGGCCGTGCTCGTCATCGGCGCGGGACCGATTGGCCTCTCCGTCATCGAGTTCGCCAAGCTCTCCGGCGCGAAGACCATCGTCATGGACATGAACGAGCAGCGCCTCGCCTTCGTGCGCGACACCATGGGCGTGCCCGACACCATCCTCACCAAGGGCGACGGCGAAGAGTTGAAACGCCTTGCCGAACTCACCAACGGCCAGCTCGCCGATGTCGTCGTGGACGCCACCGGCAGCAACAAATCCATGGGCCACGCCTTGAGCTACTGCGCCTTCAAGGGCCGGCTCGTGTATGTCGGCATCACGCAGTCGGAGATCAGCTTCCTCCAGGCTCCCGCGCTGCATCGGCGCGAGCTGGACATCCGCGCCAGCCGCAACGCCCTGCCCGGCGACTTCACCCGCATCATCCGCCTCATCGAGGACGGCCAGATTGACACCCGCCCGTGGATCACGCACCAGGCCGCCTTCGAGGACATGATCGGCGTCTTCCCGAGCTGGACCCAGCCGGAGACCGGCGTGATCAAGGCGGTGGTAGCGGTGGATTGAGCGCAGCCCGAGTAGGCCGCTGATTTCACCGAAGGTGCTGGAAGAAGAGGTTGAGCCTCCAACTTGGTTTGAACTTTGTCCCAATCCGTTCGTCGCAAACTGGACACATGAAACTGACTGTCAGCCCCGCCCGCCGTTCCTTCCTCAAGCAACTCGGCACGGCCGCCTTCGCCGCGCCGTTCGTCACGCGCGGTTTGCTGGCCGCGTCGCCGAATGAAATGGTGCGCCACGCCAGCTTCGGTGCGGCGGGCATGGCGGCTGCGGATTGGGGCGCGATCACCAGCCACAAGCAGGTGAAGTTTGTCGCCGTCGCCGAGGTGGACCTCGCGCGGGCCGAGGCGGCGAAGAAGAAGTTTCCCGAGCTGAAGGTTTATCAGGACTGGCGCGAGATGCTGGACAAGGAGCACAAGAATCTCGATTGCGTGAACGTCTCCACGCCCGACCACATGCACGCGCCGCAAGGCATGAGCGCGATGCAGCTCGGCTTGCACGTCTATGGCCAGAAGCCGCTGTCGCACGATGTCTACGAGTCGCGCCGGCTGACCGAGGTGGCGCGTGAGAAGAAGCTCGTGACGCAGATGGGCATCCAGGTGCATTCGAGCTACGAGTATCGCGCGGCGGTGCAGCTCGTGCAGACCGGTGCCGTCGGCAAGATCAAGGAGGTCCACACCTGGAGCAGCAAGAAGTGGGGCGACACGGCGCCGCGCCCGGAGAAGAACGATCCCGTGCCGGAAAACTTGAACTGGGATCTGTGGCTTGGCGTGGTTTCGGAGCGGCCTTACATCGGCGGCGGTTATTACCATCCCGGCAACTGGCGCAAGCGGCTGGACTTCGGCACTGGCACGTTCGGCGACATGGGCTGCCACATCTACGACCCGGTCTTCAAGGCGCTCGGGGTGACCGCGCCGCTCACCGTCCGCAGCGAGGGGCCGAAGCCGAACGAGCACAATTGGGCCAATGACGCCGTCGTCCACTACGTCTTCCCCGGCACGCCCTTCACCGACGGCAAGACGGTGAAGGTCGTGTGGTATGACGGCAGCCAGCGCCCGCCCGCGGACATCGTCGCGCTGCTGGGCAAGGTGAAGCAGCCGGATCAGGGCTCAATCTTCATCGGCACCAACGGCGTGATGGTGCTGCCGCATGTCGGGAAGCCGATCCTATTGCCAGAGGAGAAGTATCAGGGCTACGAGCTGCCGAAGCTGGAGCCGGTGAACCACTGGCATTCGTTCGTCGAGGCCGTGCGCGGAAACGGCAAGACTTCCGCGAACTTTGACTACGCCGGCCCGCTGACGGAAACGATCCTGCTCGGCGGCATTGCGTCGCGCTTCCCACAGACCACGCTGGAGTGGGACGCGAAATCGCTGGCCTTCAAGAACGTGAAAGAGGCGAACCAGTTCGTGAAGCGCACCTACCGCAAGGGCTGGGAAGTGAAGGGGCTGAGCTGAGGCTCACGCCACAAGCGCGCGAAGAAACTTTTCGTCCGCCGGGCTGATGATGGCGGCGTGACTTTGCAGGGTGGCCTTCACTCGGCGGACCACCCGCTCATCGGTCGGCAGTTCAGGTGCACGACCGGCGACGAGCCGCAAGAAATTCAGGCTTGTCTTCTTCTCCGTAAGAGTCGCTGCGGCGCAGAGCTGCTCGCTGTGCTGGCAGGTTGCGAGGCGGACGTATTCAGCGAGCACGGCTAGATGCAAGGGATCAGCAGGTGCGTTACGTCGCTGCACCAGGGCGAGCTTTTCGCGATACAGCGTGACCGGATCGGCGACAAAGAACTCGACCACCTCGCCGGCCGGCCCGGTGAAACGCACCACCCGGCAGTGCTGCATCGCCTCCTCGGGGTTAATGGTCAGGCCTACTTGGGCGAAGCCAAGCCGGACGCCCTCGACTTGCAAATACTCCCGGTTCCCGGCGTCACGGACGGTCAGCTGCGGCAACAGTGCGAAGGCATCGCCTGAAAAGATTCCGGTGAAATCCAGGTCTTTGCTCAACCATTTGGCTTCCAGTTCCTGGGAAAGCAGCGGAACGCGAAAGTCGGGATCGTCCGCCCGGAGCAAAGAATGGCGGTAGAACCAGCAGGCGGCTCCACCGATCAGCAGGGCTTGGCGGGGGATTCGTGTTGCAGCGACGCGAGACACAGCTTCGCCCGCTCCCAATCGACTTTGGGTGGCTCAGTCGGCATCGAAGACAGGTTCGGTCGGGATGATGATTTCGAGATCGCCCCAGTTCTGATGCATCGCCCGCAATTCGCTGGCAGTGTAGCGGTTTCCAGGCACTTCCTTCCAAGCTGCCTTGTCGGGTGCGAAGGCGGAAAAGCGGCGCAATCCCAGCGGGGCTTTGGACGGAACGCCCGTGAGCGTGGCGACTTGGGATGGATCGGCCATTTGAGTCAGTGTTTACCACTGGCGCGGGAGGTTCGCCAGATTTGCCTTCGGGACAAGATATGTTTGTGAGTCCTCACGTCTTCCCCTACGAGAGTTCAAAACTGCGCACCCAGCAGCCACGGGGCGAACTCGTCGTCGCCGAGGCCGGCGAGTTCGCTCTTGGTCTTCTTGCCGCTGGCGACGGCAATGATCTCCTCGAAGATGCGCATCCCGACCTGCTCCACCGTCTCCGTGCCGTCGAGGATAGTGCCGGCATTGATGTCCATGTCCTCGATCATGTGATGGTAGATCGCGGTGTTGGTCGCAACCTTGATGCACGGCGAGGGCTTGCAGCCGTAGACGCTGCCGCGGCCGGTGGTGAACACGCCGACATTGCAGCCGCCGCTGACGAGGCCGGTCATGCTCACGGGGTCGTAGCCGGGCGTGTCCATGAAGCCGAAGCCGGGGGTGGTGATTTCCTCCGCGTAGGCATAAACGGCGGCGAGCGGTGATTGCCCGCCCTTCGCGACCGCGCCGAGGCTCTTCTCGTAAATGGTGGTGAGGCCGCCCTCCTTGTTGCCGTAGCTCGGGTTGTTGTCAATCGAGCCACCGTTGGCCCGCGCGTAGGCTTCCCACCAGTGGATGAGGTCCACAATTTTCTGCCCCACGGCGGGCGTGACCGCCCGGCGAGTCAGCAAGTGCTCCGCGCCATAAATTTCCGGCGTCTCCGCCAGCACGCTCGTGCCGCCGTAGCGCACGAGTTCATCCGAAGCGACGCCGAGCGCAGGGTTGGCGGTGATGCCGCTGTTGCCGTCCGAACCGCCGCAGTTTTCAGCGAGGATGAGCTTGGAGACCGGCTGGGCCGTGCGCTTGAGCGCATTCGCAGCGGGGAGCAATTTTGCCACCGCCGCGGCGGCGGCCTCGACGGTTTTGCGCACGCCACCGGAGTTTTGAATCGTGAGAAAGGTCGGCTGCGCCTCTCCCGCAAGCGGCTGCGCCAGCTTGTGCGCCTCGGCGACCAGGTGCACCTGGTTCACCTCGCAGCCCAGCCCGATCATCACATAGCCCGCGATGTTCGGATGCCTCGCGATGCCCGCCGTGACGCGCTGGAGCAGCTCATGCGGCGCACCGGGCTGGATGCCGCACCCAATCTTGTGGGTGAAGGGCACCACGCCATCAATGCCCGGAAAGTCCCGCTGGAAGTCCGGCCCGCGGAAACGGTCGGCCACGTAACGCGAAACGCCGGCCGAGCAGTTCACACTGGAAATGACCGCGAGGTAATTCCGCGTGCCGACCTTGCCCGTGGGGCGTGCGTAGCCCTGAAAGTGACGCATCGCGGAAGCGGGGTGATACGCCACCGGCCGGGCGTCCACGCCGAACGCGTAGTCGCGGCCAAAGTCCTTTAGCTCGACATTGTGCGTGTGGACATGGTCCCCCGGCATGATGCACCCCTTCGCAAAGCCAATGGTCTGGCCGTATTTCGTAACCGGCGCACCGTCAGGGATCTCCGCCACGGCGATCTTGTGCCCCGGGGGGATGCCTTTGCCGATGACGAGCCGGAGCGCGCCGCCTTGCAGTTCCACGCCCGGCTTGAGCGGCCGCTTCACCACCACCACATTGTCGGCAGGGTGGAGGCGGAGCGTCAGGTCTTCGAGTTTCAACATGCGGCGAGGGTAGCAGCGGAGACCGACGCATCAAGCACGGCGCGGTTTTGACACGATGCCGGCGAGCTTCTAATGTCCTCCAGCAGCGATTTTTGATTGAGACCATTGCACTCGATGAACTTACCCATCAGCCCGGGAATGGAAAACGCGAAGCTACAGCGTCTAGCCAATGGACAGGACCCGCTGTTAGCTAAAGTCGCTGCGGGCTTAATTCTAATTACCTTTTTCATTTTCCTTCCCGTAGTGGAGTCAGAGTTCATTAACTACGATGATGATATTTTCGTGACTGATAATCCTAAAGTAGCTTCGGGGCTTACTTGGGATGGCGTTAAGTGGGCATTCACCTCGGCGGACATTGACTATTGGCGCCCATTGAGCTGGGTATCACACATGCTAGACATTGAATTGTTTGGCGCTATGGCTGGTGGACACCATCTTACGAGTCTTTTAATCCATTGTGCAGGCGTTGGGATGGCATTCCTCGCCCTTAACAAGCTATCAGGCGCGCTATGGCCTAGCGCTTGGGTTGCTGCGCTGTTTGCGTGGCATCCGCTGCACGTAGAATCTGTTGCTTGGGTGGCTGAACGCAAAGATGTCTTATGCGGGTTCTTTTGGTTCTTGACGCTATGGCTTTACGGCGAGCACGTCACCCGTCCGAATCGCCACAGCTACTTGATGGTCTTTGGAGGATTCGTGCTTGCGATTATGTCCAAGCCCATGGCGGTTACACTGCCATGTGTTTTGCTCCTTTTGGACTTCTGGCCTTTAGGTCGACTAAACGTGCTTCGCTCGGATGCATGGTCCAAGGAAAACCGAGAAGCGTCTGCAAAAGCATGTTGGTTTAGTGTCCGTGAGAAACTACCAATGTTTTGCATTATTGCGGTTCTATCGCTCTCAACCATTCAATCTCAACACCAAGTTGGGACTCTGAGCAACTTGAGTCAATTACCAATCAGTATTCGACTTGAGAATGCGGTGAACGCCTATGCTACTTACCTAAGTCAAACCGTCTTCCCAGCCAAACTCTGTCTAATCTACCCAATAGCTCCAATCCCATTTAATCGAGTGGTGATTAGTTGTCTTTTGATCGCCATGATTTCATGCTTTGCGATGATCCGCTTAAGCCGATCGCCTTGGCTTTTGATTGGATGGTTATGGTTTCTCGGCGTGCTATTCCCGGTTGTGGGCATCATGCAGGTAGGTGAACAAGCACATGCGGACAGATACACTTACTTGCCATTGGTCGGCATTTCTATCGCGATTGTTTGGAGTCTCGCACGGGTGGCTTCCAACCGACCCGAACTGCGACTATGGGTGACATGCCTAGGAATGGTAGGCCTGACGGTATGCGCGATTATTACACGCAATCAAACACGCCTCTGGGCTAGTAGTGCGCAGATTTTTGAGCACACCGCGCTGCATACGGTAAACAATGTATCAGCCCTTAATAACTGGGCCTCAGACCTGATTACTCAAAAGCGCCCCTTAGAGGCTGCGGCAATCTTACAACTCGCCCTTCGCGCCCGCCTTGAACAGATGCCCTGGATGAACCTAAGCACGGCTTACTTCTTACTTGGGCGTAATGATCGTGGTTATGCTGCAATGATGGAAGCTATCTCTATGAACCCTAGATCTAAGGAAATGGACGGGTTGCTTCAACAGATACAGTCAAGTATTGCAAATGGAAAAGACAGTATCCACAACCATCGACAAGCTGCTGCTATACTGATGGCGCGGCGAGATTATGAAAACGCCCTCAAACACATGAGGGAAGTGGCACAGAGTTTGCCAACGGATGCAGACGTAAAAATCGATCTCGCGACATACCTCGCCGTAGCAGGTCATGTGCAGGAGGCTAGGGGCGAGTTAGAGAAAGCATTATTACTCTCGCCGTCGAATCCTATCGCACATAGCAATCTGGCGGCGTTGCTTGCCCGCGCAGGCCTAAATGAAGCAGCAAAGCATCATTTTACTGCCGCGATCAATGCAGACCCTGAGAACCTCGATTCGAAACATAACTTTGCACTGTTTCTTCTAAGAACTGGGCAGATCGACCAGGCCCGGGATCAGTTCGAGGCCGTTTTGGCCAAGAACTCAACCCATCTTCCCGCCGCGCAGCAGCTTGCTTGGTTGCTTGCATCAAGACCTGAATTACGTGATGGCGTCCGGGCCATGGCCTTAGCGCGCCAGGTTTTGGATCGGACCTCAAATCCCGCAGCTGCGCACCATGATCTCATGGGAGCGGCAGCCGCAGCTGCGGGCCGTTTTGAGGATGCAGCTTTGCATGCAACGGAGGCCGTCCGCCTTGCACAACAAGAACGAAACGCATCTTTGGCGAGCGCAGCTCGCAGTCGCCTACTTCTGTATCTGAAGAAAGAGGTCTACGTCGAAGGGCAGTAAAGTGAGCGTGTCTCGATTCCGCGGACTGCATGGCTGAATGCCGTGGTTTGAACTTGGGCAGCATAGCCCTACTGGCACATGCGTTAATGACTGACCTGCCCCCAATCACTGGACAGTTCTAAACTGGAGTTCTGCCATTGGTTGTTGGTTGTTGTTTCTGTCAGCGCTTCGTGCCGGAGGGAGGGCGTAGCCCGACCGCAGGCGCGAAGCGCTCTT
>CAZQEW010000097.1:0-17807 GCA_964591495.1 uncultured Klebsiella sp.
GTCGCCAGTTTCGGCTTCGTGCCGATGGCAATTGCCACTGGCGCGGGCGCGGAAGTCCAGCGTCCGCTCGCCACCGTCGTCATCGGCGGCATCATCACCTCCACCTTCCTCACCCTCGTGCTGCTCCCCGTGCTCTACGAGTGGATGGAAAAACGCTTTGTGTTCGCCGCTGATAACAGCGCGGCTCAATCGGGACCAACCGGCGCTCCCACCAACCCCAAGCCGCCGGAAGCCAGTCACTAAGAAAACACCACCATGAAACTGCTCCCCCTCACAATCGCCCTTGGCGCAGCCCTCACCCTCAGCGCCTGCAAGAAGGACGAACACGCCGGCCATAACCACGGCCCCGGCGAAGGCCACGGTGCCAAGTCCAAGGCCGCGAAGGCCCTCGCCGGCCCCAAGGGCGGCAAACTGCTCGACAACGCCGCCCCGCGCGCCGAGTTCCTCATCGGCGCGGACAACCGCGTCACCGTTTCCTTCTACGACGCCCAGCTCAAACCCGTGCCCGCCAGCGGCCAGGTCGTCGCCGTCACCGCCGAGCCGAAGTCCGGCAAGGTGACACTTACGATGGAGGCCAAGGACGGCGCCTTCGTCTCCAAGGAAACCCTGCCTGCCGGCGAGGGCTATCCGTTGGTCGTCCAAGTGAAAGCCACCGCCGAAGCCACGCCGCAGAATTTCCGCCTTACTTACGACTTGCACACCTGCGGTGGCTGCAAGCTCAAGGAATACGCCTGCACCTGCGACCATTGAGGTGCGTGGATGCGGCCGGGCGGCTTGTCTGCCACCAGCGGGGGTGAAAGCATCCTACGAGTGTTCTACGCTGCCATGACCGATGAACTCTTGAACCACGCGCCAACGCTCCGGCTGGGCGTCTTCCTCGGCCTCTTCATGCTGATGGCCGGATGGGAATGTCTGGCGGCGCGACGCGAACGGAAGTTGACCCGTCTCGACCGCTGGCCAGGCAACTTGGGCGTGTCGTTTCTCGATGCGTTCCTTGCGCGCCTCGTGGCCCCGGCTGGTGCTGTAGGTTTTGCCCTGTTTGCGGAGGCGCGTGGCTTTGGGCTTTTCCACACCGTTACCTGGCCGGTCTTGCTGGAGGTGCTGGTTTCAGTCGTGGTGCTCGACTTGGCGATTTACTGGCAGCACCGGCTCTTTCATTTCGTGCCCGTCCTGTGGCGGCTCCACCGGATGCACCACGCGGACCTCGACGTGGATGTCACCACCGGGGCGCGGTTTCATCCGTTCGAGATTCTGCTTTCGCTCGGCCTCAAGTTTCTGGTCATCGCCGCGCTGGGCGCTCCGGCGGTGAGCGTGCTGGTCTTTGAAGTCCTCCTGAACGCCACCTCCATGTTCAATCACAGCAACGTGAGGCTGCCCAAGCCGCTGGAGCGACTGCTGCGCTGCTTCGTCATCACGCCGGACCTGCACCGGGTCCATCACTCCATCCTGCGGCGCGAGACGGACAGCAACTTCGGCTTCAACCTGCCGTGGTGGGACTGGCTGTTCGGCACTTACCGCGCCCAACCGGAGGCCGGGCACGAGCGCATGACGCTGGGCATCGAGCAGTTCCGCGACCCGAAGGAGCTGCGCTTGGACCGGATGTTGACGCAGCCGTTTCGACAACCGGACCAGTGAGAGCGGTGGAGCACGGAGCCAGGCCAACACTAAAATCACCAAGCACTTTCCCGACTGGTTCGCTCAGATATTTAGCTAACGGGAACTGGTAGTAGGCGGCATCCACACACACTGTTTTGAACACTTCCGCATACTCAACCAGGCAGTCCCGCTCGAACCTGCTTTCGGCAAACTTCCCGCGATAGCAATAGCGCTGTTGGTCGTAGAGCGTTCCGAGCCAGCCGTCGTATTTCCAGGATGACGTGCCGATGAGGATGTTGCTGGCCGCGAGTTGCTGAACCGCCGAGTGCAGCTTGGCTTTGAAGTTCGTCGGTTGGGTAGCATCGAAGAGGTCGGGCACAGAAGTTCTTTACCCCACTCCGAAATCGGCTTCCAGCGAGTTGTAGGCTAGTTGCGGATAAGCCTTTTGGTTTCTGCGGAGTTCCCTACTCGAATGCGTTGAGCCCCCCGATTTCCTGCCCGCTCAAAGCATCCCGTTAGCCCTGACCTACCGTGTCAAACCGGGATCAACTGCGGAGCAAGCCGTGCTTTTAGACCTGCTGTGATCGTTTCACACGGCAGGTCACCGTGAGGGCAAAAGACAGGATGAGAAATAAAACATTCTTACTAAGATTCTTACTTACTGAACTCGAAGTTCCGAATCAAGTGTGTTTTACACGATTTTATTGGTATTTTGTTGCAATGGTGCCCCCGCCAGGAATTGAACCTGGATCTCACGTTTAGGAAACGCGAGCTCTATCCATTTGAGCTACGGGGGCAATGCCCGGCGACGCGGAGTTTGTAGGGCGAACACGGGCGGTTTGTCGCCTGAAAACTCAGCGCGCTGCCCACTCTCTGCCCGAGGCGGGGAGGGCCACTTGCCGAATGAGGGGCGTGCCCGCAAAGTCCATAGCCACATGATACACCGCGCACTTCCACTTCGGGCCTTCGCCGGACTGCTGCTGGCGGGCAGCTTGGGCGCGGGCTTCTCGTCGGCTGCCGCCGCGCCGGTCAGAGTGAGCTTCACCAGAGACATCGCGCCCATTCTGGCCCGCAAATGCGTGACCTGCCACGGACCAGAGAAGGCAAAGGGCAACTACCAGCTCCACAATTTCGAGACCCTGCTCAAGCCCGGCGCGAGCAAGGCCGCCGCCGTCACCCCCGGCCAGCCGGCCAAGAGCGAGCTGTTCCGCCTGCTGGTCGCCAGCGATGCCGACGACCGCATGCCGCAGAAGGATGACCCGCTGCCCAAGGAACAGATCGCGCTGATCGAGCAGTGGATCTCGCAGGGTGCTATGTTCGACGGACCCGACGCGCGCGCACACGTCGCCTCCCTGAGTCCGCGCGCCCCGCACCCCCAACCGCCGGCCAGCTACCCGCGACCGGTGCCCATCGCCGCGCTGGCGTTCAGCCCGGACGGCGCACAGCTCGCAGCCAGCGGCTACCACGAAGTCACCATTTGGGACGCATCGAACGGCCAACTGCTGCGCCGCGTGAAGAACCTGCCGCAACGCATCCAGGCACTCGCGTGGCATCCCGCCGGGCAATGGCTCGCCGTCGGCGGCGGCAACCCCGGCCAGAACGGGGAAGTCGCCCTCGTGGACACGACGAAAGGCGAAGTCGCCAAAGTTCTCGCCAGCACGATTGACACCGTGATGGCCTTGGCTTTCGACGCGAAGGGCGAACGGCTGGCCGCCGGCGGGGCGGACAACGCGATCCGGCTGTTCAGCATGCCGGAAGGCAGGGAACTGCGCCTGATCCAGCAGCATGCGGACTGGGTGCTGGGTCTGGCGTTCAGCCCCGATGGTCAGCACCTCGCCAGCGCGAGCCGCGACCGCACGGCGCGCGTGTTCAGCCTGGCCACGGGCGATCTCGAAGCCAGCTACCTGGGCCACGAGGCGCCCGTCTCCGGCGTCGCCTTTTCGCCGGACGGACGGACGGTCTATTCCTGCGGTCGCGACAAGGACGTGCATTTCTGGGCCACCAAGGACGCCAAACGGGGCGGCAAACTTGCCGGGGCGGAGGGCGAGCTGTTCCGCGTGCTGCTGGTGGCAGACCAGGTTTTCAGCGGCGGGGCAGACACCCGCGTCCGCCAGCACAAGGTCGACGACCGAACCCTGGTGCGCGCGCTGGCCGGCCATGGCGACCGCATCTATGCCCTCGCGGCGCATGCGCCGGGCAAGCGTCTCGCCACGGGCGCCCACAACGGCGAAGTGCGCGTGTGGAACTGGGAAACCGGCGCGGGCATGGCGAGCTTCATCGCGGTGCCCAAGTAAGCTGCCAGCAGGCAACTGCGGGCGAGCAACGGCCAAATTTCACACAGCCCGCGCGGCGGCCAACGGCCTAGCTTGCCCGCATGATTAACGTCACCAAGCTTTACTGCGGCGTGACGCAGCCGGCCGACGCGCTGCGTTATGGACAAGGACACGGCGCACCGCGCGCGGCGGCAGATCGCAAGCCCATCGTGGTCTGGAACATCACGCGGCGCTGCAACCTCAAGTGCATCCACTGCTATTCGGATTCCGACGCACGCGAGTATCCGGGAGAGCTAACCTGGGAACAGTGCGTCAACGTGGTGGACGACCTAGCAAGCTTTGGCGTGCCGGCCGTGCTGCTCTCGGGCGGTGAGCCGCTGATTCACCCGCGCTTCTTTGACCTTGCGGCCTACGCGCTCAGCAAGGGACTGCGATTGACGCTTTCCACCAACGGCACGCTGATCGATCTGCCGGCAGCGCAGCGGCTCAAGGAGCTTGGCTTCGCCTACGTGGGCATCTCACTGGACGGCATCGGCGCAACCCACGACCACTTTCGCGGGCGCGCCGGGGCCTTTGACCGCGCAGTGGCCGCCTTTCGCAACTGCAAGCTCGTCGGTCAAAAGGTTGGCCTGCGACTGACGCTCTCACGCCAGAACATTGCGGACCTCGACCAGATTCTCGACTTCATCGAGCGCGAGGACATTGAGCGTGTGTGTTTCTACCATCTCGTTTACAGCGGGCGTGGCGCCAGCCTGGTGGATGTGACGCACGCCGACACCCGCCAGGCGGTGGACAAAATCGCCGACCGGGCGCGTCGATGGGCGGCCAGCAACCGCCCGCGCGAGGTGCTCACCGTGGATCAGCCGGTGGACGGCGTTTATCTCTACCTGAGACTGAAGGAGGAGGATCCCGCGCGCGCGGAGGAGATGCTTCAGTTGCTCAAATGGAACGGCGGCGCCGCAAACAGTTCCGGCACGGGCATAGGCAACATTGACACCCAGGGCAACGTGCATCCGGACCAGTTCTGGCAGACGCTCACGCTCGGCAACGTGAAGGAGCGCCCGTTCTCCCAGATCTGGCGCGACCCAAACAACGAGCTGCTCGCCGCGTTACGCAACCGCAACGGCCGGCTTGAGGGCAAATGCGCCGGCTGCCGCTTTCTGAACCTCTGCGGCGGCGGCTTCCGCGTGCGCGCGGTGCAGACCACGGGCAACTTATGGGCGCCCGACCCGGCCTGCTACCTGAGCGACCGGGAGATCACTGCTTAAGGCTCCCGCGCGAGCCACCCCCACCGCCGACCGCATCGTGCGAATGGGCAGCCGGCCGGCGGGTCCTGAGACCATCCCGGGTTTGGTTGGCTTCGCCATGCCCGGCCATGGTGTTTCCGGTTGGCAACCACCGCGCTTTCCGGTAGTCACCCGCGCGAAACATGGCCGAAGAAAAACCTGCGAAGCACAACTACGACGAGAGCAAGGTCAAGACGCTCTCCTCCATCGAGCACATCCGCCTGCGCACGGGCATGTATATCGGGCGCATCGGCACCGGTGCGCACTACGACGACGGCTGTTACATCCTGCTGAAGGAGGTCATCGACAACGCGATCGACGAGTTCATCATGGGTTTCGGCAAGCAGGTCGAAATCAATGTCGAGGGCAACCGCGTGCGCGTGCGGGATTTCGGCCGGGGCATTCCGCTGGGCAAGATTGTGGACTGCGTCTCACAGATCAACACCGGCGCCAAATACAACAGCGAGGTCTTCCAGTTCAGCGTCGGCCTCAACGGGGTGGGCACTAAGGCCGTCAACGCGCTGGCAAAAGACTTCACCGTCCGCAGCCATCGGGATGGGGAGTTCGCCGAGGCGACGTTCAAGCAAGGCCGGTTGAAGAAGGAGAACAAGGGCAAGACCACGGAACCGAATGGCACATTTGTCGAGTTCGAGCCCGACCCGACGATTTTCAAGGACAGCGAGTTCAAGCCCGAGTTCATCGAGAAGCGGCTGCGCCACTACAGCTACCTGAACACCGGCCTGCGGCTGATCTTCAACGGCAAGGAGTTCGTCTCCCGGCGCGGCCTGATGGACCTGGTGCTGGAGGATCTCGCGGGCGACAACGCCGAGCCGATCTACCCGCCGCTGCACTACACGAGCAAGACGCTGGAGTTTTGCTTCACACACACCAACAGCCGCTACGGTGAGAGCTTCTACTCCTTCGTCAACGGCCAATACACCAGCGATGGCGGCACGCACCTGAGTGCCTTCCGTGAGGGCCTGCTGAAGGCGGTGAACGAATACTCGAAGAAGGGCTACGACGGCGATGACGTGCGCGAGTGCATGGTCGGCGCGGTGGCGATCCGGCTGCAGGATCCGGTCTTCGAATCCCAGACGAAGAACAAGCTAGGCAACACCGAGATCCGCACCGAGCTCGTCAACAAGGTGCGCGAGGAACTGCTGCACTTCTTCAATCGCAACAAACAGGTCGCCGACCAGATCCTCGCCAAGGTCGAGGACACCAAGCAGCTCCGGAAGGAGCTGCAGGACGTGAAAAAGCTCGCCCGCGAACGGGCGCGGGCGGTCACACTCCGCATCCCCCAGCTGAAGGACTGCAAGCTGCACTTCGACAAGAAGAAGGACAAGGGCCACGGCTCAATGATCTTCATCTGCGAAGGCCAGTCGGCGGCCGGCTCCATCACGAGCTGCCGCAACGTCGAGACTCAGGCCGTGTTCACTCTCAAGGGTAAACCCCTCAATGTCTGGGACCTCAAGCGGGACATCGTTTACAAGAACGACGAGCTCTACAACCTGATGAGCGCGCTGGACATCGAGGATACCCACGAGCGCCTGCGCTACGAGAAGGTCATCCTGGCCACCGACGCGGACGTGGACGGGATGCACATCCGCAACCTGATGATCACCTACTTCATGAAGTTCTTCGAGCAGGTGGTCCACGACGGCCACCTCTACGTGCTGGAGACGCCGCTCTTCCGCGTGCGCAACAAGCAGGAGACCATTTACTGCTACAGCGAGGCCGAGCGCGACACGGCGGCGGCGAAGCTGGGCAAAAGCTGCGAGATCACGCGCTTCAAGGGCCTCGGAGAAATTTCGCCCAACGAGTTTAAACAGTTCATCGGCCGGGGCATGAAACTTAGCCAGGTGGAATACGCGCCCAAACACGACGCCGCCAACATTCTGACCTTCTACATGGGCAAGAACACGCCCGAGCGGAAGGACTACATCATGGGCAACCTCGTGGTGACGGTGGAGGAGTGACCGCCCAGCCCAGCCATAGCCATGACCCCAAAGCCACCCACCGACCCAGCCCAGCCTGAATTGCCGATGGACGACTCAAAGAAGCAGCCTGCGGAGACAACCTCGCCCGTCGAAGGCAAGCCCACGAAGGAAAAACCCGCCGCGACCAACGGCGGCGCGCACATTGTCGCTGAGGCCACACCGGAGATCGCCCACCGCACCTTCGCGCCCGAGAAGATCGAACTGCCCCTGCACCGCCGCGTGGACAAGGGCTTCCTCGAATACGCCTCCTACGTCATCCGTGACCGGGCGATTCCCAACCTGGAAGACGGCCTCAAACCGGTGCAGCGGCGCATCCTTTGGACGCTGCATAACAACGACGACGGCCGGTTCATCAAGGTCGCCAACGTCGTGGGCGACTGCATGAAGTATCACCCGCACGGCGACGCCTCCATTGGCGACGCCCTGGTGGTGCTGGCGAACAAGCGCTATCTCATCGAAGGCCAGGGCAACTTCGGCAACATCTTCACCGGCGACCCCGCCGCCGCGCCCCGCTACATTGAATGCCGGCTCACGCAGCTGGCGCGCGAAGAGCTGTTCAACGACGAAACCACGCAGTTCGTCCCGAGCTATGACGGCCGCAACAAGGAGCCCGTCCTCCTGCCCAGCAAGCTCCCGCTCACGCTCATGCTCGGCGCGGAGGGCATCGCCGTCGGCCTTTCCTGCCGCATTCTGCCGCACAACTTCCCCGAGCTGATCGAGGCCCAAATCGCCATCCTAAAGAAGCAGCCATTCAAGTGCCTGCCGGACTTCCCGACCGGCGGCCAGATGGACGCGCGCGATTACCAGGACGGCAAGGGCAGCGTGAAGGTCCGCGCCAAGATCAAGGAGAGGGATGAAAGCACCGTTGTCATCAAGGAACTCCCGCCGGGCACCACGACTGAGTCGCTCACCAACTCCATTGAGGACGCCGTCGCAAAGGGCAAGCTCAAGGTCAAGTCCATCAACGACTTCACGTCCGAAGAGGTTGAGATCGAGATCAAGGCCCCGACTGGCGTGAGCGCCCAGCAGCTGACCGACGCGCTCTATGCCTTCACCAGCTGCGAAGTCACCATCAACAGCCGCATCACCGTCATCCGCGACAACCGGCCCGTCGAGCTGACCGTCAGCGAGGTGCTCCGCGAGAACACGGACCAGCTCGTCCGCCTGCTCAAGCAGGAACTGGAGCTCAAACAGCAGAAGCTTGAGAACGAGCTGCACTTCCGCACGCTGGAACGCATCTTCATCGAGGAGCGCATCTACAAGGAAATCGAGAAGTGCAAGACCAACGAGGCCGTGCTCGCCGCCGTGCACGACGGCTTCAAGCCATTCCGCCGACAGCTCCTCCGCGAGCTGACCGACGCCGACGTCGAGCGTCTGCTCCAGGTCCGCATCCGCCGCATCTCGCTCTTTGACATCAACCAGCACCGCGAGGAGATGGAACGGACCCGCGCCGAGCTGGCCGCCACGCAGCAACACCTGAAGAACGTGGTGAAGTTCACCATCGGCCACCTGGAAGACCTGCTGGAGAAATACGGCCCCCAATATCCCCGGCTGACCACCAAGTCCGCCCGCCACGAGGAGGTGGATGTCAAAGCCGTCGCCTTCAAGGCCTTCAAGGTCTCCTATGACCGCGAGACCGGCTACGTGGGCTACAAGGTCAATGCCGAGGAGTTCAAGCTCGAGTGCACGAAGTTCGACAAGCTGCTGCTGGTGTTCAAAGACGGCACCTACAAGGTCACGGAGCTGGAGGAAAAGCTCTTCGTCGGCCCGGATCTCTACTACTGCGGCCTGCCGGACCGCGAACGCGTGTTCACCTGCGCCTACACGGACCGCAAGGCCAGCTATCTCAAGCGGTTCACCTTCGGCGGCACCATCCTCAACAAGACCTATCTCTGCATCCCGGACAAGTCGCGCATCCTTTACTTCGCGCCGGACACCCCCAAGGTGCTCTACGTGCGCTACAAGCCGGCACCCCACCAGAAAGTTTCCCAGCAAACCTGCGACCCGCAGGAGATTGAGGTCAAATCACCCAAGACCCGCGGCCGGATGCTTTCGATCAAGGACATCAGCAGCGTGACTGCGGAACCAACACGCGGATGGGACGAAGCAGCGCCGACGACGAAGATTGTCTTCGTATAACGCGGGCTAAGCGACAACTGATCGCACGCGCCGGAAGAGGTGCAGGGAAGAGCTCAGTCAGGAAACCTGAACTCGAAGCCAGCTTAAGGCTCCAAGAGCCGCACCCGGAAGAACTGCGGGCCGTTGGGAGGTGGCGTTTGAAACTCAACGTCACGGCCACTGCCGGGGACATTGGTTGCGATGGCCGTCCAGTTGGTGCTGCCAATGAACGGAGCGGTCTCGATGATATAGGTCTTCCCTGGCGCAGTCGGCCAGCGGAGGCGCGCGCCACCGGCCAGCAATCCGGGCACGCGGAGGGCGAGGGCAGATCCGGCGTCATTCGGATCCGTGCCCGCACGGAATTCGGCCCAGTTCGGTATGCCATCGCCATCGGCGTCGGCGCTGGCGGCTGAGAGCAGGTTGCTCAGGGTTCCGAAGTGGCGCAGGCGCCAAGCGTCAGTGATAACGTCATTCCACGAGGATAGGTTGCGGACACGGGTGCTGATGAGGCCCGGTTCCATGCGCGCGGCGACCGAAGCGATGCCCGCAGGCGATGCCGAAGCGTGCTCAAATCGGACCGCATAGGCAGCGTCAGCGCCCGCCCCGGCAGGCAATGTCACGATGAGCGTGCCGACGGTGGCATCGCCGCTCAAACCGGTCACAGCGTCGTTGAGCCACGCTGCGCCATAGATGCTTACGTCCTGGCTGCCGGAGAAAGTCGGCGGTCCCAGCGTGGCACCCGGTTGAAACTGGACGGCTGTTGTTAACGCAGGTGAGCCATCGAGCGGCACCACGCGCATCCGCAGCGCCAACACACGCAGTGCCGGCCCCGTTACCCGGGCGGTGATGGGAATGTTCAAAGTCTGGCCAGCACCGGCAACCACCTCGCCGGCCGCGAAGGTGACGGAGGGGACATCGGCTGGGTTCACGAGCGACTGCGCCTCGCGGGCAGGGGTTGACGAGGAGGAAGCGACTGCACCGCTGTAGCTCGCGCCCAACACGCCCCGGAAAGAGTTCGATGTCATGGCGGCATAAAGCACGCCGTTGGAGCGAAAGCGCACAAAATTGGTCAAAGACGGATCCAACGAACGGCGGAAGGTCACATACAGGTCGGAAGCGTTGAGGGTGCCGTCTCCGAAATGTATCCGGTTGATGTTCGTGTCAATGCCGTTGGTCAGGCCCGTGCTGAAAAAAGTGCCGAGGTTGGTGAACACCCCTGAGCCGTTGTTGGTGCCAAGCCCGCAGCAGGAATCCATGGCATCGAAAAGGTCACTGCCTGCAAGTGGCGGATTAACCCCCAAGATGGCCGTCTGGAAAGTCTGCAGCACGTCGTTGTTGAGGAGGTTAGTGTCGCCAAAGTCACCGGCGTTGAACCAGCCGAAGGGGGCCACATCACCCACGAGATAGGCCGGAGACCCGACGGTAACGGTCCTCAGCGCAGTGAGGGTGCCAGTGACCGGGGCGTCGATGAACACATCCTGCGACGCACCGTCGGCCGTGCCCGAAGGACGGCTGATCCGGATGGAGTAGGTTTGGCCATTGGTCGCGGTGCCGGGCACACGAAAACCATACCCGCCAAGGACGACCTTGCTGTCGGACTGACTGTTAAACCGGCGATCATGCGGCTGGGAGAAGCGGATCAAATCCTGGATGGTGGTGTCGAAGAAGTTTGTGCTGTTGGCCCGGGCCAGCCACCCGACCAGCAGCAGATTGGTGCTGGACGTAGAGTTGGTGATTACCAGGTTCGTCTGGGTGTTCAGATAGGAAGCCGGCAGGTTGACAAAGGTATTGTCCGGCAGCTGCCTTAAAAGCGTGGAGAAGAAATTCACGGCACCGGCAGCCACGGAATTGGGGTTGCCGGCACCGTTGGTCACCGCCAGACCAAACTGAAGGGAATACATGTTTTGGCCGGGCAGCAGCGAGAGGGTGACTGGCGCGTAAAAGATTGAGCCAGCGGAAGCGATAAACTTGCTGGAAGCCTCGCCCGACTCAAAACCGAAACTGATACGGTTGGCCGAGAAGTTCGTCGGGGAGAACAGGTTGGAGATGGTGAAGCTGGGTTCGTAGTTGCTGCGAAATGCCTTCACCCGGAACAGCAGATTGCTGCCGTTAAGATTGAACGAAAGGGTCGTGCCGGCGGCGATCGGCCCGAAGATCGTCGTGCCGTTGGCGCTGTTCGTCGGCTCGGTCACCCCGTCGATTGTGTAATACATTTGGGCATTCGTGGTGGAGTTGTTTAACACGAACGAGGCGGCATTGTTGCCCGAAATGCTCGGCGTGGACGTCTTGAAACGAAATCGTGCGGTCTGAATGCCGCTGGAGACCCGGCCGACCTGTGAACTCTGGGCCTTGACCGTGAAATCCGGCAGCACGGGCGTAATCAGCGTGGTGGGGAGCGCCGGCAAACCATCCCGATAGGCGGGCGGTGATACGCTCAGCACCGGAAATTCGGTATTAAACGGATCGCTGGACGTAGCGACGTAGTTGTAGAGCGTGGTCACCCCGGATTCAGGCCGCACCGCGATCACGACGTCGTTAAAGAAAATCGAATCGACTATGGGCGTGAGCCGGGTGGCGGTCTGGCCCGTGTCCGGATCGACGCTTAAGACGACCGTGCCGATGTCGGGGGTGCTGACCGGTGGCAACACCACGCCCTGCTGGATGCGGCGGATGGCCGCGTTGCCCGAATCGGCAACCACATAGGCACCGCTGAGCACATCAGAGGCGACACCAATCGGAGAATTAAAACGGGCGGTGTTGGTCGCACCGTTGACTAGCCCCTGCTGGCCGGCTGAACCAAGGGATGTGGTTAGCGTAAACAGACCAAGGGTCGAGTTGGTATAGAGCCGCCGGATGGTGTTGTTGCCCGAATCCGTGATCAGCAGGCCAGAGCTGGAGTTAATCCACGCCACCCCGCGTGGGCTGGATAGCTGCGAGGTAGCCGCGACTGGAAAGCTATCCGAACTGCCCACGATGCCGGTGCCGGCGCGGACCAACACATTGGTGAAGATGCCATCCGGTGCCGGAGCGTTCGTGCGGACCACCTTAATTTGATGATTAAGGGTGTCGGCCACCCAAACATCACCATTGTCGCCGACCGCAACCCCATTAGGCTGATTGAAGTTGGTCGCGTAGGTGGTAACCGCATTGGCCGGATCAACCTTGCGAATTACATTATTCTTCGAGTCCGCCACGTAGAGATTGCCGGCGGCGTCCACGGCCAAGCCCAAAGGAGTGTTAAACCGAGCCGCCTCCCCTATGCCATTGACCAAGCCCGAGATCGTGGGATCGCCGCTGCCGGCGATGTTGGTGACGATTCCATCGAAGCCCACATACCGGATCGTGTGATTGCCAGAATCCGCGACCACCAGACCACCGCGGGACTGCACAATTCCGGCCGGACTGAAAAAGCGCGCGTTGTATCCGGCGTTGGCAAGCGTGTTCTTCGTCGTCCCACGCTCCCCGATGAGACTACCCGCCAGCACCGACAGTGCCCCGGTCGTGGGGACGTAACGCATCACCCGGTGAGCGTCACTGGAAGATCCGCCCCCGAAAATACCCAATCCACCACCGTCGGTGATGTATATCGTCCCATCCGCTGTCACGGTGAGACTGTGCGGCTGCACCAATCCATTGGTTAGAACCACATCCGCCGTCTGCGCCGCGGCCCGCGTGACTCCACCCAGTGCGGCGGCCACGATCAGCGCGCAGCAATACGGACGCGACAGGGGCATCAGGTGCGGAGCAGCAGCAGTTCTCATGCGATTCCAAAAATCACGGCAGCACTCTCAGCCGGTAATAACGCGGCCCACCGGGCGTCACCGCCTGGATGAATTCTTTCACATTGCCATCCCCCAGATTTGTCACCACGGGAATCCATGCCGGGGCGATCAAACTGCCGCTCTGCTCCAGGACATACAGCTTCCCCGGGGCACTGAGCAACTGCATGGCCAGATCCCTTCCGCCGTTGCGCGGACCACCCGGCTGCAACTGGACCCGTGATCCTGCGTTGTTCGGATCCGTCCCTGCAAAATACTCCAAGGCGTTTACCACTCCATCTCCGTCCGGATCTGCCAGATCACCCGCCACAGGACTCGCCGCATCGCCAAAGAATCTTACCTTCCATTCATCGGATGTCACCGAGGGGGGCACCGGCGCCGCCCGCCCAACCCACACCGAGGCTCCACGCGTCTCGAAGTCGTATTGCACGAAATAGTCGGGCGAACCGTCCGCCCGCGCGAAGGTGACCACGTAGCGCGAACCTGCAGGAGCGCTAGGCGGAACAGTGAATCGGACACGACCTAACAGATTGCTGCTCAACTGCGGCAACGCGAGTTGACCGACATTCCACGCAGCGGCAATGGCGTTGGCCTGACCAATGACGCTGGCCGGCACCAACCCGTTGGCAATAAACTGTGGCGGCTCCGACAAGACGGGCGCCCCGTCAGCAGGGTTGACAACAGCAGTGAACAAAAGTCCCGCGAGAGATGCACCGGGGGCTACGCGAGCGAACACGGGAACCTCGACCATAGCGCCGGGGGCTATGTTCTCTAGGGGCAACGCCCCCAGAGCCGCCGGCCGGTGCCACACCTCACCCGGCGGCCGCACCGCCGCCGGCTGCAACCCTGCCGCCACCAAATTCGTCGTCCCGGTCGACCGCACCCCTCCCGACCACTGACGGAACCAGTTGGTTGTGCTCACGCCCAAGCTCGCATTGGTGTTCAACCGCAGCGCCCGCACCAAGATGATCTGCCAGTCGAGGAACCGGATTTGACCATCTCCGCCCACCGTCCCCACCGTGTCCTCCGGAAACGCATCCATGGCATCGAAGGCGTCGGAAAACGCAAACGGCAGCCGGAGCCCGGACGCAGCCGCGAAGGCATTGTTAACATCCGCGTTGTTAAGCTCCCCGTTGCCGAAATCCCCGGCGTTATACCAGCCACCCGGCGAGGTGTCTCCCACGCGATAGGCCACATTCGTGACGATCAAGGTGCGGGAACTGCCAGCGGCAATGGCGACCGTGCCCTGTGCGCCATCGGAAGTGCCCGAGGGCTGGAGGATGTCTATGCTGTAGGTCTGACCAACGGTGGCGGTGGCGGGGATGGGGATGGCAATCAAGGCGGCGACTGCGAAGCGGGGGACGTTGAGGTTGGCGTTGGTGCCGAGGAAGGAAATGCTCAAACCCCGCGTGGAACCCGCAGTGTAGCTCAGCGTGCTGAACGTGGCGGCGGAACTGCCGGTTACCAGAGGCACAAAGTCGTTGGTGCCAACGCTCAGGGCGCCAAACGCCGCACCGACGATGGGGGCCGCGCCGGCAGGCGTTACCTCCACGCGGAACTGCAACGAACGCAAGGTGTCATTGGTGCGGAGGTTCAGCACCACGGGCACAACCACCCGTGAGCCCACTCCGGCGAAGACGCTGCCGTTGATGCCCGCCGGGACCCCGATGGTGGTGGTGGTGGTCGCCGAACCGGCCACATTGGTGCTGGCCACATTGGTTCCACTGATCAGGAAGGCGGCAACCCGCAAGCCACTGAGATCATTCGTGGGGTTGTTCCACAGGATTGTGCCCGTGCCGCTGGACATGCTAACCCGCGTGCTGTTTGTGGTCGGAGCTGACCCGTCGGTAGTGAAAAATACATTGGTGCTGGAACTGGTAACCGTAATGGTGGTGCCCAAGGGGAAATAACCAGAGCTAGGGTTGAAGGCGAGTGAAGGGGGGCTGACGGCGACGGACGAACCACCCGACCCGCTGGAGCCGACCCCGCTGGCTCCGGTCAGCGCGCTGCCGGAGATCTTCCGAACCAGGTGGTAATATTGCTCAGTGACGAAAACGTTGGCACTGCCATCCACGACCACGCCGGCCGGGGCTCGGCTTTCTGCAAATGTAGCGAGGCCATCGGCCCAACCGGGAAATACGCCAGAAACGTTGACCCATGCGTTGGACGGGATGCCAGAGAGAACGCTCGTTGAGCCGTTGGTTGCCACCAGGCAATAGCGGTGGTTGCCCGCGTCAGCCACCACGAGCACATCGCCTCCGCTCTTTGCGAGGTGAAACGGCGAGGTGAACCGGCTCTGCGCTACGGTCCCGACGTTGGTTCCGGAGGTGCCCACGAGGCCCGCCAACAATGACACGGCAAACGTGGTGGGATTGACAAGGCGGATGGCGTGATTGCCGCTGTCGCTTACGGCAATCGTGCCGCTGTCGAGCACCTCAATGCCCCGCGGCCCGCTGAACGTGCCGGCAGCTACGATGGTGGTTACCGTCCCGTTTGAGAGAGCGACTCGCTTCAAGGCGCCGCCCAATTCAACCACGTAGAGGTTTGCCGAACCATCGAACGCCAATGCGGTGGGTGTCGTGAGCAGGGTGGCGTTGTTGGTGGCGATCAGCTGACCAAACCGGTCATACTGCCGTATGCGCCCATCCCCCTGCGTCAGGACGTAGAGATTGGTGCCACTGTCAAACGCCACATCCACCGGCGAGCTCAAACCGCTCAGGTATGTGATCGTCTCGCCTGCCGTGAGGTCCAAGCGGCGCACGGCACCGTTGATAGTGTCGGCCAAAAACAAGTAGCGGCCGGTGACATCCAAAACCAGACCGCCCGGCGTGCTGAACTGGGCGATCTGCAGGGTGTTGCCATCAGCAGAGCCGTTGGCCGTGGTCGGGTTATTTTGGTTTGGGCCGCCTCCCAGCGTCGTGACGGTCGTCTGGGCTTGCAGGATGGGCGCAGCCAACAGCCCTAGCAGCCAAGCCAGAGCCACCCCCTTCAACGCCGTGCGGCGGGGAGTGATGCTGGAGGATTGTATCGCGCTCATTGCGGTGGGTGCTGGGCTTAAGGCTGGGCGGGAGCAGGCGTAGCCGGCTTCTTACCCCATTCTCTTGGCCGAGCTGAGTCGATAAAGGAATCGGGTTTTTCCTGCGTTATCTCGGGCCGGGTCTGGAGAAAATCGGTGCCGCTGGGGGGCTGACGGCCTTGGAGAAAGTCGGTGGTCGGAGCTTGGAAATGATTCTCCTGGATGAGTGTGGGCGTGACGAAGATGAGCAGATTGGCCTTGTTACGGGTTTTGGTCTCGCGACGGAAACCCAGCCCGATGCCGGGGATGTCACCCAAAATTGGCACCTTGGTGAAGCCCTTGGTGGTGTTATCCGTGATGAGCCCGCCCATGACGAGAGTGTGGCTGCTGGGAATCATCACCTGCGTCTCGATGCGGCGGATGGCATAGACATTCGCCTCGTTGAGCTGGCCATTGATGGTCTGCCGGTCCTTGGAGTCGATGTTGGAGACTTCAGGGACGACCTTCAGGGCGATGTTGCTATTGGCGGCAATGCGCGGAGTAACTTCGAGAATGGTGCCGAGGTTGGTGTAAATGATTTCCGCGCCAGCGGGCGTCTGCGCGGTGCCGGGCGTGACCCTGAAGATGGGGAATGCTCGGGTGACTTGGAGCTTTGCGGTCTGACCGTCCATCATCACCGAGCGCGGGGTGGAGATGACCTCAGTCTCGGCGTCGGTGTTCAGAAACGAAAGCACCGCACGGACGCCATCAGCGTTCAAAAAACCAACAGCGGGGTTGAGGCCATCGCGCGTGTTTACATTGAAGCCCGGCACGAGCCCGCCAACGGTGGAGGTGAGTGTTTCGGTGACGGTCGAGGGCGTAGTGGTCGAACTGGTGATGGTGCGGCCACCGGGCAAGGTGGTGGTGCTGGTGGTGGTGGCACCGGGGCGCGCGGTGGTAACCGTGCCGGAGACGCTGCCGTTGCCGAAGCCGATGTTCTGGCCCTGCAAGGTGCCAGTCCAATCCACGCCCCGCAATGACTGAGGGCTGCGAGAAGTTTCGAGGATACGGGCCTCAATGAGAACCTGGAGCGTCGGCGTATCGAGTTTTTCGAGCACTTCCTTCAAAAAGTCCCATTCACGCTCCGTGGCGGAGATGATCAACCGCTGGGTGCGCTGGTCCGGCAGCACTTTGGACCGGGTCGAGAGCACGCCCGTGATGATGGGGACCAAGTTGGTGGGGTGGGAATGCTGCAAATCAATGATCCGCGTCAGGAGCGGTTCCTGGGTGTTGGTTTCCTTTGGGCCGACCCGGTAGGTGTTGGTCTTGGGGTCATGGGTCATCACGAGGTTGTTGTTGGCCAAGATGGCCTCTAAGGCCTGCCGGGCGGTGACATTGGTCATCCGGAAGGCCGGCACCTTGGCGGAGGGAACGGGGGTGCCATCGGCACCGCGGGCCACCTGTGTCAGCTTGGGGTCAAAGAGGACGTTGATTTCAGCTTGGAGGGCCAGACTTTTGATCAAATCAACAAGATCCATGTCGTCATACTTGAGTTCGAGGATCATTTCATTGTCGAGGGCTGTGCGGGCAGCGTCCTTGGCGTCGGCAGCGGCCTTGGCCTTGGTCTCGGGGCTGGGCACAGGTTGGACGGGACGGGGAGCGGCAGGGGGGGCGGCGGGGGCGGGGGCCGGCTGGTTTTGGGCGGGGGCAGACGGGGCGGGCAGAAACAATCCCGCGGCCAGCAGGAGGACGGACGTGGT
>CAZQEW010000098.1:0-5096 GCA_964591495.1 uncultured Klebsiella sp.
GCGCTCGTCGTAGTTCGGGACGAAGTCCACCGTGTCCTTGTCCATGTCGGACATGAGCGCGGCCCCCAGGTGGGTAAGGCGCGCCTCGGTATAACGCATCGCGGCGGGGGGATCGTCCTCGACGGAGCCGAAGTTGCCCTTGCCGTCCACGAGCTTCTCGCGCATCGCCCATGGCTGCGCCATGTGAACGAGCGTGGGATAGATCACCGCTTCGCCATGCGGGTGATAATTGCCGGAGGTATCACCGCAAATCTTCGCGCACTTGTAATGCTTGCGCCCCGGGAAGAGCGACAGCTCGTGCATCGCATAGAGGATGCGGCGCTGCGAGGGCTTCAGTCCGTCGCGCACGTCGGGCAACGCGCGCGAGATGATGACGGACATCGAGTAGTCCAGGAACGAGTTCTTGATCTCGTCCGCGACGTTGATCTTGGTGATTTTCTCGCCCTGCGTGTAGGCGGAGCCGGTGGGCTGCGCGGGAGGAGGTGTGGGAAGATGCTCTTCAGCCATGTCAGTGCAGTGCGAAAGTGGTGAAAATGATTAAACGTCGAGGTTGCGGACGTTCAGGGCGTTGTCCTCGATGAACTGGCGACGCGGCTCAACTTCGTCACCCATGAGCCGGACGAACATCTCCTCCGCCTCGACGGCATCGGTCAGGTCAATGCGGAGCAGCTTGCGCTTCGCCGGGTTCATCGTCGTCTCGAAGAGCTCCTTGGCGTCCATTTCGCCCAGTCCCTTGAAGCGGTAAATCTGAATGCCCTTCTTGCCGACCGCCTTCACCCCGTCGAGGATTTCCGGGATGGAAAAAAGCGGCGTAACGTTTGCTCGCTCGCCTTCGCCCTCGACCAACTCGAACAGCGGCTGGTCTTGCGCGGCATAGTGGTCCACGGCGAGGCCCTTCTTCGCCAGCTTCCCGAGCAACTCGCCGATGGCCTTGCTCTCCAGATGCAAATCCACGCCAACTGCGCGACGTGATTGCTTCCGCGCCTTCTCTGCCAACTCGCGCGCCTCGCCCTCGCCGTATAGGTCAGGATTCTGCGCCTTGAAGTTTTCCACCTCCGCCAGATCCCCGAAGTAATGCACCGTCTCGTCATTGCCCTCTCGCACCTTGATCAGGTAAACGGGGAAGCCATGGTCCTCCCCCCGCTTTTCCACGTAGTTTGCGAAATCACCGCCCTGCCGCCGGATGAACGTGGCGTATTTGTCCAGTGACTCGAGGAGGGCGAGGATTTCCTCCAGCTGCTTGGGTGTAAACTCACGGCCGTCCGCCAGATTCTTCAACCGCACCTCCTCCGTGCCGTTTTGCAGCAGGATGCGGTTGAGCTGCGCGTCGTCGTCCACGTAGTCCGTGCGTTTCTTGCGCGTGACGGAATAGAGCGGCGGCTGCGCGATGTAAACGAAGCCCTGCCGAACGAGCTGCGGCATCTGCCGGTAAAAGAACGTGAGCAGCAAAGTGCGGATGTGAGAGCCATCCACGTCCGCGTCCGTCATGATGATGATCTTGTGATAGCGCAGCTTGGCGAGATCGAACGCCCCTTCACCTTCGCCGTCGCCGATGCCGGTGCCGATGGCGGTGATCATGGTCCGAATTTCGTTGTTCTGAAGCACCTTGTCCAAGCGCGCCTTCTCCACGTTGATGAGCTTGCCGCGAATCGGGAGGATCGCCTGAAACTTCCGGTCGCGCCCCTGCTTGGCGGAGCCACCTGCCGAGTCGCCCTCGACGATGTATAGCTCCGTGTTGACCGGGTCGCGGTCGGAGCAATCGGCCAGCTTGCCCGGCAAACCACCGCCCGTGAGCGCTGTCTTGCGCACGGCTTCCCGCGCCTTGCGTGCCGCCTCGCGGGCACGGGCTGCGTTCAACGCCTTCTCCAAGATGCGCTTCGCCACCGGCGGGTTCGCATCAAAGTAACCCATCAGCCCCTCGTAAGTCACCGAGCCGACGATGCCGTCCACTTCCGGTGAAATCAGCTTCACCTTCGTCTGCGACTCGAACTTCGGATCGCTGTGCTTTACCGAAATCACCGCGGTAAGCCCCTCGCGCACGTCGTCGCCAGTGATTTGCGGGTCCTTGTCCTTCAGCAACTCGTTCGCCTTCGCGTATTGGTTGATGGCCCGTGTCAACGCGCTGCGGAAGCCCGTCAGGTGCGCGCCGCCATCGGGATTGTGAATCGTGTTCGTATAGCAGAGCACCTGGTCGTTGTAGCTGTCGTTGTATTGCAGGACGACCTCGACGTGCACCTCGACCTCCTTTTCCGCCGTCGTGACCTTCTGCTCCTTGCGGACGCTGATGACCTTCGGATGCAGCGCCTGCTTGTTCTTGTTGAGCTGCTTCACGAACTCCTCGACGCCGTCCTTGTAATAATACTTCTCCGCCTCCCCGCTCTGCTTGCGTTCATCAAGAAAGGAGATTTCCAGCCCGCTGTTCAAGAATGCCAGTTCGCGCAACCGCTGGGCGATGGTCTCGAACTTAAATTCGGTCGTTTCCTTGAAAATCTCGGGGTCCGGCTTGAACGTGATCAGCGTGCCCGTGCCCTTGGCCTTGCCAATGACCGCGAGCTTTTTGACCGTCTGACCGCGTTCAAACTCCATGTGGTGCACCTCGCCACCGCGCGATACCTCCACCTCGAACCACTCGCTGACGGCGTTCACACATTTGGCACCGACACCGTGCGTGCCGCCGGAAAACTTGTAACCGCCCTGCCCGTATTTGCCACCCGAGTGCAGCGTCGTAAGCACCAGCTCCACGCCGGGCAAGCCGCTGTCCTTGTTGATGTCCACCGGGATGCCGCGGCCGTCATCGCGGATCGAGATCGAGCCATCCAGATGCAGGGCCACTTCGATGCGTTTGCAATGCCCCGCGAGATGCTCGTCCACCGAGTTGTCCAGCACCTCGGACACGCAGTGATGTAGCGCGCGCTCATCCGTGCCGCCGATATACATGCCGGGCTTTTTGCGGACGGCTTCGAGGCCCTTGAGCTGGCTTAGTTTCGAGGCGTCGTAGGTCTGGGATTCAGCGGACATTGTTTGATAAAATCACATCCCAAAGGCAGCCAAAACACATTGGAAAACCTGACCAAAAGCAATCCGTTGACCTGACTTCGAGACGGCCTGAAGACTAAAGGAAACACCCTCTGCCGACAATGGTTATTTCCATCCGGCTACACCATTAGTTGGGCGCCCCGCGGGAAGCCACTCCAACCGATTGGGTAACGAGATTTCTCCGGGCGGAATAGGGCAGGGACCAGCTTGCCTCTCCATGGCTAAAACGGTGGAGCCTAGAAGATCCCTGGAAAAATTTGTCCCCGATCTGACCACCGCCAAGCACCCAACCGAACTCGGGCCACCCCGAGTCAATTAAAGCTCAGGACCACGAACCAAGCGGTGTTGTTCTTGTCATCTCCGGCCAAGACAAGTGCGTCAGGTTTGGCCAGCGAATGGCGACGGGTAACGATGGTCTTGCCCTTGCCAATCAATTTCACCTCGGCCTGATTGTCGGGAAGCAACTTAATGTCCACGGAACAATCATCACTTAGCTTAACTAGCTGCGGCTTGCTGGGCGTAACCCCAGCCGTCTTTCGACTCACCTCGAAGTAGTTCCGCCATTTGAAGATATTGGCCAAACGTTCACGGAGCTTGGCGTCAAGTTCCTTGATATTTTTACCGGACGGCTGGCTCTCGTTAGTGCCCCAGACAAGCACTGCCTGCACCCGAGTCTCAGCAGGCTCAGAGGCCAATGCCGTCTGAATAAAGCCCCAGCCTAATACCAGCAACAGGAGGAAGAACTGCCAAAGCAACCGGCTACTTGTCAGTTTCCGGTTCATTTTTCACTTCCTGGCCAACGGGGCTGATCTTTCCCTGCTCATCCGCCACATACACAACGGACATTTCCTGGGCGTCGGAGCGGAAGCTCACCGCGTTGACGTCTTCGGGGACACTTTCAGTGTTGGCACCATCGGTATCGCGTCCGCCGCTGATGACGAACATCAGGGCGACCATCGCGGCCAAGCCAGTGGCGGGATAAAAATATTTGATCCACCAGGGACGCTCGGCAGGCACTGCCGCATTTTTCTCGGCTGTTTCAATCTCCCGGGCAATCTTGCTCCAGTAAAATTCGCGCGTTTCGGGCAGGCTCAGTGCGACGTCGTTGCCAGCCACGGCGGCCTTGGTCCATTTGAGCTCCTGCAACAGGGCCGCCTGCTGAGTATCTTTGGCCAGCAAAGCCTCCAGTTCACGCACTTCGCGCGTCTCGAGTTCGCCGTCCAAAAGAGCCTGCAATTTCAATTCCGTGTTCATAACTGCCTCAATTTCGATTCAACTGATTCAACTTTGCTGTTCTTTCTTCAAACTTTGTAGCAGCGACGCCAGGCGCCGCCGCGCGTAAAATAGTCGGGACATCACCGTGCCAATCGAACAATTCATCACCTTCGCGATCTGCTTGTATTCCATCTCTTCGAACTCATGCAGAATCAGCACGGTGCGGTGCTCGTAGGAAAGCTGGTTCATGGCCTTATCTATCCGCTTACGTAACTCGGAGCGTTCCAGCCCTTCCGACGGATTCGTCGCAATAACGGGCATCTGACGTTCGACCCCGCCCAGCTCTTCATCCAGTTGCTCAATGGACTCCGCGCGTGTCCGTTTCTGTCGCCGCAGTTGGTCCAGACAGAGGTTGATGACGATGCGAGTCATCCAGGTGGCGAAGCTGGAATCACCCTGAAACTGTTTGAGCCGCTGCCACGCCTTGACCCAGGCCTCCTGCGAAAGGTCAATGGCCTCCTCCTCATTGCGCATCATGCTGAAGGCGCGCGCGTAGATCTTGTCCCGGTGCCGGGCCACCAACTCCTCAAACGCGAGCATGTCGCCGGCCTGCGAGGCGGCTACCAGCTCCACGTCCGTGGCGGATTTGTGATCCATCGGGGTCGGCATGCGCGTCGGCTACAGTTTGCCTTTCGTGCTCGGAATCTGACCGGCAATTCGCGGGTCGCGCTGACAGGCGAAATCCGTTGCCTTCGCAAACGCCTTGAACAGCCCCTCGACCACGTGGTGCGGCTCGCCACCGTAAAGCAGCTCCAAGTGCAGGTTGCACCGCGCCTCGTTCGCGA
>CAZQEW010000098.1:5106-17767 GCA_964591495.1 uncultured Klebsiella sp.
CCCGCGCCAGCCCGAACCGGAACGCGCTCGACATGTCCTGCGTTCGCTCAGACTTGGAAATCTTCTTCTGCGACAGGTCATCCATCCCGCGCCACACGAGGTAAGGCCGCCCGCTGAAATCAATCACGCAGCGCGCCAGACACTCATCCATTGGCACGTAAGCCTCGCCGGTGAACGGGTTCTTTGGGTCGAAGCCCGTCCCGTAACGCCGAATGCCCTTCTTGTCGCCCAGCGCCTGCACGAACGCCTGCCCCAGCGCGATACCGCAATCCTCCACCGTGTGATGCGCGTCCACGTCCAGGTCGCCCTTGCAGCGCAGCTTCAGGTCCACAACCGCGTGCTTAGCGAAGAGCGTCAGCATGTGGTCGAAAAACGGCACACCGGTGCGGATGGCGGACTTCCCGGTCCCATCCACATTCAAGTCGAGACTGATTTGCGTCTCTTTGGTTGCGCGACGAATCCGCGCCTGCCGTTCACTCATGGGTCTTTTTCTAAAGCAACGCCGCCCGAAAAGAAGCGGAAACTACGTTTGCGTCCTTTTCGGGACGCGCTTGCAGACGGATTAGTAGCGCGGAGAATTCGCATCCACCTCCACCGACCAGCGGTCAATGCCCCCGGTCAGATTGTGCAGGTTGACGAATCCCTGATGCCGCAGCCAGCCGATCGCGTGTGCGCTGCGCATCCCGTGGTGGCAGTAAACGACAACCTCCTGCTCCCGCCAAGCCGCCAGTTCTTCAACGCGCTCCGGCAGTTCATTCAGCGGGATCAGCTTCGCGCCCGGCAACGCCACGATGGCAAATTCCTCGGACTGCCGCACATCCAGCAAGTGCGGCGGGTTCGGGGCGGCGAGGCGCTCGGCAAGTTCGGTGGGCGTCATGTCAAAAGCGGAAGCAAACCAACAGGAAAACCAAAGTGACGATCACGGCCAGCAGCGCCGTGCAACCAGATTTTTGGGCCGGGGCTATGAACTTCTCCGGGTGCTGGGCGCGCAGCCCGGCTTCGAGCTGCTCCACCGCCTCCTTGGATTCCTTCAACCCCGCGCCCGAGTTCACCTGCTCGCGATAGAGTTTGATGGCGTCAATCTTCCGGCCTGCGAAGAGCAGGTCCGCGACCGGTGCCAAGATGCCGGCTTCCGGTGCCGGAGAGAGCTTGGCCTCGGGGGATTTTTCTAGTCGTTCCACGAAATCCTTCGCCTCCGCCAAGCCCATGCCCGTCGCCTCACGGCACAGCTTGATGGCTCCGATTTTGTCGCCGCGCTTTACTTCAGCGAGGATGGCTTCGCGCTGGGCGGGAGTCATGGGGTTAGGTTCTTGTCCAGTCGCTGCAGTTCAGCTTCGGCCAGGCTCCGCTCCGGGGTGGCCTTGAAGTTTGATGCAGCAGCCTTTCGGAAATGCTGCATCGAACCGGATTTGTCCCCAGCCAGCAGACGTTTCACCCCCGCGTAGAAGGCTGCCTCGCAGGGCGCTGGGCCATGCCGCTTGGAATGAACTGCGCCAGCGGCCAGAAAATCGGCTTCACTGGTCTTGCCGGAGAGAAAGTCCAGCACCCGGGCATCCCAATCCAGCGCGCCCCCCGGACGACTAGCCTCTGTTGAAGCACGCAAAGCGCCGTAGCCGGTGAATCGCGGGTTGGCACCGGCCGGCGTGGCTAGCCGGTTGGTGATGAACTGAGCCAATCCTTCGTCCGCGCCGCTGCGGTCGCCCTGCCGCGACTGGGCATACCACAAGAGCAGGTGCGGACGGACTCGCCGCCGCGCATCTACTTCCACCGCCCTCCTGAAGGCGGCGACCGCGTCGGCCCACTTACCGGCGATACCGTGGGTGAGCCCCGTTCCCTGATGAGCTTCGGAGTGCTTTGCGTTCAGTGCGACAGCCCGGGCGAAGTCCGCGAGCGCCCCTTCCCGGTCTCCATGCAGGAGTTTTGCCTGGCCCCGTCCGGTGTAAGCAATGTAACTGCTCGGTGCACGCGTCAAGGCGTCATTGTAATCCGCCAGCGCTCCAACCGAATCACCCTTGCTCGCCTTCGCTTCGGCGCGGTCTAGCAGGCGGCCGGGAGAGGACACCGCGTTGCCCTTGGCTGCTTCCAAGGCCTTGGTGTAGTCAGCAATGGCACCATCCCAGTCACCCTTGGACATCTTGGCCTTAGCGCGCTGCGTATAGCTAGCCGCAATGCCAGGGTTCTTTGCGATGGCGCGATCATGTTCGGCGATGATGCCGTCCCAGTCACCCTGCATTTCGCGCACGGTCATCCGATTGAAGAACGCTTGCGTCAGGCTGGGATCCAATTCAAGCGCCCGGGAATAGTCCGCGATGGCCCCATCCATGTCTCCCTTTGAAACTCTGACTTCGGCCCGTAAGTTGAACACTTTCGCATCTTTCGAATCCAGTGCCAGAGCACGGTCAAGATCGGCGAGTGCCTCGCCAGACTCGCCCTGGCCAAGCCGCAGATTGGCACGGTTGACATAGGCTGGCGCGTAGTTCGGGGCGAGCTTGATCGCCTGCTCATAGTCGGCCAGCGCGCCACCCGCATCGCCCCGGCCCCGGCGGGCCGCCCCGCGATTCACGTAGGCGGGCACTAACCTTGGGTCGAGTTCGATCGCCTTGGTGTAGTCCGCGATCGCGCCCTCGAAATCCCGCCTCGCTTGTTTGGCTGCCGCTTGGTTGAACCAGTCTGGTGCAGTGGTCTGCCCTCCGCTATTCAAAGTCAGCAGCACGCAACTGCAACTGATGAGCAGGCCTCGGGCGGGTGTCATACACCGGACTTCAACACGGTCGCGAAACCGGCACAACCTGAATGAACGGCCCGCGTTATCCGTTCAGCGAGCCGAGATAACGCTCCGCGTCAATCGCTGCCGCGCAGCCCATGCCCGCTGCCGTGATGGCCTGCCGGTAAACATGGTCCGAGCAGTCACCGGCGACAAACACGCCCTCGACCGTTGTCTGCGAACCCTTTTCGCGCACCACATAGCCGTTTTCATCCAGCGCAATTTGGCCCTTGAAGAGCTGCGTGTTCGGGTAGTGCCCGATGGCCACGAAGACACCCGCGCAGGGCAGCACGGTTTCGGCTCCGGTCTTGAGATTCTTGAGCTTCACGCCGGTCACTTTGCCCGCCGCCACGTCCAACACTTCGGTTACGACGGAGTCCCAAACGGGCTTGAGCTTGGGATTGGAGAGCGCGCGTTCGGCCATGACTTTCGAGGCGCGCAACGTGTCGCGGCGGTGGACGAGATAGACCGTCGAGGCGAAGCGCGTGAGGTAGGTGGCCTCCTCGCACGCGGAGTCGCCGCCGCCCACGACGACGAGCGGTTGGTTGCGGAACATCGGCAGCGCGCCATCGCACGTCGCGCAGTAGGTCACGCCTTTCTTCTCCAGTTCGTCCTCGCCGGGCACGTCGAGGTGTTTGTGGCCCGCACCGGTGGCGATGATGATGGATTTCGTTTCCACCTTCTCGCCGTCAATGGTCACGACAAATGGACGTTTGCTCAAATCCACGGCCTCGACCGTCGCGCCGAACTGCACGCGGGTGCCAAAGCGCTCGGCTTGGGCCTGCATCTTCATCATGAGCTCGGTGCCGTCCACGCCCTCGGGGAAGCCGGGGAAATTCTCCACGATGCTCGTGGTGGTGAGCAGCCCGCCGGGCGTAGCCCCGGTGACGACGAGCGGATTCAAGCTCGCGCGCGCCGTGTAGAGCGCCGCCGTCCAACCCGCACAGCCCGATCCAATGATGACGACATTTTCCATAGGCGCGCGAAAGTAGGAGTGAACTTCCCCGCTGGCAAGCGCGTCGGTTTCCCACCGATGCAATCCCCTGCCCTGACCCGCCGTGATTTTTTCGCCGCCGCCGGTTCCACCGCGCTTGCCGCCACCGCTTCCGCCGCCGATCCCCTCACCACGTTCGGGCCGCGCAAGCCCCTGCGCGTGGGCGTCATTTCCGCCACGATGGGCGGGCGACCGCACAAGGGCAACGGCCACACCTACCACTTCGCGCACGGCTTCCACCCGACGGTGGATCTCAAGATGATTGAGAAGCACCTCACGAAAGGCCCGGTGGACCTGTTCAAGTCGCACTTCCGTAACCCGAAAGAAGATTTCGCCAAGCTGCCCTTCGACAATACCGTCATCTCGGCCTACTACGATGCCGACCTGCCCAGCGCACAGGCCTTCGCCGAATGTTTCCCGGGTGTCCAGGTCGCGCGCACGCTCGACGAGCTGGTCAAGAACTCCGACGCCATCTGGGTGGGCGACGCCAGCGGGCGAGGCGAGGACCACTTCGAACTCTGCGCACCCGGCCTTGCGAAGGGCCTGCCCACCTTCTGCGACAAACCCATCGGCGGCACCGTGGCCGAGACGCGGCGCATCCTCGACTTCGCCAAGCAGCACAACGCGCCCATCATGTCCTCCAGCCTCTACCGCCACCAATGGGGCACCGAGGAAGCGCTCCGCATGAAGGCCAGCGGCGAGTTCGGCCCGTTGCAGAACGTCGTGTGCAGCCAGGCCGGCGGCTGGAGCTACCAGAGCTGGTTTATCTACGGCCAGCACCCGGTCTGGATGTGCATGACCCTCTGCGGCCGCGGTGTGAAGGCCGTGAACATGTATGCGCGCGAGGCCACCTGCCGCGCGTGGATCACCTATGACGACCGCATGCCCGCCGAGGTCTGGTATGGCCGGCCCGACGTCGCGCCCACCTACTGTTCGACCGCCGCGACCTTCGCCAAGAAGACTTACGAGTGGACGCCCGCCATCAACGGCAACTACTGGTTCGGCCACCACTACCAGATTTTCCGCATGGCCCACGTCTTCCTCAAAATGGCCGAGACCCGCGTCGAGCCGGTGCCGCACCAGGAAATCCTCGAAGTCACCGCCATTCTCGCCGCCGCCGCCAAGTCCGTGAACGAACGCAGCCGGCTGGTGGAACTGGCGGAGGTGCTGGCCTAGGCACGGAAGGTGGCTTTTGGGAATCGTGGGAAACGCTCTTTTCCAGGTCAAACACACGTCAACTCAGTCGCACTCACCTGCACCCATTCCAACGCCGTGAAACCGTCCTCCTACGTCCGCCTGCTGGCATCCTTGGCCTGCGTTCTTTCCTGCTCCGCCTTCGCCGCTGCGCCAAAGGCTCCGCCCTTCGTGCTTGCGCCCGCAGTGGCGGTCGAGGCGGAGGATTTCACCCTTGAGTCTGGCTGGCGCGTCATTCGCAACGGCGAGGGCAACTACATGGTGGACCTCGTCGGCTTCCAGCACATCTCAGGGGAGCGCGTGCTGCAGGTGGACGCCAGCAATACCACCGCGCGCGCTTTCCTCGACGTCACGGTGCCCACAGCGGGCAACCACCGCCTGTGGGTGCGCTACGAGTATCCACCGTTCACCGACACCCGCTTTCAGGTCAGCATCGAGCAGGGCGGCCGGGAAATCGCCCGGGCGCAAATGGGTGGGAAGGACAATCCACGCGTCGCGTTCGGCGAGACTACGGCGCGCGCGCAATACGACCCGTCGTGGGGGCCGGAGGGCTATGTGGAGGAAAGTCTCGACGTGCCCGCGCTCAAGGCCGGCCCGGCGCGGCTGCGCTTGCTGGCGGTCGCGCAGCCGCAGGTGCCCGGCCGCACGGCGAACCGCAACATTGACCTGCTCTACCTCACCCCGGACACGGACGACACCTGGCGCACCGAACTGCGGAAGCGCGTGAACCTCTACCCGATTCTCGAAGCCTTCCGCGAATCACGCGGGCCGCGCTGGGAAGTGCGCTTCACCAATCGCGGCGACAAGCTAGCCACCTTCGGCATCAACCACACCTACAACCGCATCCCGTGGTATCTCAGCGAAGCGGCCGTGGCTAAGGCCGTCGCGCCCGGCGCGACGAGCGACTGGGTGCCGCTGCGGTTACAGGACACGGCGCACTATCATCTCGTGAGCTTCAACGCCGGTGGGCTGCCCTTCGGCATCGAGGTCCGGCCCGTTGGTGGGCAGGTCGTCCGCACGGAGCCGGCGGCAGCGAGCCACGCGTTCTTCTTCCCGCCCTACGCGAAATACGGTGAGCCGGTCGCCACGCAGGTCGAGCGGTTGAACGCCATTCTCGCACACCTCAAGGCCACGCCCGCGCCTGGCAAGGTGCCGACGCAGCCGTTTTGCTACGGCGGCTGGCTGCCGCTGGGCCAGACCAACGAGGTCGGCCGCAAATACGCTGAGCTTTATGCTGCGCTGGGCTTCCGCTCGGTGCATCCGGCGCACTCCGGCCCCGCGGTGGCCGAGAACCTCGCCGCCGCCGGCATCGCCCCCACGCGGAGCTGGATGGTGATGAGCTATCGCAACCCACCCACGACGGCCAACATCGAGAAGGCGCGCAAGGAGCTGGAGAAATCCGGGATGGGGCCGCAGCTCGCGTGGTTTGATTACGGCGATGAAATCGGCTTCGGCGAATGGGTCGGCATGATGACCGCCGACGTGGTCGCGCGCGCCAAGGCCGCTAACACCACCCCCGCGCCGACACCTGCGCAAATCCTCAACGACGCCTGGGCTGCGTGGCTGAAGAAACACCGGCCCACGCAGAAGCCGCAGGATTACTGGCTGCCCGCGTGGGGCGCGTTCGACGCCGCCAAGCTCCGGCCCGACAGTTCCGCGGCCGCGGCCGAGGCAAGCCCGCGCCTCTACGTGGACTCGGTGATTTTCTACGAGGACACCGCCATCGCGTTCGCCGCCACCGGCGCGAAGGCCGTGAAGCAGGCATTCGGCGCACACGTGTGGTGCGGCGCGAACTATTCCTGCCATCCGTTCTACTACCCGAGCACGACGATGTATGTGAAATGGTTCCGCGACGGCGCGGCGGACATGGGCCGGCACAGCGAGTATTTCTGGCAGCTCGCGCAGCCGGGCCCGCTCATCAACGGCTACATCACCGAGCATTTCCGCGCCGGGCTGCGGTTCACCCCGCGCGGCGTGGTGCGCCAATACACGATGCCCCACTCGCCGGGCAACACGGACGCCAACTTCCTGCGCAGCATCACCACGCACCTCGCGCACGGGGCGACGATGCTCGACTTCTTCGGCATCGGCATGAACGACACGTTCACCGAGAACAACATTGACCACCGCGATCTTGGCCGCTTCGCCGCGCTGCGCGACGCGACGCATCTCGTTGGGTTCGTCGAGGACCTGCTGCCCGGCGCACGCGCGCTGCCCACCGGCGTCGGCCTGCTCGTGAGCGAAAGCACCGAGCGCTGGGACATGGCAGGCATCGCCACGGACAAGGCCGACCACGCGCACTTCGGCAAGGACTTCCGCCGGACGCGCCTGCACTACCACCTTGATCGCCTCGGCCTCTACACCGCGCTGACCTTCGCCGGCGCGTCGCCCGACGTGCTCGTCGAGCCGGACCTGAACCCGAAGCTTCTGCGCGACTACCGTCTGCTCTGCGTGGTGGGCGACCACCTGCCCGCCGCCGCCGCGACCGAGCTTGAGAAATGGGTGCGCGACGGCGGCGTGTTGCTGGCCACGGCGGGCGCAGGCCGCTTCACGCCGTATCACGAGGCGAACCCCGCGTGGACCAAACTGCTCGGCGTCACCAGCCGCACGACGGAAGAGCGCGAAACCTTCTTCCGCGCGCGCCAGGAGCTGCCTTTCCTCGCGCCGCTTGCGCAAGTTGGCACGGGGGAGAAGGCTTTCCCCGCGCTTGGCATCCGCGACCGCGTGGAGCCGGCGAAGGACACGGAAGTCACCGCTCGCTTCGCGGACGGCTCACCGGCCATCACCAGCCGCCGCTTGGGCAAGGGCCGCGTGCTCTACATCGCCGCGCTGCCGGGCGTGGCGAATTTGTGGACGGCGCTGCAGCCGGCCGCCGTCCCCGACCGTGGCCCGGGCACGCACACGATCCCTGAGAACTTCGATCCCGGCGTGCGCGCGCTCATCGCGGACGCGCTGCGCACCGCAGGCGTCGAACCACTCGTGCGCGCAGAGCCGGCGCTGGTGGACGGCCGGCTGCTCGCCGCGAAAAAGGGCTTCATCCTCCCGCTTGCGAATTACCACCAGACCGTTGGCCAGTCCGTGCAACTCCAGCTCCGCCCCGGCACGAAGGTCAGCCGGGTGACCAGCGCCGTCCACGGCCCGCTGCCCGCGACCACTGCGAAAGGCGTCGTGAGCGTCACCGTGCCGAAACTCGGCTACGCGGACGTGCTGCGGTTGGAGTAAGCCGGGCTGAATGCCTCTCCCCAGTCGCCGTCCATCCTTCGGACATTTTCAGAACATGAGCCAGCTCCGCTACAACTGCAACGGCATCGGTCGCCGGGACTTTATCCAACTCGGTCTGGGTGCGGCCGCCGGGCTGGGCTTTACCGACCTGCTCCGTCTGCGCGCCAACGCCGCCGAGTCCGCCAAGACCGCCGGCCAGCCGTCGGGCAAGCGCGTGAATGTCATCATGATCTGGCAGGACGGCGGGCCGAGCCATTACGAAAGCTTCGACCCGAAGCCTGACGCGCCCTCGGAGATTCGCGGCCAGTTCAGCGCCATCAAGACCAAGGTGCCGGGCGTGCAGTTCTCCGAATGCGTGCCCGAGCTGGCCAAGGTGAACGACAAGTTCACGGTGCTGCGCTCGCTGGCGCACAAGGATCCCAACCACGGCGGCGGCAACCATTACCTGATGACCGGCGCACCCACCCCGGTGCCCGTGGGCTGCGGCGCGTTCGTGACCTTCCACCCGTCCTTCGGCTCGGTGCTGTCGTTCAAGCGTGGGGTGCAGCAGGGCATCCCGCCCTACATGACCATGCCGAGCATGTCGCGCTCCGGCGGGCCCAACTTCCTCGGAGCCGAGCACGCGCCGTTTGTGGTCGGCGGCTCGCCGCAGACGGCGGGCTTCAAGGTCCGCGACGTGGTGCTGCCGGCGGACATCAGCGAGGGACGGGGCGTGTCGCGGCAAGATTTGCGGAAGTCGCTCGATCGGCTCACGCGTATCGCCGACGCAGCGGCGGAAGACCCGACCGTGGGCTTCGACAAGTTCTACGAGCAAGGCGTGGATTTGATCACCAGCCCGCAGGCGCAGGCGGCGTTCGACATCGGCAAGGAGCCGGAGAAGACGCGGGAGCTGTATGGCATGAACGACTTCGGCCAGCGCTGCCTGCTTGCGCGCCGGCTCGTCGAGGCCGGCGTGTCATGGGTGACGGTTTACAGCGGCGGCTGGGATCATCACACGAAGATCTTCGAGACGCTCAAAGGCCAGCAGGGCGTGAACTTCGACAAGGGCGTGGCGGCGTTGATTGCCGACCTCGACCGGCGCGGCTCGCTGGAAAACACGCTGGTGCTCGCACTCGGCGAGTTTGGCCGCACGCCGAAGGTGAACAAGGACGTGGGGCGTGATCACTGGCCGTTCGCCATGAGCGTGCTGTGCGCGGGCGCGGGCGTGCCGCGGGGCACCGTGATTGGCGCAACCGATCCTAAGGGATATTACGCCGCCGACAACGTGTATGCGCCCGAAGACTTCGCCGTAACGCTCTACACCAAGCTCGGGGTGGATCCGCACCAAGTGCTTCATACGAACACGGGCCGGCCGGTGCAGCTCGTCAACGGCGGCCGTCCGATCAAGGAGCTGTTCGCCTAAGCGGGCGAACGTTCACCTGACCGCCTTGAGCGTCCGAAGGAGCGCCTTTTGCCTTTCCAACGCCGGGGCCATTCGCCAGTTTCTTCCGCACACCTATGCCAAAAGCGCATTCCTACAAGTTCTGTTTCGGCCCTTGGAACATCAGCGAGGGACAGGATCCCTACGGCCCGCCGGTCCGGCAGCCGCAGACCTTCGAGTGGAAACTCGCCCAGCTCAAGCAGCACGGTTTCGACGCGATGATGTTCCACGACGACGACGCCGTGCCGGAGCTCGACGGCAAGTCGGCGAAGCAGATTACGAAGGAGGCGCGCGAGCTGAAGAAGCGGCTCGACGGCCTCGGCATTGCCGCCGAGATGGTCGCGCCGCGCCTGTGGTTCCACCCCAACACGGTTGATGGCGCCTACACCAGCAACGATCCCAAGTGCCGCGCCTACGCCATCGAACGCTCCAAGATCTCCATCGACATCGCCCACGAGCTGGACACCGACGTGCTCGTGCTCTGGCTGGCCCGCGAGGGCAGCTACATCCGGGAGTCCAAAAACGCGCGCCGCTGCGTGGACTATCTCGTCGAAGCCTTCGACCAGATGCTCGGTTACGACAAGGGCATCCGTCTTGCCATCGAGCCGAAGCCCAACGAGCCGATGGATCACGCCTACATTCCCACCATCGGCCACGCACTGGCCATCGCGCAGCTCACGCGCGATCCCAAGCGCGTCGGCTGCCTCATCGAGAGCGCCCACGCCATTCTCGCGGGCCTTGATCCGGCCGATGAAATTGATTTCGCCTGCGCCTTCGGGAAGCTCTGGTCCCTCCACCTCAACGACCAGAACGGTTTGAAATACGATCAAGACCGTCCGTTCGGTTGCACGAACCTCCGCAGCGCCTTCGACCAGATCCGTGCGCTGGAGCGCAATGGCTACGGCAAGCGGGGCGAATACGTCTGCTTTGACGTGCATCCCTTCCGCACGACAAAGGCGGAGCACTGGCTCGACCATCTCACCAACTCGCGCCGCACCTTCCTGCGCCTGCTCGAAAAAGTCCGCAGCTTCGATGAGAAAGCCGCGCAATCCCTGGTCGCCGACCGCAACTATCAGGCCCTCGACCAGATGGTGATCGAGCACCTCATGGGCAAGTAAGCGGTCGGGCTCCGTCACGGGGAATGTCCGACGAGGCCCTCGGTCAGCAGGTTTGAGTCACAGCCATGGCCCGCGCGCGCTCCGGGAAATTCCTGCCCGCCCTGCAGATGGCGTTTTTCCTGGTCGGGCTCATGTTCCTGATCAAAGCCGTCGAGCTCGTCGGCGGCATTTCGTTCGCCGGCTACGGCATTGTGCCCCGGGATCAGCGCGGGCTGGTCGGCCTCCTGTTCAGCCCGCTTCTGCATGGCGACGCCCCGCATCTGCTCGCCAACGCCGCCCCACTGCTCGTGCTGCTCACGCTCCTCTTCTGGGATCGCAAGTATCAGCCGTGGCGCACGCTGGCGTTCATCTGGCTTGCGAGTGGACTGGGCACCTGGCTGATCGGGCGCGGCATGACGGGCGGCCAGCTTACCGTCCACATCGGGGCCAGTTCGGTGATTTACGGGCTGGTGGTCTATCTGCTGGTCGCGGGCTTTCTGATGGACAGTTGGCGCGCTGTGTTCGTGGCGGTGGGAGTGGGCGTGGCTTATGGCGGCATTTTTTACGGCGTGCTGCCCCAGGCTGGACCCATTTCCTGGGAAGGCCACCTCTGCGGGGCCGTGGCTGGCCTGCTCACGGCACGGCACCATCACGCCTGAGCCGCCACCCTAGACCAGCGCCGCGCGGCAGAAGGCGACGCACTTGGCCAGCTCCTTCATGCGGTCCGAGCCGGCGGGCACCTTGTATTCGAACTCGATGGTCGCCTGAATGGGCCACTTGTTGTCCCGGATGAGGCGCAGGACTTCCGCGATCGGCGTGTCGGCTTCGCCGAGCGGGGTGTTCGGCCCGTTGCCTTTCTTGCGGTCCTTCACATGGACGTGCGTGATGCGCTGATGGTGCTTCTTGATGAACTCGACGGGCGAGCCGTGGTCACCGGCGACAAAGTGGCCCAGGTCCACGTTGGCACCTACGTATTCGCCCTGGGCAAAGGCCTTCTCCCAATGCGCCGGGCCCGTGCTCGCGTGGCCGTGCAGGGCGAGATAAACCTTGTGCTTCGCGGCGAACTGCCCGACGCGCATGTGATCCTCCTCGTTCTTGGAAATCTCCGTCGAGATGCCGCGCGCACCCAGCGTTTTGGCGAGGGTGAACGCATAATCCAGCTCGCCGGGGCCCATCTTGAAGATGCCGTCCACCTTGATGACCTCGATGAAGACGCCGGTGTCCTCCCACTGCTTGCGGAAGGCACGCGCCTTGGCCATGTCCACTCCCTCGCGCCAGGCGGCAAGTTTCTTCGCGTGATCCTCGGCGGCACCGGCGGGGAGCACCTTGGCCTTGGCGCTGGTCAGGCCGGCCGGCGCGCCGAACACCGCTTCAATGGGCTGCGTGCGAAGTTCGATGGCGCTGAGATTCAGTTCCACGCAGGTCTTGAGAATGTCGTCGGCGGACATGGCCGCGTTGCCGAAGCTGTAGGGCGCGTTGACGCCGATGTGGACGCCGCCGAACTTCGAGTTGGGCTTCGTGGCTGCGCGCACGCCGGCAAACGGAGTGGCGAGCAGGGCACCGGCGGAAAGGCGGGCAAACTGACGGCGGGACAGGGTGTTCATGTGTGTCGGAAGATTGATTGCGTTGGGCGCGACGACTCACCAAAGCCAAAACTTAAAGGACGGGCGGCGCGCTGACGGGAGGAATGCTTCGACCCGGCGGACGCCGGGGGCAAGCTTGTTTTTGCCGCCCGGAAGCTGGACAGCGCGCCGCCAACTGACTGGCACCGGTTCTAGCGTTCCAACTCCACGGCGGTCCATGGCTTCTCTCGGGTGCCCGTGGCCGCCCGCACAGCCTTCACCTCGGCGGCGGTCACGGGTGAGGATTGCTGGCCGTAGCTGGCGCGCACGAAGGTCAGCACGTCGGCGATTTGCTCGTCGGTGAGGCCGCCCATCGCGGGCATCGGCACGGAGCTGGGCAGGTGGCCG
>CAZQEW010000099.1:0-12503 GCA_964591495.1 uncultured Klebsiella sp.
GCACTCCAAAGAACGCCGCGTGAGGTTAAAGAGCGACTGGAGGAAGTGCGCGCAGCCGAGGCCGGCAATACCGGTGCCGATGATGGCGAGTTTTGGTGCTACCTCGTTGCTACGCGTCATTTCTGCCCCTCTGACTGTTTAGCCTCCTCGATTGCAATATCCATCAGGCTCTTCCCCCCTTCCCACCACTTGTGTATTTGAAACCACCAGCGCAGAGATTCTGGCCGCATCCATTTCACAAAAACCTCAGAGCCGTAAGGCCTCCACGCGGCCATTGTTTGCAAGGTTTCCAAGTAACCTACTACCGCGATGTTTTTGACCTCAGGGTCGCCCTCAATGATTAGCCTCTCAACAAAGTCGAAAAAAGGAGGGAAATGACCAATCTCTTCCTGCTCAAAAGACTTAAGCAGAGCTCCCACAAACTCTCCGGCGTTGGTGTATTCGCCCGGAGGCTCATCATTCAGCCATGTAGCGATATGATTGTCCCAAACGCTTTGGAATTCCGGGCAGGCCAGCAGAAGTTCAGGGACAATTTGGTCGATGGATAACGGCATCTTGGAATGGAAAAGTGGCAAAAATCAAACCGTCAAACGCACTTTCCCGTCCGTCAGCCCGGGGCCTAGTTCCCAATCTGGATGGTCCACGAGAGCGCCTTGCAGAGGCTCACCCCAGCTTCAGCGGTCCGCCATCACACAGGGCGGCTTTGCCGAAGGTTTCGAGGCGGTGGCCCATGGCGTGCGCGAGGGCGAGGTGCAGGCGGTTGTGCGCCACCTTGTCCAGCTTGAGCGAGCGGCCCATCTGGAAGCCGGGCGCACCGCCGACAAGGAGGAACGGGATGTTGTCGAGCGTGTGCGAGTTGCCCTTGCCCAGCTCGTTGGTCCAGACGATGAGCGTGTTGTCGAGCATCGTGCCGGAGCCGCCGGGCTCGGGCGTGGTGGAGAGTTTCTTCACGAGGTAGGCCAGCTCGCCGGCGAACCACTGGTTGATTTTCGTGAGCTTGGCCACGGCTTCGGTGTTGCCGTCCGGCTCGTGCGAGAGGGAATGGTGGCCGTCCTTGATGTCGAGCCAGTTCATGCGGGCCATGCCGACGGACTTGGTGAACTGGAGCGTGGCGACGCGGCACATGTCGTTCACGAAGCTGTTCACGAGCAGGTCAATCTGCATCCGGCTCAGGCGCGGGAGGTTGTCGTTCTGGTCGGCAACACCTTCGCCCAAGGCCGGCGGGGCGGCGTGGAGTTTCTGCTGCTTGGAGTTGGCAATCTCCTGCTCCATCTGGCGGACGAGAGCCTGGTGCTCCTCCAGCAGTCGGCGGTCTTCGGCGCTGATGAGTTTGCCGACGCGCTGCAAGTCGCCCTTCACGGTGTCGAGGACGCTCTGGAGGTTCTCCTTGTCCTTCATCTGCCCGTAGAGCTTCTCATACATCTGGTAGGGGTCGGAGATGGGCGCGATGGGCTTGTTCGCGCCGGCGTAGCTCATGCGGGTCCAGGGGTCGGCGCGGTCCGTGACGCCGACGCCGAATTCGAGCGAGCCGAAGCGCGTGCGGGTGTCGTCGCTCTGCTGGAGGTGGTTCTTGATTTCCTGGTCAATGGAAATGCCGCTGGCCCAGCCGGCGGGCTGGCCGCCGCCGCCCATGATGTTGCCGGGGAACAGCTCGATGCCGGTGAGCAGGCAGCTCATGCCGCGCATATGGCTGTCGCCGTCGCCGCGGACTTTGTTGCAGACGCCGTTGAGGACGAGCATGCGGTCCTTGAACTCCGCGAGCGGCGTCATGATTTCCTTGAGCTGGAAGTCGGTGCCGGTCTGGTCGGGCCAGTAGTTCGCCGGGATGGTGCCGTTGGGGCTGAACATGAACACCAGCCGCTGGCGCGGGCGCGCGGGCGCGGCGAGGCCGAGGCTGGGCAGTCCGGTGATGAACGGCAGCGTGGCGGCGGAGAGGCCGGCGGCTTTGAGGAACGAGCGGCGATGGAGGGCGTTCATGGTTGTTTCTTCGTTGTGCTGGCCGACTTTTCGGTTGTGTGCAGGGCGGAGACAGTCGCGATGTCCACGAGCAGTTTCTGAATATTATACCCCGACTGGACGAAAGAAGCACGTAGCTGGTTCAACACATCCGGCCCGTAGGCCAGCATCGGCTGCTTCACGACTTGCGCGAAGAGCTGCTCGACGAAGGCATTGTGCGCGTGCTCGCTCTTCACGGCGAACTCGGCGATGTCGCGCGCGCCCCGGAGCCGGACGATGCCACCGTCGTCGGTGGTGTAGTCGGCGGCGGCGTCCACGGGGCGATTGCCGTCCTTGTCGCGGAAGCGCCCGACGGCATCGAAGTTCTCGAGCGCGAAGCCCAGCGGGTTGATGACCGAGTGGCAGCTTTGGCAGGCCTGCGGGCGGGTGAGTTCGGTGATTTTCTCGCGCATGGTCATGCCGGGCTTGAAGTCGCCGTCCTTGAACGCGATGGCCATGGGCGGCGGGCGCAGCGCGCGGCCGACGATGTTGCGGGTGAGAAACACGCCGCGGTGAATGGGCGAGCTGGACTTGTTGTAGGAGAACGCCGCTAGCAGATAGGGATGCGTGATGACGCCGGAGCGTTGCTTCGGGTCGAGCTGCACGCGCACGAAATCCTCCGCGTCGTTGGCGGTCACGCCGTAGAATTTCGCGAGCCGGCCGTTCACAAAGAAATCGTCCTCCAGCACGAGCCGGCGGTAATCGGAGGCCTCGCTCCAGACCACGTCGTCGAGGAAGAGGTTCAGCGAGGTGCGGAGGTCGGCGATGATTTCGGGCGTGAAGCCGGGGAAGACGCTCGGGTCTTTGGTGAGGTCCTCGATGTGGTTCATCTGGAGCCAGCGGTGGAGGAAATACTGCAGCTTCCCGCGCGCGCGGTTGTCGGCGAGCATCCGGCGGGCTTGCGCGGAAACCTGTTCACGCGTGCGGAGCTGGCCGTCCGCGGCGGCTTTCAACAGCGCTGTGTCCGGCAGTGAATCCCACAGCCCGAATGCGAGCCGCTCGGCCACCGCGAATTCATCGGGCGACGCGCCTTCCAGTCCAAGATACAGGAAGCGCGGCGACTTGAGCGTGAGCAACACGACGCGTTTCACGCCGTCCTCGGGCTTGGTGGCGCTGCGCAACGGGAGCGTGACGAAGAGGTTTTTCTGCTCGTCAGAAAGCGGCCGGCGGAAGGCCCGCGCGACAAACTCCGCACAAAACGCCTCCAGCTTGGCCGCGCGGTCCTTGTCACTGGCCTTGCTGCGCGACAGGCGGTCGAGGTTTTTCTGCACAAACGTCGCGACTTCGATGGCCGCGTGCGTGACCGCTTCGTCCCATTCCTTCGAGATGGAAACGCCGCGTTCGTAGCCCACGCTGCTGTCGTCGGCGGGGAAGGGGGTGCTGAGGACGAAGGTGGTCGGGGCGCGCTCGGGCGCGAGGTTGCGGGCGGGGATCACCTGCCGAGCGCCGTGCGGCGGTTGCCAAAGCAGCGTGACATTGGCGAGCGGGTCGCGCGAGGTCTTGAAGAATTCGAGCCGCAGCGGATACGCGCGCCCGCCGATGAGTTTGAGCGTGGCGGTGTGCTCCAACCCTTTGAACGACGAAACCGAGCCGTCAATTAGGGGCTTGTCGTCGTCGTTGACCCACAGCCGGATGCCGTTGGCCGTCTTCACGACGAACTCGTAGTCGCCGGACTCGTCCGCGATGACGGAGCCCGTCCAGTTCAGCGCGAAGCCGTTGGTGCCTTCGCCGGCCCACTGTGGGCGGTCCTTGCCGAAGTCGAATTCCACCTTGGGGTCCACGCGGTCGAGCACCTTGTCCTCGCGGCGGGTGGTGCGGGACTTGTAGCCGGCCACGGCGAGACCTTTGCCGGCGGAAATCTTCGGTTCCTCGTTCGCACGGAACAGGTCGGCGGCGGCGAGCAGGTGCTGGCGGTTGGTGAGGCGGACCAGTTCAATGCGGGCGGCTTGATTGCGCGCCCGTGCTTCGCGGGAATAAAAACTGTCGTGGATGTAGCGCGCGACGGCCTCAGCGTGCGGGCCGGTGCAGGAGCCGGGCTTGTCCTCCGGCATGGTCTTGGCGATGTAGCGGGTGAGCTTTTCGAGCGACCAGTCACCGACGAGCGGGTCGTTGTATTTGCCCTTCACGCCCTGGCCGGCGGGGCCGTGGCATTTGGCGCACTGCTGCTTGTAGATGGCCGGTCCGTCGGGCTTGCGGGAGAAAAACGGAAAGGAAGCGGCGCGGGTCGTGGCCGTTGCGGCGAGCCAGCAGACGAGCATCAGCCAACCGCGGCACAGCGTCAACCGGATGATTGGGGCAGCAGTCTTACGATCGCTTGGGGCGCACGATGTCATCTAATTCGAAAGCGTGACGGGTGGCTAGTGTTGGGCATTCGATAGGAACGCGCTGAGCGCTTGCTTATCGGGCCGGAGAATTCGTCCCCGAGCTTTGGCCTTCGGCCAGAACCTCCGTCGGGACGGGGCGGAGATTCCAGATCAGGCCCGTCCATGAGAGGGCCTTGAGCAGGTAGTAGGTGATGTCGATCTCCCACCAGTAAAAGCCCTGCCGCGTGGAGTGCATGTAGTGGTGGTGGTTGTTGTGCCAGCCCTCGCCGAGCGTCAGCAGCGCGAGCAGTAGGCTGTTCCGGCTGTCGTCACCTGTCACAAAGCGTTGCCGGCCAAAAACATGGGCAAGGGAGTTGATGAAGCACGTGCAATGAAACAGGACCACCGTGCTGATGAAGCCCCAGACCAGTAACTGGCCACCCGAGGTGCCGAGTCCCGGGTGCGCCCGTTCCAGCCAGGCGCCTACACCGTAAAGCCCCGCCCCCAACAGCAGCGGCACCAGTGCATCGAAGCGGTTGAGAAAGACCAGTTCGGGGTATTTGGCGAAGTCCTTGATGCGGCTGTAGTCCGTCGGGAAATTCCGCGGGCTGGTTATCCACCCGATATGGGCCCACCAGAAGCCGTGCTGCCGGGGCGAATGGGCGTCTGTCTGCGAATCTGAATGCTGATGGTGTTCCCGGTGATGGTAAGCCCACCAGAGCGGCCCGCGCTGGGCGGCGGAGGCCCCCAGTGCTCCAAAAAGGAACTGCATGAATCGTGAGGTGGCAAAACTTCGGTGCGAGAAATAGCGGTGGTAAAAGCCAGTAATCGCGAACATGCGGATCCAGTAAAGCCCCGCCGCCACCGCGACCGCTGTCCAGCTCCAACCCACCCAGAATACCCCGAGGCAGCCCGCGTGCAGCAGGATGAACGCACTGCATCGCCCCAAGTCCACCTTGTCCGGCTTGGACCGTGCCGTCGCCAGGTCATCGGTGCCATAGTCCGAATCGAACCATTGCACCACGGCCTTGAGACCTGAAGATAACGTTTTCATTACAGTCGCGGGGACGGTAGCCGGTTGCGGGCTGGGGTCAAACCTCGGATTGTAAAATCCCCCGGTAAAACATGGTTTTGCGGGCCGCCTACGGGAAATCTTGGATTGACTTTACGCCCCTGTTACCTAGGCTGCGGCAAACGTGGGAATTAGCTGACGACGCAACAGCCTCTGGCCTTATGAAAAACATCCGTAGCAACCCTCTTTCGAGCCTCGGCGGCATCCTCATGGCCGCCCTCTGGCTTTTGACTGCCTCCACTCAGGCTGCCACGCCCGGTGCGGCGGAGGTGAAAAAGGTCGTCGGAACGGCCACTTACACCGATGGCCAAGGTGGCGGGCCCATCAAGGAGGGACAAGTGCTCTTGGCCGGGGCCACGATCACCACGGGGGCCGGTTCCTATGTTGACTTGGACTTGAAGGTCAACGGCAACGCCCTGCGCGTCGAGGCCGACACCACGCTGAGCCTGAACAAACTCGAATACACCAAGGCGATTGACACGGTTGTGAACACCCAGGTTGAGGTCACCAAGGGCGCAGCGGTGGCCAACGTCATCAACAAACTCTCCAAGGCCTCTAAGTATGAGATCAAGACAACGGCGGGCATCGCTGGCATTCGTGGCACCGTCGTTCGCGCCGGTCCTGTTCGTATCACATGTTTGATCGGCACTATTGCGTTCGTGCCTACGGCTGGCGGTGGGGTCAACATCATCATCACCGGTGGCAATGCATTTTCGCCAGGCACGCTTCAAACTGTTAGGGCCGGTGCGGCAGAAACGACTGGCTTGGCTCGGTCTGCTACGCAGCTAACTGCAAATGCCGCCGCCGCCTCAGTCGCTTCCGTCGTGCAACAGTTCACTGCTGCACTCGCCGCCGATGCAGCAACCGAAGCTGCCAAGGCTGGCGGTGACGTCGGCAACACGGCTGCAAATTCAGCGAAGGCCGCCATTGCCGAGTTGCTCCAGGCGGTCCAGCAGGCGGCTGCAGAATCTACCAATCCGCAGGTGAAGGCTGCTATTCAAGCAGTGGCTCAAAACCTCACCCAAAACTCCGAATCCATCTCTGCTTCCGCGGCAGCCACCGGCGCTGGTATCGCGGTCAAGGTCACCGGGGGAACCGATGCTCAGGCTCAGGCTCAGGCGCGGTCCGCAGCTTCATCGGTTTCGACCAGTCAGACAGTTGTCAACCAAGCAGTCACGCAAGCCAACCCCACTATTACACAGGCACAGCCCAATCAAAATCCCACGGTGATCGTTGATAATCGTCCGTCACCGGGTGCGGGGCCGACACCCCCTCCGGGTGGCCAGCCCAACCAGCAGACCCAACCGCCGCCCGTCACGATCTTTGTCTCTCCCGGCGCTGCTGGTGTTTCAGGCACGACGACTACGACAACTACACCGAAATAAATCTCCCAATCCCTTCAAAACCCAGAGCGACCTTGTGTTGCTCTGGGTTTTTTGTTTAGCTGCACGCACCCGTGACGCACTCCAAAGCCAAGCTGATTCCCTATGGCATCGCGGCGGGTGTCATTTTACTGGTGTGTTTTCTCCAGTCACTCCGTCACTGGGGCGAGCGCGGTCGAGTCTTGGAGGAGTTGGAATGGAAAACCTATGACTGGCGGGCCCGAAGCGCGCTAAAATATAATCCACCCTGCTCCACCAACCTCGGTTTTGTCCGCATTCACGATCAGGACATTAGCAACATCGCGGAAGGATTTGGCGGGGAGCTGGACTACCAATATGGTCTCTATTGGCCACGGGCAGTTTACGGCCGGCTGGTCCATGAATTAAAAGCGCAAGGGGCCAAGCTCGTGGCGTTTGACGTGCTCTTTGCTGAGCCACGGGTGGATCATCCCACGGTTCAGCGCACCACCAACTCGCCGCCCATTTCCTCCGACGAGTTCTTTGCCGAGGCGGTGCGGGAGGCGGGCAATGTCGCTCTCGCCACCAGTGAGGAACTTGCTCCTCACCCCATCTTTCGGGATGCGTCTCCCTTGCTGGGTGACATCTCCACAAAAAAGGACGCAGATGGCGTTTTGCGCCGGGCCAGCGCCTTCAAGGTGCTGCGTTTCTGGAATCGGAATATTGAGCGCTATGCGCGCCTGTTTGGCTTCGATCCCGCCAAGGCCACTGCCGAAGGCATTGAGTTGCCGATTGAGGGCACTACCAATGTTGTTCGCATCAAGATCGAGCTGGATAAGGACGGGAAGTTTGATGTCTTCGCGCTCAAGGAGAGTTTTGAGGGCATCAAAGCCCCCAAGGGCATGGAAATGCGCAGCGCGGCCTATCAAGACCGGCAGATCTGGCATATGGGCATCGTCATGGCAGCCGTGGAGTTGGGCTTGGACCTGAACAAGGCTGAGGTGGATCTTCCCAACCGGCGGATCCACTTGCCGGGCACCAACGGCGTGTCACGGACCCTGCCAGTGGATGAAAACGGACGGCTCTACGTGGATTGGAGCATCACCGAAAATGACCCACGGCTTACCACCAAGCACCTGAGCCCTGTATTATTGAGTGAAAAGAAACGGCGCGACGGGGCAACCAACGGCGTCGTGTCTGCATTTAAGGACAAGGTCCTGATCGTCGGGTCCACTGCGACCGGCAACGATCTGACTGACCGCGGCGGCACGCCCATCCAGAACGACACCTTCCTCGTTGGAAAACACTGGAATGTCGCCAACTCCGTCATCATGGGCCGCTTCATCACGCGCAGCCCGCTTTGGCTGGAACTGCTCATTGTGGTTGGCCTCGGGCTCGCCGCTGCCGGATTGACCATCCGGCTCGAAGCGCCCCGGCCCACGCCGGCCGTGCTGCTGCTCGCGGCGGCCTACGTCTGGCTGGCACACCACCTGTATGTCGAACACCGCCTCTGGCTCCCAATTTTCCTGCCCGTGGTGGGTGCGCTGATTCTCATGCACGTTGCGTTGGTCACCTACCAGAGCATTTTTGAGCAGCGCGAAAAGCGCCGCGTCAAAGGCGTCTTCGCCAAGCTGGTCTCGCCGAACGTCGTCAACCAGCTTCTCCAGCGCGATGAGATTCACCTGGGTGGCAAGCGCGAGCGCATCACGGTCTTCTTCGCCGATGTGCGGGGCTTCACCACCCTGACCGACACCAACCAGGCCCGGGCCGACAAATACGTTCACGATCACCAGCTCACCGGGCCCGCTGCCGAGGCGCATTACGATCAGATTGCCGCGGAGACGTTGCAGACGGTGAACCTTTATCTCGCCGCCATCGCCGACCAGATCAAGAAGCACAATGGCACGCTCGACAAATACATCGGGGACTGCGTGATGGCCTTCTGGGGCGCGCCCACGCCGGACGAGCGACATGCCGTCAACTGTGTCCGCGCTGCCATTGACGCGCAGATCGCCATGCACCAGATCAACCTGGGCAGGAAGCAGGAGAACGACCGCCTGGAGATCGAGAATGCCCGTCGTGCTGCTGCTGGTGAAGAGCTCTTGCCGCTGTTGCCGCTGCTGGCCTTGGGCACGGGCATCAATACCGGCACCGCCGTCGTCGGCATGATGGGGTCCGAGGCGCACATCATCAATTACACCATCTTCGGCCGGGAAGTGAACCTCGCCAGCCGGCTTGAAGGCGTCTCGGGACACAGCCGCATCATTATTGGCGAGTCCACGCTGCGTGATTTGGAGCGGTTTGAGCCGGAGCTGGCCCGCGTATGCGTCGAATTGGACCCGGTAAAGGTGAAGGGCATCGCCAGCGAAGTCCGCATCTGGGAGGTGCCGTGGAGGCACTTCCTGCCCCCGGAGTCAGCCCCTGCGCCTGCCCCGGCTGCGGCCGCGCATTGAGCGGTGCACTTTTGGAATTGAACGGCCCGCGTTGCTTGCTAGCCTCGCGGCGCATTTCCAAAAACGCACCGCAACAGTTTACCATGAGCAACACCGCGAACCTCTATCCCAAGCTCCACAACGCCATGTGGCCCGGCCTCGTCGGCAAGGGCAGCCCCGGCGCCGAGCCCTTCATTGACCTCGACACGATGCTCGACCTCACCGCCAAGGCCGAGGTCAACGGGCAGAAGTTCGACGGCGTGGACCTCTTTCTCTACGACCCGCACACGAACATCGACATCAGCGACGACGGCATCAAGGCCCTCGCCGAAAAAATCCAGTCCAAGGGCTTCGTCGTCGGCTCGGTTGTCGCGCCCGTGTGGTTCGACGGCAATGCGATGGGCGACGAAACCAAACGCGCCGGGTGGGTCACGGCCGTGCGCAAGGCCTGCCGCATCGCGAAGAAACTCCGCGAACTCGGCATCCGTCCCTACGGCGTCGTCCGCATTGATTCCGCTGCCGGTGTCGCCGATTGGGACAAGGATCCCAAGGGCAACACCAAGCTCATCGCCCAAACCTTCCGCGAAGGCGCAGCGGTGGCTGCCGACCACGGCGAACGGCTCGCCGCCGAGGGCGAAATCTGCTGGGGTGGCATGCATTCTTGGAAAAACATGGTCAACCTTTTGGAAGAAACCGACCGCCCCGGCATCGTCGGCTTCCAGGCGGACATGGCCCACACGCTTCTCTACACCATGGGTTACAACGCCGAGAAGCACGCCATCCTGCCCAAGGGCTACGACTGGAAGGACAAGAAGAAGCTCGATGCCGCGCTAAAGACCCTCACTGCGGCGCTGCGTCCATGGACCATTGACTTCCACGTCGCGCAAAACGACGCCACCGTCAAGGGCTCCGGCGGGCACGACAAAACCGGCAAGCACTGCCAGGTCAATGACCCCAACGGCAAGCTCAACATCCCGCACCACTCCGGTTTCTGGCTGCGTGACGAGAAAGGCGAGCTGACCAAGGCTTGCATGCACATCTGCTGGGATGGCTGCATGTTCCCGAATGAAGTCCTCATGAAACAGGACACCTGGAACAAGATCCTCGCTTCCATGCTCGCCGTGCGCGAAAAGCACGGTTGGAGCACCCTGTAAAGCCGCCCTTTATTCCATTCACTGCCGGGGAAGTCCGCGAGGGCTTCCCCGGTTTTTGCTTGGGAGGCTTGCTCTGAACGCACGCTCAGATTGCGGCGGGAAGCAGGGAAACATCCTTTGCGGCGATTTCGGCCGTTCGCGGCCAACCTTCGCCAACTCCGCCGTTGCCTTGACCCCGGGCTGTCCCCATCTTCACGGCGGTTATGGACGTGATCAATCTCGACTCCGTGCCGGCCTTCACCACGAAGGATGGCTCCGAAATCCGCGAGCTGCTGGCGTATCGCAACTCCGCGATTCGCAACCAGTCGCTTGCCGAGGCGCGCGTGCCGGTGGGCGGCAGCACGATGGAGCACTATCACGCGAAGTCGGAGGAGATTTACTACTTCACCCACGGCACCGGCCGGATGCGCATCGAGGCCGAGGAGCGCGAGGTCCGCGCCGGCGACGCCGTCGCCATCCCGCCGGGGAAAAAGCACAAGCTTTGGAACACCGGCCCCGAGGTGCTGCGCCTGCTCTGCTGCTGCGCGCCGTGCTACGAGCATCAGGATACTTTTATCACCGAATGAAACCCACCCGCGTCCGACTATTCATCAAACCCTATTGCCCGTGGTGCTCCAAGGCCGAGGACTGGCTCGACGCGCGGGGCGTCGAGTATGAGGTCATCAACGTCATGGCCGACGACAAGGCTTACGAAGAGATGGAGCGCCTTTCCGGCCAGACCCTCGCCCCCACCATCGAGGTGGATGGGAAGGTGCTTGGCGACTTCGGCCCGCCGGAGATCGAAAAGTGGTGGAAGAAGAATGGGTGGGAATGAAACTCCACATGAAGCTCCAAGCTCCAAATCCCAAGCCTCAAAAAAGCTCCAAGCCCCAAGCTCCAAGGCGCGGGTGGAGTTCGCGCGCGCCAGTTTGGTGTTTGGAGCTTGGGATTTCTTTGGAACTTGGAGCTTGGGATTTGGCGCTTATCACGACTCGTTAAATGGATACCCTAACCGCCCCACCGCCCGCCCGCCCGCGTCTGCCCGAGTGGCTGCGTCTCTCGCTGCCGACCAGCAGCGCGTTCACGAAGACGCGCGAACTGCTCAACGACCTCAAGCTGCACACCGTCTGCGAGAGCGCCAAGTGCCCGAACCATTGGGAGTGCTGGAGCAAGGGCACGGCGACCTTCATGATCGCCGGCGATCGCTGCACCCGCGCGTGCGGCTTCTGCGCCGTCTCCACCGCCAAGCCGCTCGCGCTCGAAGCCGACGAGCCGCAGCGCGTGGCCGAGGCGACGAAGCGCATGGGCCTCAAACACGTTGTCATCACGGCGGTGGCGCGCGACGACCTTGCGGACGGCGGTGCGGAGCACTTCCGCCAGACCATCGAAGCCACGCGCGCGGCGAACCCCGGCATCGTCATCGAGGTGCTGGTGCCGGACTTCCTCGACAAGGACGACTGCATCGAGACGGTGCTCGGCGCGAACCCGGAGATTTACAACCACAACCTCGAAACTGTCCGCCGCCTCACGCCGAGCGTGCGCCATCGCGCGACTTACGACCGCTCGCTCTCCGTGCTGGCGAAGGTGAAGGCGCGTCGACCGGATGTCTTCACCAAGTCCGGCATCATGCTGGGCCTCGGCGAGACGGAGGCGGAAGTGCTCACGGCGATGGAGGACTTGCGCGCGGCGAACTGCGACATCCTTACGCTCGGCCAATACCTCCAGCCGACGCTGAAGCACCTGCCGGTCGTGGAGTTCGTCCACCCGGACAAGTTCACGAAGCTGGGTGCGCGGGCGGAGGCGATGGGCTTTGTCCATGTCGCCAGCGGACCGATGGTGAGGAGCAGCTACCACGCGGAAGAGTTTGCGCCACCTGCTGCTTGATAAGACGGGCGCGTCCCGTGGATGGGGAAAACTACAATTTGCCCGGCGGCGAACAATACCCCTTGTGAAAAAAATCACGACGCGGCAGTATCGTCTCGTTTCGAGTCTAGTCGAGCACGTAGCTTCGTCGCTTGATGGGACTGTCCCGAGCAATGAACGCAGTTAAAACTTTGCTGTTTGCCCTGTGGCTGGCGGTTTGCCCCGCCGCCCTGAACGCCGCTGACACCAAGGCGGTGACCGACACTGCCACTCAGACCGGTGCGGCGAAGGAGCAGGTGGTCACGGATGCGAAGGCCGCCGCCAAGGCCGAGGAAAGCCATTCGCTTCCGATGCAGGCTCCGCGC
>CAZQEW010000099.1:12603-17176 GCA_964591495.1 uncultured Klebsiella sp.
ACGCGGAATGTCCAGCTCGTGCCCAGCGGTTTGCAGAATTTTGCCGAATGGATTGTGGAGACGCTGGTTGAGTTCCTTGGCGGGATCATGGGGGAGAAGCTGGCGCGCAAGACGTTTTGGTTTTACGGCTCGGTCTTCATTTTCATCCTGTCCGCCAACTGGTTCGGCCTCATTCCGGGCGTCGGGTCCATCGGCTGGGGGCACGACACGGCGCATGGATTTCATGTTTCGCACCCGATCTTGCGAGGTGCGAATGCGGATTTGAACATGACTTTGGCGCTGGCCTTGTTCTTCTTCGGCCTGTGGCTCTACTGGTCCATCCAAGCCAACGGCGTTGGTGGCTTCTTCTCGCACATCTTTGTTTATCATGGAGAAGCCACGGGCGGCATGAGGGCGCTGCTGCTGCTCGTCTTCTTCCTTGTGGGTTTCCTTGAAGTCATTTCGATCCTGATCCGCCCCGTGTCGCTCACGTTCCGTCTCTACGGGAACATTTACGCGGGCGAATCGCTGTTGGAGATGATGCTGCACATGGGCGGCCATTATTTTGGCTGGCTGGCGGCGCTGCCGTTCTTTGGGTTGGAACTGATGGTCGGCATGATACAGGCGTTGGTGTTCACGCTTTTGACGGCGGTGTTCACGGCGCTGATGTGCAAGCACGACGACGAGCACGCGGCCGAGGGTCATCAGGGCCACGCGGACGCGCACTCGCACTGAACGATTTGGCGTTCCGGACCGTGGCAAGACTGCGGCGGGCGTCAGTAACACAAAATAGAAAGACAAACACATGACTGGAAGCATTGCTGTTGCCGCAGCCGCCTTGGGCGGTGGCATCGCTCTGGGTCTGATCGGTATGAAGGCCGCCGAGGCCGTCGGGCGTAATCCCGGCGCGTCCGGCAAGATTCTCGTGCAGGCGCTGCTGAGCGCCGCGCTCGCGGAAGGCGCCATCATCATCGTCATCCTGATGGGCAAGTAATCAACCGCGGGGCCGCAACCCGGCCTCGCGTCCCTTTTCTAAGTCGTCCCCATGAACGCGTTCTTCTTCCTTGCCGCAGGCAATCCCGCCGCTGAAATCGCTGAAAAGTTCGGCTTCAACGGCCAGCTTTTCGCGATGCATTTCATCGGGTTTGGCGTCGTTGCCTTCCTGCTGCACAAGTTTGCCTACGGCCCGATCCTTCAGATGCTTGACGAGCGCAAGGAGCGCATCGCCAAGAGCATGTCGGACGCCGAGAGGATCAAGGCCGAATTGGCCAACGCGCAGGCGAAAGCCGCCGAGTTGGTGACGCAGGCCGGTCAGCAGGCCACCAAGATTATCGAGGAAGCCCGCGCCGCTGCCGCCAAGGTGTCCGAGGCTGAACGTCAGAAGGCCATCGCAGACGCCGCTGGCATCATTGCCAAAGCCCGCCAGGCCAATGACGCCGAGCTGGCCCGCATGAAGGCCGAGCTGCGTCAGGAATTTGGCCGTCTCGTGGTGGCTGCTGCCAGCCGTGCGACTGGCGACATTCTCAATGCCGACCAGAAGGGCCGTCTCGCGGACGATGCCGTCCGTCAGTTGGCCGCGTAACCACCCACTTCCCTCACCGCCCGCATGAAAGTCGGCAAACAATCCCGTCGCGATGGCAAGGCGCTCTTCCACGCCTGCTGCGTGAACGGCGTGCTGGACGAAGCCAAAGTTCGTCAGGCAGTGGCTGCTGTCATCGCGCAAAAGCCGCGCGGCTACATCGGCACGCTCACGCACCTCCAGCGCCTCATCAAGCTGGACCTCGACCGCCGTTCCGCGCGCGTCGAGAACGCCGTCGAGACCACGTCCGCGCAGATGGATGCCATCAAGACTGCGCTCGCCGCCAAGTATGGCCCGGGCATGAACGTGACTTTCTGGGTAAACCCCGCGCTGATTGGCGGCGTGAAAATCAAGGCCGGCAGCGACATTTACGACGGCAGCGTGGCGGGTCGCCTCGCGGCTTTAAACGACACTCTCTGATTTCCGACTGAACGAATTGCTATGAGCTCCATCCTGCAAGACATCGAAGCCCAGATTTCGGGCCTCAAGACCTCCGTCTCCCGGCAGAACGTCGGCACCGTCCGCGAGATTTCCGACGGCGTAGCCAAGGTTGAAGGCCTCACCGACGCGATGCTCAACGAGATGCTCGACTTCGGCAACGGCGTCATTGGCCTCGCGCTCAACCTGGAAGAGACCGAAGTCGGCGTCGTCGTCCTCGGCGACTACCTCCAAATCCGCGAAGGCTCCGAGGTCAAGACCACCGGCAAGCTCCTTTCCGTGCCCGTGGGCAAGGGCTTGCTCGGCCGCGTGGTGGATATGCTCGGCCGCCCCGTGGACGGCAAGGGCCCCATCACCGCCACCGCGCAGTATCCGGTCGAGAAAATCGCGCCTGGCATCGTGAAGCGCAAATCCGTCAGCCAGCCGCTCCAGACGGGCATCATGTCCGTGGACGCGATGATTCCCATCGGCCGCGGCCAGCGCGAACTCATCATCGGCGACCGCTCCACCGGCAAGACCACCATCGGCGTGGACGCGATGATTAACCAGGCCCGCATCAACAAACAGAATGCCGGCCAGAAGGATTTTCGCCCTGTCTACAACATCTACGTGGCCGTCGGCCAGAAGCAGTCCAACATCGCGCGCGTCATCGCCGAGTTGGAGAAGGCCGGTGCGATGGAATACACCATCGTCGTGGCCGCCGGTGCCGACGCTCCCGCTGCCGCCCAGTATCTCGCCCCGTTCTCCGGCGCGGCGATGGGCGAGTGGTTCATGGACAACGGCATGGATGCGCTCATCATTTACGATGACCTCTCCAAGCAGGCCGTCGCCTACCGTCAGGTGTCCCTCGTGCTCAAGCGCCCCTCCGGCCGTGAGGCGTATCCGGGTGACGTGTTCTACCTGCACTCCCGCCTGCTCGAGCGTTCCGCCCGCGTGAACGAGAAGAGCGGCAACGGATCGCTCACCGCCCTGCCCATCATCGAGACGCAGGCGGGCGACGTTTCCGCCTACATCCCGACGAACGTGATTTCCATCACGGACGGCCAGATTTACTTGGAAACCGACCTGTTCTACCAAGGCATCCGCCCCGCGATCTCCGTCGGTCTGTCCGTCTCCCGCGTCGGTTCCGCCGCGCAAATCAAGGCGATGAAACAGGTCGCCGGCAAAATCAAACTCGAACTCGCCCAGTTCCGCGAACTCGCCGCTTTCGCGCAGTTCGGCTCCGACCTCGACGCCAAGACGCAGGCCACGCTCGAACGCGGCAAGCGCATCGTCGAGCTCTTCAAGCAGAACCAATACAACCCGATTCCCGTCGAGGTGCAGTCGGCCGTCCTGTGGTCCATGCAGAACAACTTCCTGGACGACGTGCCGGTGGAGAAAGTGAAGGACTTCCAGAACAAGCTCACCGACTTCCTCAGCACGCGGAAGAGCGCGCTGCTCGACAAAATCCGCACCGAGAAGGCCATCAGCGACGCCCTCGCCGGCGAGTTGAAGGCCGCTCTGGGCGAGTTCAAACAGAGCTACCGCTAAGCCCGAGTTCAACTGCCTTAGCCCACCATGCCCAGCACACGCGACATCCGCCGGCGCATCAAGTCGGTCAAGAACACCGCCCAGATCACCAAGGCGATGCAGATGGTCGCGTCGGCCAAGATGCGCCGCGCGCAGCAGGCCGCGCTCGCGGGCCGGCCTTACGCCACCTTGATGAACGAAGTGCTCGCGGCGGCCACTGCCGGTGCGGGCGAGTTCAGCCATCCGCTGATGGAGAAGCGCGGCGGCAAGCGCCGGGCGCTCATCCTCATCACCACGGACAAGGGCCTGTGCGGCGCGCTCAACACCAACCTCCTCCGCGAGGCCGCCAAGCTGGACAAGGACACGACCGTCTTTATCTGCGCTGGCAAAAAAGGCGCGCAATGGGCGGCCCGCTTGAAGCGCGAGCTCGCCGCCGAGTTCAGCTACAAGGACACGCCGCAGTTCGCCGAGGCGCGGGCCATCTCGAAGTTCGCTCAAGACCTGTTCCTCGAAGGCAAAGTGGACGCCGTGGACGTGCTCTACACGAACTTCATCAATACGCTCACCCAGAAGCCCGAGCAGCGGCAGTTGCTCCCCATCGGTGAAATCAAGGCGCTTGATGCCGACCTTACCGGCGAAGGCGTTGGCGCCGAACTCGGCGAGGCGACCCGCGAATATCTTTTCGAGCCAGCCGCCGCCACGGTGCTCGGCAACTTGCTGCCGCACTACGTAAATTACCAAGTCTTCCAATTCTTGCAGGAAGCGAAGGCCTCCGAGCAGTCCGCGCGCATGGTCGCCATGAAGAACGCGACCGACAACGCCAAGCAAATCATCAAAGACCTGACCCTCGAATACAACAAGCTGCGTCAGGCCAACATCACGAAAGAGCTTTTGGAAATCACCACCGCCCAGATGGCGATGGGCAACTAATTTTACACGATGAACACCGGCAAAATCGTTCAAATCATCGGCCCGGTTCTGGACATTGAGTTCACGAACCAGCTCCCGCCCATCTACAACGCGCTGACCGTGGAATACGATCTCCCCGGCCAGGGCAAGACCAAGCTG
>CAZQEW010000099.1:17186-17545 GCA_964591495.1 uncultured Klebsiella sp.
AGTGCAGCAGCACCTCGGCGGCAACTGGGTCCGCGCCGTCGCCATGAGCACCACCGAGGGGCTCAAGCGCGGCATGACCATCACGGACACCGGCGCGCCCATCTCCATGCCGGTCGGCAACGGCGTCATGGGCCGCGTGTTCAACGTCACCGGCGACGCCGTGGACGAGCAGGGCCCGGTGAAGGCGGACAAATACAACTCCATCCACCGCTCCGCCCCGCCGCTCGTGGACCAGTCCACCAGCCCGCAGGTGCTCACCACCGGCATCAAGGTCATTGAACTCATCTGCCCGTTCCTCACGGGCGGCAAGGTCGGTGCGTCCGGCGGCGCTGGCGTTGGCAAGACCGTCGTCATCATGG
>CAZQEW010000100.1:0-17338 GCA_964591495.1 uncultured Klebsiella sp.
ACCTCGAAGCCGGCAACGTGAGCGTGCGCCTCCACACCGGCGGCCCCCAAGGCGCAAAGCCCACGGCGCAGGTGGTGGCGGACATCGTGCAGAGCATCAGGGAACGAAGGGCGTGAGCAAGCAGCGATGGGCTAAACAAGCGTATGAACGACCTCAAGGATCATGCTGAACGTGGTGATGTTCAGGCTCAGTTCATCTTAGGAATGATGCACTTGCATGGGCATGGGGAGAAAGTTTGGCGGACAAGCATTGAGGGCGTCCCAGAAAGCAAGAGTGAGGCAAAGCGGTGGTTCTTAGCTGCGGCTGAAGGCGGGTTTGAGTGGGGAATGTATGACTACGCTAAGCTCTGCGAGGAGGATGATCCCGCTGAGAGCTACTCTTGGTTTTGTAAAGCGGCAATGCGTGGCCTGCCAGACGCTCAAGTCGCCATGATTCGCCAACACTTCAAGGCAGAGCGCCTGCCGGGAGCAGGCTGGGCCGGAGGGGGGCCGCATACGAGGGAGAGCATTCTCTATTCGGAGAGGAATGGCGCCTTCAAACCTGACATTATCGAAGCATACAAATGGGCGTTGATTGCAGCGCAGCAGAATCACCCAGCCGTTACCCGCACAAACGAGTTCGAGATTTTAGAGTGCAGAATGTCAGATGAGGAAATCGCCGAGGCAAAATCGCGAGCCGATTCCTTTTATCCAACATATTAGGGTCCCTGGTTTACCCCCTTCGATATGAGTAAAATTCCGGCCATGCTGAACGGTGACAACGCCGAGTTGGCGAGCATTCGAATCACGCCAGCTTCGGCCCCCGCGACCTTGTGGTCGACCACCTCTCCTTTCGCCTCCACACCGGCGGCCCCCAAGGCGCGAAGCCCACGGCTCAGGTAGTGGCGGACATCGTGTTCGGCTTGGTGCAACTCGCGAAAGCTCTGCGCATCCCGCGTGTGTGGGGCGAAGCGGCCGTTCACTCTGCGCCTTTTTACGAAAAGCTGCTGGCGGTGGCTCCGATTCAGGATTTGTTCGTTATTGAAGCCGCCGAGATGGAGGCAATCAGTTCTCGGCAGGACCGGACAAGCCGCACCGGCCTTGTCACGAAACCCGCCACCGGACTACATTGACGCCATGACAACCAAGCGCACGAGGTCAGTCAGCCTGGAGGAGTTGTGGGCTTATGAAGCCGCGCACCCGCCTGTTTTCGCCTCGCCGCGCGCCTTGGTGGAAGCCCGCTTGATTGCCGCGCTGGACCGAGCACCCCGCCCACCTCGGAAGAGCGTGAAGAGTCGCCATCGGCGTAGGAATGAGACGGTGGCCTGAGCGCTGCATGGAACTCGACCTCGAAGGCCAATACGCCGAGCGCGCCTACCCGCTGCTGGCCTCGCTCGTCACGCCGCGGCCCATCGCGTGGGTGACGACGCTCGGGCCGGATGGTGTGGTGAACCTCGCGCCGTTCAGCTTCTTCAACCTGCTCGGCGCGAACCCGCCCATCCTCGGCTTCTGCCCCGGCGACCGCGATGACGGCACGCCCAAGGACACCGCGCGCAACATCCGACAGATGCACGAGTTCGTGGTGAACCTCGTGGACGAGGCGGCCGCTGAAGCGATGAACCGCACGGCCGCGTCCTTGCCCTATGGCGTGAGCGAGCTGGCGAGCGCGGGGCTGACGACGTTGCCGTCGTCGGTCGTGAGGCCGCCGCGCATTGCCGAGTCACCGGCCAGTCTCGAATGCACCGAGTGGGGCACGCTGCAAATCGGCGACAACCGGCTCATCATCGGCCTCATCAAGCGCATCCACATCCGCGACGAGCTGTTCGACCCGGCCACGCAGCGCATCCGCACCGAGCGGCTGCGCACGATCGGGCGCATGGCCAGCCCGGACTGGTATTGCCGCACGGGGGATCGGTTTGAAATGAAACGGCCGGCCTGAACTTCCGCGGCCCGGGCTGAGGTTTTCCTTTTCTTCACGCGGGTTTGGGCGGTAAATCTCGGCCGCAGGCACCCGGAGTGGCAGCCCGATTTTGGGCGGTTTTCGCGTGCCTCGTTGGCGAAGGCATCGCATGAACATCGGCATCATCGGACTCGGCTACGTTGGTCTGCCCCTCTCTCTCCAGTTCGCCCGCTGCGGCGTAACCGTCACCGGCTTGGACGTAGACAGCAAGAAGGTGGTGAAGCTGAACGCGGGCGAGAGCTACATCGAACACATCCCGGCGGCGGCGATTCAGGAGCAGGTCAAGGCGGGCCGTTTCCGCGCGACCGCGGACTTCTCGGCCATCAAGCAGCTCGACGCCGTCATCATCTGCGTCCCGACGCCGCTCAACAAGAACCGCGAACCGGACATCAGTTACATCCTCAAGTCCGGCGAGGCCATCCTGCCGCACCTGCACAAGGGCCTGCTCGTCGTCCTCGAATCCACCACCTACCCGGGCACGACGGATGAGGACTTGCGCGCCGTGCTGGAGCGCAACGGCCTCAAGGCGGGCAAGGACTTCTTCCTCGCCTTCTCACCCGAGCGCGAAGACCCCGGCAACCCGGACAGCAAGGTTGCCATCATCCCGAAAGTCGTCGGCGGTTACACGCCGGAATGCCAGCGGCGGGCGGTCGAACTCTACGGCCAGGCGATCAAGACCATCATTCCCGTCAGTTCCTGCCGTGCGGCGGAGGCGACCAAGCTGCTCGAAAACATTTTCCGCGGCGTGAACATCGCGCTGGTGAACGAGCTGAAGCAGGTCTATGCCGCGATGGGCATCGACGTGTGGGAGGTCATCAACGCCGCGAAGACCAAGCCGTTCGGCTACATGGCCTTCTACCCGGGCCCCGGGCTCGGCGGGCATTGCATCCCGATCGACCCGTTCTACCTGACCTGGAAGGCGCGCGAGTATGGGCAGAACACGAAGTTTATCGAGCTGGCCGGCGAGGTGAACACGGCGATGCCGATGTATGTGGTGCATCGCACGCAGGAAGCGCTGAACGAAAAAAAGAAGGCCATCAACGGCAGCAAAATCCTCATCGTCGGCCTCGCCTACAAGGCAAACGTGGACGACGACCGGGAGTCGCCCAGCTATGTGTTGCTGGACCTCTTCAAGGCCCGCGGTGCGAAGGTCGCCTACTACGACCCGCACGTGCCGGTGATCCGCCCCAGCCGCGAGCACGGCCATTGGGCCGGCACCAAGTCCGTGCCGTGGACCGCGAAGAGCATCGGCAGCTACGACGTAGTCGTGATATCCACCAACCACAAGAAGACCAACAACCAGCAGCTCGCCGACTGGGCCCAAGTCATCGTGGACACCCGCAACGCAATGGCCGACGTGAAAGTGGACCGGAAGAAAGTATGGAAAGCCTAGGCGACGGCCGCTCGCCCGGGCAGGTCAGGCATTGGGCGACGGCGACGATGCTCGGCTGAAAGTTGATCCTTCCCTGTGATGTCCGCCTACGAATCCCTCCGCACCGACCTGAAGAAGTCACCGCGCACGTGGCTGGTGACCGGGGCCGCCGGCTTCATCGGCTCCAATCTGGTCGAGGCGCTCTTGAAGCTCGATCAACGGGTGGTGGGCTTCGACAATTTCGCCACCGGCCATCGCAGGAATCTCCATCAGCTCAAGGATCTCGTCACCGCCAACCAGTGGGAGCGCTTTCGTTTCCTTGAGGGCGACCTCCGCATCGGCCACCAGTGCCGGGAAGCCTGCGCGGGGGTGGATTACGTCCTGCATCAGGGTGCGCTGGGCTCCGTGCCGCGCTCCGTGGCCGACCCCGTGACCAGCAACGAGGCCAACGTCCTGGGCTTCCTGAACATTATGCTCGCCGCGCGCGACGCCAAGGTGAAGCAGCTCGTCTACGCCTCCAGCAGCAGCGTTTACGGCGACCACCCGGACCTGCCCAAGGTCGAGGACAAGATCGGCAACGTCCTCTCGCCCTACGCCGCGACCAAGAAGTTCAACGAGATTTACGCCGATGTCTTTGCGCGCACCTACGGCTTCAAAGCCATCGGCCTGCGCTACTTCAACGTCTTCGGCCCGCGCCAGGACCCCGACGGCGCCTATGCCGCCGTCATCCCCAAGTGGGTCGCGTCGCTTCTGAAGAAGGAACCCGTCTTCATCAACGGCGACGGCGAGACCAGCCGCGACTTCTGCTATGTGGAAAACGTCGTGCAAGCCAACCTTCTCGCCGCCACCACGACCAACGAGGACGCGTTGAACCAAGCCTACAACATCGCCGTGGGCGACCGCACCACGCTCAACGACCTCTACCGCGCCGTCCACGACGGCCTGCGCCGCCGCAACCCGTCGCTGCCCGAGCAGAAGCCCACCTACCGTGACTTCCGCGTCGGCGACGTGCGCCATTCGCTCGCGAACGTGGACAAGGCCCGCCGGCTGCTTGGCTACGCGCCCACGCACACCATGCCGCAGGGCCTTGAACTCGCGCTCGACTGGTATGTGGCGAATGTGGGTTAATCCCGAACTACCGCTAAAGCACTACGAACCATGAACCTTACCGGCTTCACCAGCTCCCAAAGCACCGCCCTGCTCGACCTCGCCATGCTGGCCATGTATGCCGACGACAATCTGGCCGCCGTAGAGGATGAGCGGATCGGCCGGCTGCTTGCCGCACTGGGCTGCGCCAGCGACTACGACCGCGCCAAGCAATACGACGCATCCGTCGCGCGCGTCAGCCGACATTCCACCACGCGAGACGCCGCGCGGGCATACGCAACCCAACTGGCGAGTCAGTTCACCACCCCCGAGCATCGCAAGGTGGTGATCTCCGTGCTCGACGACATGGTGACCAGCGATCGGAACATCGCCGCGAAAGAAGGCTCCTTCCTGGATGCCGTCCGCGAGGCGTTGCAGATGCCCTAGCTGCGAAGCCAACCGGCATGACGCCCCCCCAACCGCACGTCAACGAACTCGCCGACTACGAGCGCGTCATCCGGCCCAAGAAGGGCCTCGTGGCCGTGGACTTCGATGAGCTGTGGCGCTACCGCGAGCTGTTCTGGTTCCTCGCCTGGCGCGACATCCTCGTGCGCTACAAACAGGCCGCGCTCGGCGTAGCGTGGGCGGTGCTCAAGCCGTTCCTCACCATGGTCGTGTTCACCCTCGTCTTCGGGAAGCTTGCGGGCTTCTCGGAAAAGAAGGGGATGAACTTCGAGACCTACGCGGTGCTCACGCTGGCCGGGCTACTGCCGTGGCAGTTCTTCGCCAACGCGATGGCGGAGAGCAGCAACTCGCTCGTCGGCTCGTCGAACATGATTTCCAAAATCTACTTCCCGCGCCTCATCATTCCGGCCAGCGCGGTCATCAGCGGCGCGGTGGACTTCGCCATCGGGCTGGTGATTCTGTTTGGTGTGATGATTTGGGCAGGCGTGAGCTGGCAACTCCACTTGCTCCTGCTGCCTGTGTTCTTCCTCGTGGCGTTCGCCGCCGCGTTCGCCATCGGCCTGTGGCTCTCGGCGCTGAACGTGCGGTATCGCGACGTGAAATACATCGTGCCGTTCATCGTGCAGATGGGCCTCTACGCCAGCCCGGTAGCGTTCCCGTCCAGCCTCGTGCGCGACAAGTTCGGCGACGAGGTGTTCTTCCTGTTCAGCCTGAACCCGATGGTCGGGGTGATTGACGGCTTCCGCTGGGGCGTGCTGGGGGCGCAGTTTGAGCCCTATTGGCCGGGCTTCGGCGTGAGTTTGGGCGTCATCGCCGCGATGCTGGTCAGCGGCGCGCTCTACTTCCGCCGCGCGGAGAAGACCTTTGCGGATGTGATTTGAGCCACAGATGAACACAGATAGGCACAGATGGGAAAAGTGCGGGGGTTTGCCGCTCGTGGTGCTGGCCCGCTTGGACAACCAGTTCGGTGAGCTGACGCGAGTTCAGTTCATCTGTGTCCATCTGTGTCCATCTGTGGCTTCCCCCTTCTGAACCAGCATGGCCAAGCCCATCATCAGCGTTCGCGGCATCTCCAAGCAGTATCGGCTTGGGGCCGCCAAGTCGCAGGACACGCTGCGTGACCAGCTCACGCACTGGGTCAGAAATCTCGGCAAAGAGCAGGCGGATGCGAGCGAGTCGTTCTGGGCCTTGCGCGACGTGTGCTTCGACGTGAAGCCCGGCGAGGTCATCGGCGTCATCGGGCGCAACGGCGCAGGCAAGTCAACGCTGCTCAAAGTGCTCAGCCAAATTACCGAGCCGACCGAGGGCGAGATTTACCTGCGCGGGCGGCTGGCCTCGCTGCTGGAGGTCGGCACCGGCTTTCATCAGGAACTTACGGGCCGCGAGAACATCTACCTCAACGGCGTCATCCTCGGCATGACCAAGGCCGAGGTGAAGGCGAAGTTCGACGAGATCGTGGAGTTCGCCGAAGTCGGCAAGTTCCTGGACACGCCGGTGAAGCGCTATTCTTCCGGCATGTATGTGCGGCTCGCCTTCGCGGTCGCCGCGCATCTGGAGCCGGAGATTCTCGTGGTGGACGAGGTGCTGGCCGTGGGCGACGCCGCGTTCCAGAACAAGTGCCTCGGAAAGATGCAGGACGTGGCCAAGAACCGCGGGCGCACCGTCCTCTTCGTCAGCCACAACATGGCCGCCGTGCAGGCGCTGTGCGGGCGCATCATCCACATGGGCGGCGGGCGCGTGCTCGGCGACGGCGACCCGGACACGCAGATCAACGCCTACCTCGGCGAGATCAAGAAACCGCGCACCGACACCGCCGTGCCGCTGGGCAAGATCGTCGAGTGCCGGCAGCTGGAGTTCACACCCAACCCAGTCACCAACGGGCAGCCGTTGGAGTTCACGCTAGAACTCGGCGCAAAGCAGCGCACGCAGCTCATTGACTGCGCCATCCTGATTTACAGCGTCTATGGCCAGCGCGTGGCCATCCTTGACCTGCGCAAGCCAAGCGGGCAGTTCGCCATCGGGCCGGACGCGCCCTTCCGCTGCACGGGCCGCATCGAGAACTTCCCGCTCGTCGAGGGTGATTACCGCATCGGCCTCTTCATGCACTGCTCCGAGTATTACAGCGACTACCACGACCTCGCGTCGCTGACCGTGAGCGCCGCGACGAAGGAAGGTGAACTCGCGCCCTACGCGGCCCACTTTCGCGGGCTCGTGGAGCTGGAGTGCGAAGTGAAGTTTTAGCTTTGGCCTCCCCCAGAATCCAACTGGGCAGTGTTTGTGAATCACTCCATCTTCCTGCCATGCGTGTGTTGATCGTGGGTTGTGGGTATGTGGGCTTACCGCTGGGGGCAGAACTGGCCCGGCGCGGGCACTCGGTTTTCGGACTGAGGCGCACGGCCGAGGGGGCGGAGGACCTGCGGGCGGCCGGGCTGACGCCGGTGGTGGGTGACGTGACGCGGCCGGAGACGTTGCACGCGCTGCCGGGGCCGTTTGACTGGGTAGTGAACACGGTGTCCTCCTCGAAAGGCGGGCCAGAGGTTTACCGCGCGGTGTATGTGGACGGCACGCGCCACCTGATCGAGTGGCTGGCCGGGACGCCGCTGCGGAAGTTCGTCTACACCAGCAGCACGAGCGTTTACGCACAGACGGACGGCGGCGAAGTAACCGAGGAAAGCCCGGCCCGGCCGCCGACGGAGACCGGACAACTGCTGGTCGAAACGGAAAACCTCCTGCGCACGGCGGCGAGCGAGCGGGGCTTCCCGGCGGCGGTGCTGCGCGTGGCCGGCATTTACGGACCGGAGCGCGGCTTTCTCTTCCAGCAATACTTGAGCGGCGAGGCCCGGTTGTCGGGGGACGGGGCCCGGCTGCTCAACATGATTCACCGCGACGACGTGGTGGGGGCGGCCATCGCGGCGTTGGAACGCGGCGAGCCGGGGCGCGTTTACAACGTGGCGGACGACGAGCCGGTGAGCCAACGGGCTTTCTTCGCGTGGCTTTCCCAGACGCTAAGCAGGCCGATGCCGCCGACCGCTGACGAGTCCACCGTCACGAAACGCAAGCGGGGCGTGACAAACAAGCGGGTGGCCAACCGCCGGTTACGGGAGGAGCTGCAGTATGCGTTACGATTTTCGACTTTCCGCGAGGGCTATGCGGACGAAATCCGGCGCCTCGGTTTGGCCCGCTGATCGGTTTCCATCCGTCACCCGACCCGGAACGAAATCCGCTTCACCGTCTCCTTGCCAAAGCTGTGCTGCAGGCGGTCGAGGATCTCCTTCCGGCGGTAGCGGACGATTTCATCCAGCCAGGCACTGCTGTCCACACTGACGAAAAGCGTTCCCTTGTTTAGCCCGGTGGGCTGCGCATGGGCGGCGACACGTGGATCCACCAGGAGGTTCCAAACCTTGACGATTTCTGCCTCCGCCCGGCGCCGGTCCAAGCCAAGGCCGGCCATCACGTCGGGAATGAGCTTGGTCAGCGGCCGGCTGTTGTCTCTGCCCGCACTCTCCAGCGCGGATACGTCCACGCCACGCCACGCGGCCAGCACGCGTTCGCGGGCGGTGGCGGCGGCCTGCTTGGCTACGGGGCGATCAGGCCGGGGCGGTTTGCTCATCCACTATGAGAATGTCCTTGGGAGGGATGTCGAAACCGCCCGAGATGGTCTTGCCAGTCAGGCAGTCGCGGACCGGCTTGAAGAACTGGACATGAACGTTCTGCGAGTGGTGATTGAGCAGAAAGTAAATCCGGTAGTCACCGCGCACCCGCATGGACACCTCGATTTGATCGGGCACCCGGACCAAGGGGGCAATGCCGCAGATTTGCCGCAGCCAGGTGACGAGGTCATGGTAAAACGGCAGGCTGGACATGGTGCCAACGTAAATGGCACGGCCTTCGCCAAACTGGTTCATCGTGATGGCAGGCTTCCCGGCGTAGAAATCCTGGGCATAGGTGCCCAGCACCTGGCAGCCCTCCATGGGTTCGATGATGTCGCACCAGAGCTTCGCACTGTGCAGCCCGGTGGTGGGGAAACCGCCTTTGATCGTGATGTGGTTTTCCTCGCCGGGTGGCAGCGGGTCGAACTCCAGGACTTTCAACCCGAACATGTCGCTCATCTCGTAGGGAGCGTCGGTGGCGGCGATGTGATTTTCATCCACCAGGCCCGTGTTGAACGTTCCCACGAGGGTCCCTCCGTTGTGGACGTAGAGTCGGAGCATGTCCGCTTCGCCGCCCGAAACCATGTGCAGCGACGGCGCGATGACCAGCTTGTATTTTGAGAGGTCGTCGGATGGCCGCGCAAAATCCACGAGGATGTTCCGATCGTGCAATGCGCTGTAGTAGAGCTGCACGTGCTCGCGCTGGCTGAAGAATTTGTTCGGCCGCATGGGCTGGTTCAAGGCCCAATCGCTTTGATGGCTGATCAGGATGGCGACATCCGCCTGGACCTGGGTGCCGGCCAGCATGGGTGCCAGCGTCTGAAGCTCGGTGCCCACCTGCATGACCTCCTGAAACATGCGGTTTTTGGCCAGGCCATCGTGGGTCAACACGCCGCCGTAGAATTTCTCCGGCCCGATGCGCGGCATCCGCCAATAGAAGTAGAGGAGCCCAGTCGCGCCGCGCGAGAGCAGTTGGTAGCTGAACAGGCGCACCACCCCGGGCCGCACGAGTGAATTGGCATCGGCCCAGGCCACGTTGCCGGCCTTCTGCTCCATGACCCAGAAGCCCTCCGCCTCGCCGTTCTTTTTGAGCGACCGGGTGATGTCGATCGTCATCGCATTTTCCGCAGACTTGTGACCCACCGTGGCGTCACTGTCCATCGCGACGAAGTCGATCGCGTCGGCCAGGTCGAAGTGGTCGATCTGCACCGCGTAGGGCCGGATCGTGGTGGTGACGGGCGTCTTGGGCGTGATTTCGCGCAGCAAATCGGCCTGCATGCGGATAAACGCCACGCAGGTGTCGCTCGAGAAGCGCCGCCAGTCGGTGATCAGTGCCGGATTATGCACCGCCGGGGCGGGCATCGGCATGGGCACTTCCTCGTGCTTGCTCACTACCTGCCCCCAGAAGCGAAGGCCCATGCGCTCGTTGAGCAGGTCCACGGTTTCGTATTTGGCCTTCAACCAGGCGTGCCAGTCGCGCTTGGTCTCGGGATTGAAGGCGTATTCGGTATTGTGCCGGCCCACGCCATTGTCGATCTGCCACGCGACCAGGTCGGGGTGATCTCCCAAGGCTTCGGCCATTGCCCGGACGACCTTCTTGGCGCGATCCCAATACACGTCGCTGTTCATGCAATAGGCGCGACGGGTGCCCTCCCGACGGGGCTGGCCGTTTTCATCAAGCGGCAGGATCTCGGGATACTTTTGTGCCAACCAGACCGGCGGGGCAGCGGTGGGTGTGCTGAGGACGATCTTGATGCCATTACGGGAGAAGGCATCCATCGCGCGCCGCAGCCAGGAGAAGTCGAACTTGCCTTCCTCGCGCTCGGATAAACCCCAGCAAAACTCACCCATTCGGACGACGTTCATGCCGGCATGCGCCATGAGCTGCGCATCCTGCTCCCAGCGCGATTCCGGCTCCTCGGGCGTCCCATCAAAGGGATACACCCAATGTTCCGGATAGTAGTCTGCTCCAAAATACATGGTGGTTTGGTTGGTTGCTGACAATGCGAGGCTACGCGCACAAACGCGCGCCAAGCAACCCCATTTTCGGCCCTGCCGCGCACGGTCGGCATGTCGAACAAGGTGATGGTCCCGGGGCGGGGGACCGTCCAAGCGCCTCATGAACACCGTCCGCCTGCTGCTCGCCACCGCGCTCATGCTCGCCTCGCACGCCGCGGCTGCCGCCTACCGCAACCCCTACGGCAGGCTGCCCGCCACTCCGACTCCCGGCGACCGGATGTTCGGGGAGTATTTCCGGGCCGAAACCCGCGCGCTCGGCGAGCGCTCACTCGAGGAGGTCCGCACGCTCGATGATTGGACCAAATACAAGGCCACTGCCCGTCGGCAGCTCTTCGAGATGCTCGGCCTCGACCCCTTGCCGCCGAAGACGGACCTGAAAGCGACGGTCACCGGCACACTGGATCACCCGGACTTCACGGTGGAGAAGCTGCATTACCAATCCCGCCCCGGCCTCTACGTCACGGCCAATGTGTATGTGCCGAAGAAACTTTCCGCTCCCGCGCCGGCCATTCTCTACGTCTGCGGCCACGCGGTGGTGAAGACCAACGGCGTGAGCTATGGCAACAAGGCCGGCTACCAGCATTGGGGCGCATGGTTCGCCCGCAACGGCTACGTGTGCATGGTCGTGGACACGGTGCAGCTCGGCGAAATCGAGGGCATCCACCACGGGACCCACAACCGGGACATGTGGTGGTGGAACTCGCGCGGCTACTCCAGCGCCGGCGCCGAGGCGTGGAACTGCATCCGGGCACTCGACTACCTTGAGTCCCGCAAGGACGTGGACGGCGAGCGCATCGGCGTGACTGGCCGCAGCGGCGGCGGGGCTTACTCGTGGTGGATCGCCGCGCTCGACGACCGCATCAAGGCCGCGTGCCCCACCGCGGGCATCGTGGACCTGCACAATCACGTCGTGGACGGCACGGTGGAGGGCCATTGCGACTGCATGTTCATGGTCAACACCTACCGCTGGGACTACCCGCAGGTAGCCGCGCTCGTCGCCCCTCGGCCCCTGCTCATCGTCAACACGGACAAGGACACCATCTTCCCGCTCGACGGTCTGGTGCGCCTGCACGAGCGCGTGCGCGGCATCTACGATCTCCACAATAAGCCCGAGCAGCTCGGCCTCATCGTCACCGAAGGGCCGCACAAGGACACGCAGGAGCTGCAGGTGCCCGTGATGCGGTGGTTCAACAAGTGGCTGAAGAAGAGCGAGGCTCCGGTGCCGAACTACGCGGAGAAGCTGTTCACACCGCAGCAACTGAAAGTCTTCGACAAGCTCCCTGCCGACGAAATCACCAGCAAATGCCATGAGACGTTCACACAGCTTGCAATTGACTCCGCCAGCTTTGAGCCGAAGAAGGCGCTGGCCGAACTTCAGCTAAAAACCTTCGGCGGTTGGCCCACTGCAACGCTACCGGCCAACGTCCGTCAGGTCGCCGCCACCGAGACCGACGGCGTGAAGCTCACCGTCCACGAGTTCGACAGCGAGAGCGGCATCCGGCTGCGCTTCTACCTCGCGCAGCCCGCCGCCGCCGCGCCCAAGGCCTTGCACCTCGAGACCGTGGACGACGCGAACTGGCAGCAGCAATTGCAGCTGGCGAAGGCCGGGTTCGCCAGCGCCTTTGGTGATGAACTGGCCCAGGCCGGCATTGACCCGAAGTCGCCCGTGCCGCCCGATCTGCAGAAGAAGTTCGCCGGCTGGATGCGCTACATCCGCGACCACCAGGCGGCTTACATCACCTTCGCCCCGCGCGGCGTCGGGCCGACCGCGCTCGGCGGTGACAAGCGCTACCAGACTCAGGTGCGCCGCCGCTTCATGCTGCTGGGCGAGACGTTGGCCAGCTCGCAGGTGTGGGATGTGCATCGTGCCTCCGAGGCGGCGCGCGCCTTGCCGGGAATGGCTGACTTGCCGCTGCACTTCCACGCCAGCCCGGAGATGACGGAGGTCGCCACCTTCGCCGCGCTGTTTGAGCCGAAACTCGCCTCGCTCACGCTGGCGCAGCCGCCACGTGAGGACAAAGCCGCGCCCGACTTCCTGAACTGGCGGCGCATTGTCACGCCCGGACAGTTGCTTACGCTGGCCGAGCAGAAGACCAAGGTGAACCTGCCGAAGAAGCGGTGAGCGTGGGCCGGCAGCTTGCGCTCACGGCTTGGTGGTCTGGCGCTTCCGCCACTCGCGGAGGATTTCGACCAGCATCGGCAGCACCGACACAAAGATGATGCCGAGCACGACCAGTTCAAAATTCTTCTTCACCCAGGGCAGGTTGCCGAAGAACCACCCGGCCGGCAGGATCGGCACCACCCACGCAATCGCGCCCGCCACGTTGAAAAACATGAAGCGCCGGTAGTCCATCGCGCCGCTGCCCGCCACGAACGGTGCGAACGTCCGCACGATGGGCACGAAGCGCGCGAGGATGATGGTCTTGCCACCGTAGCGCTCGAAGAACTCGTGGGTCTTCGCCAGATACTCTGGTCGTATCAGCCGTGGGTAGCGTTTGGAGAGCGCGGCGCCAGCGAACTTGCCCACCGAGTAATTCACCGTGTCGCCGATGATCGCGGCAACCAGGATCACGGCCCCGGCCACATACACGTTCAGCCCGCTCTCAGGGTTCGCCGCGATGGCCCCGACGGCGAAGAGCAGCGAATCGCCCGGCAGGAACGGCGTCACCACCAGCCCGGTCTCAGCAAAGATGATGAGAAACAGGATGCCATAGACCCACGCGCCATGCTCGCGGGTCAGCGCGTGCAGGTGATCTTGCAGATGCAGGAAGAGGTCGAGGACTTGCTTGATGGTGTCCATGCGCGCGGCGGACGCTGCGGAAAATGGCGTTGCTGGGCAAGCGCGTTATTGCAGACTTCAGTGGTGGTGCGGGCAGAACCTGGCGCACCCACACGTTTTTGATGAGAGCCGCTGTCCTGCATGGCAAAGAAGATGTCCGCCTCGAAGAAGTGCCCGAGCGCCCGCTCGCACCCGGCGAGGTGCGGGTGCGCATCCGCGCGGCACTGACGTGCGGCACGGACCTCAAGGTCTTCAAGCGCGGCTATCACGCGAAGATGCTCGTGCCGCCGACGGTCTTCGGCCACGAACTGGCAGGTGAAGTGGTTGAGATGCGAAAGGAAGAATGGCGGGTCGGGGAGCGGGTCGTCGTGGCGAACTCCGCGCCTTGCGATGCCTGCGCACCGTGCAGACGCGGGCAGCAAAACCTCTGCGATGACCTGCTTTTTTTGAACGGCGCCTACGCCGAGTCCATCGTTATCCCGGCGCGGCTGGTGGCGAAGAACCTGTTGCGGCTCAAGCCCGAGACCGCCTTCCGCGACGCGGCGCTGACCGAGCCGCTCGCGTGCGTGGTGCAGGGCGTGGAGGATTCGCAGCTAGCGGCCGGCCAGCGCGTGCTGGTCATCGGCGCGGGGCCAATTGGTCTGATGTTCGTCGCCCTGGCGAAAGACCTCGGCTGTGACGTGACTGTGGCCGGGCGTGGGGAAGCGCGGCTCGCAGCGGCGCTGCGGCTTGGTGCGGGCGCGGTGGTGGATGTGGGCGCGGAAGGAGACATTTTGAAGGCGGTCACGGCGCGCCTGCCAAAGCCGGATTTCGACGTGGTCATCGAGGCCGTTGGCAAGCCCGAGGCGTGGGAGGCAGCGGTAAAGCTGGTCCGCAAGGGCGGGCTGGTGAACTTCTTCGGCGGCTGCCCGGCGGGCACGAGCGTGGCGCTGGACACGGGACTGATCCACTATTCCAACCTCACCCTGCGAGCGAGCTTCCACCACACGCCGCGCACCATCCGCCGTGCGCTGGCGTTCATCGAGGCGGGCGTCATCCGGGCCGCCGATTTCGTGGACGGCGAATGCGGCTTGAGCGGGCTGCCGGAGCTGTTCCGCCGCATGACGGCGGGCAACCGCGTGGTGAAAACCCTGGTGGACGTTACCCGTTGAAGGGGACTGCACCCCAAAAATCCGCTGGCAAATTCCCGGCCGTTCGCGTCCATTCGCGGGCACCATTCAAATGAAACAAAACCACGTTCGCGCCAAACTCAAACGCGGCGAGCCGAGCTTCGGCACCTGGCTAGCGCTGCCCGACCCCGCCGCCGCCCGCCTCATGTCCGGCCTCGGCTTCGATTGGCTCACGTGCGACATGGAGCACTCGGGCTACAACTTCGAGACGGTGGCCAACAGCTTCATGGGCATTGCCACCGGCGGCTGCGCCCCCCTGGTGCGAGTGCCCTGGAACACGGGCGAGAACATCAAGCGCGTCCTCGACATCGGCGCGTGGGGCGTGGTGGTTCCAATGGTCAACTCGCGCGCCGAATGCGAGGAAGCCGTCCAGCACACGCGCTATCATCCCATCGGCAACCGCTCCGTCGGCGGCCAGTTGCACGCACCCAACTTCGGCACCGACCCGGCCACCTACTACGAGAAGGCCAACGACGAGATTCTGCTCGTGGTCATGGTCGAACACGTGAAGGGCGTGGAGAACCTCGACGCGATCCTCAGCGTGCCGGGCATTGACGCGGTGTTCATCGGACCGAACGACCTGCACAAGAGCATGGGGCAGAAGCCGTCGTTCGACAGCAGTTATCAGCCGTTCGTGGACGCACTCAAGGCCGTGCGCGAGACGGCGAAGAAATACGGCATCGCCTCCGGCATCCACGTGCCGGACGTGGAATCGGCCAAACGTCGCGCGGCGGAGGGTTTCCAGTTCATCGCCGTGGCCAGCGAGTTGGGCATGATGCTGGCCAAGGCCCGCGAAAACATCGCGGCGCTCGGGCTCAAGCCCACCGGTGCGGTGGCGAAGTATTGAGCCCGGCCTGAGGGAAGGCGGCTAGTTGATGGTTTCAAGGACAGTCCCTGAAACATCGGCGCTGTCGTCTTCGCCCATTCCGTTGATGACGCTTCTCGCGAATAGGCCTGCCGGCTGCCCATAGATTGATTCGTCGCAAAGAGGCTGGGTCTAGCCCGCTGACCTCCATGGCGGCGAGGGATAGCTGACTCCGGAGCCGGGCGCCAAGCGCAACCTGCGCCGGGTGGCGCATTCCCGCTTGGCATGAACTTGGACGCTGGATAATTTCCCGCGCATGTCTTTGCCCACTAGTGAACCCGCGAACGAGGACGTAGCCTATTTCAATCAGATCCTGAAGGCCGGCGTGGATGCCGGCTGCTCAGATGTCCATATCAAGGTCGGGACGGCCGCCTCGTTCCGCATCAGCCGCGCCTTCCACTCCATTGACTTCGTCCCCACGCAGGCGTGGATGCAGAGCGTGATCGATGGCATCTGCCCCAAGCACATGAAGGCCGGTCTGGAGGCTGACCGCGAGACGGACTTTTCCTACTCGGCCCCGGGCGTGGGCCGCTTCCGCACCAACGTCTTCCAGTCCCTCGGCCGCTGGTGCATCGTGATGCGCTACATCAAGGCCACCGTGCCCACCTTCGAGAAGCTCGGCCTGCCCGAGGTGCTCAAGGGCGTGGCTGAATCTCCCCGCGGCATCGTGCTCATGGCCGGCACCACCGGTTCCGGCAAGTCCACCACGCTCGCCGCCATGATCGAGCACCTTAACTGCAACTACCGCAAACACATCGTCACGCTGGAGGACCCGATCGAGTTCGTCTTCGAGGAGAACCAGTGCCTCATCGAGCAGCGCGAGCTCAACCTCGACACCATGAGCTTCCAGCGCGCGATGAAGAGCGCCCTGCGCCAGGATCCCGACGTGATCCTCGTCGGCGAAATGCGTGACGCCATCAGCTTCCAAACTTCCATCAGCGCGGCGGACACCGGCCACACCGTCATCTCCACCATGCACACCACCAGCGCCAACAGCTCGGTGGGCCGCATCCTGGAATACTTCAAGCAGGAGGAACGCGACACCATTCGCCGGCAGCTGGCCGGCACGCTCCGCGCCGTGGTCTGCCAGCGCATGGTGCCCACCCTCGACGGCAAGATGCGTCCCGCCCTGGAGATCATGATCAACACGATCTCCATCAAAAAGGCGATCGAGGAGAACCAGCTTGGCAAGCTCCTGCCCCTGATTGAGAGCTCGCGCAAAATTATCGAGCGCGAGGACGGGGTCCAATACTGGGAGGATCAGGGCGAGGGCATGATGAGCTTCAACCAGTGCATCTACAACATGCTCCAGGACGGCCTTATCTCGGAGGAGCGCGCGCTGGAGAAGGCCTCCAATCCGCAGCAGCTCAAGATGTGGCTGGAAGGCATCTTCACCAGCTCCGGCGGCATAACGGGTTGAACTCAACAATTCCGGCCGACCAAACTAGACCATCGGCATCCCGTCGGGGGCGTTGAGGAAGGCGCGGTTCAAGATGCGGCGGAACTCCGGATCATCCTGCGCCTCGCTCACGGCTTGGACGCCGGTAACGCACACGTAGCCCTTGCGCCGCTCCGTGACCGCGCGTGAGATGACCTCCAGCGGCGTCGTCAGGTTTAACACGCTGACGCTGACGCCAAGGAATTGACGCAAGTGGGATTTAGTTCCCGGCTTGGAGGCTTGCACTCAGCCAACGGGTGGCAGGCTTTAGGTGTGAATCCAAAATGGAAATCCCGTTTACAGGCACCGCGATCAATGGCTTCGGACCGGCACATGTCGAATCACTCAAACTGTGAGGCTACGTTGGCCACAACCGATGCGTCGCGGCTGGCAAAGTAACAAAACTCGTCATGTGAGACATAGAAAGCATCGCGACCAGAAGCGGAAATCCCATAACAGTCCCAAATGAATAGAAGGGACATTGCAACGATTGAAACCGCGTCTTGGTAGTGTCCTGAAGGTTCTGCAAAACGGGAGCGGGTCATGGCAGGGTGGAG
>CAZQEW010000101.1:0-16734 GCA_964591495.1 uncultured Klebsiella sp.
TTCCTCCGTGCGCCAGCGGCCGATGGCGTCGAAGTTCTCGAAGGCCAGCCCGAGCGGGTCAATCTTGCGGTGGCACGCGGCGCAGTTCGGGTCCTTCATGTGCGCTTCCAGCTTCATACGGAGCGTGGCTTTGGGCGAATCCACGGCGGTCGTGGGAATCGGGTCCACGTTCGGTGGCGGGGGCGGCGGCGTCTTGCCGAGAATGACTTCCGACAGCCAGACGCCGCGATGCACGGGCCGATGCCGCGTGCCGTCGGACGTGAGCGAGAGGATAGCCGCCTGCGTAAGCAAGCCGCCGCGCCGGCTCTCGGCCGGCAATGACACGCGCTGAAACCCATCACGCGGCAGCCCCGCGTCCGGCAGCCCGTAAAACTGCGCGAGCCGCGCGTTCATCATGCTCCAGTCCGAGTTGAGGAACTCGCGCAGCGTCAGGTTCTGCCGCAGCACTTCGTGGAAGAACGCCTTCGATTCGCCAATCATGGCGGTCTCCAGCGTCTTGTCGTAGTCGGGATAAATTTTCTTGTCTGGCGGGAACATGCCGACCTTCCGCAGCCGCAGCCACTGCGTCGCAAACGCATCCGCGAAGTGCGCCGCGCGCGGGTCCTTCAGCATGCGGCCCACTTGTTTCGCCAGCTCGGCCTTGTCACGCAGCTTCCCCTGCTCCGCCAGCTTGAAGAGCACGTCGTCCGGCATGGAACTCCACAGCAGATACGAGAGGCGTGAGGCGATTTCCCAGTCGTTGAGCGTCGCGCGCGGGACGTTCGCGTCGCCCTCGGTGAGAAAGAGAAAACTCTTCGAGCAAAGAATCGCGAGCATGCCCGCTTTCACGGCATCGGGGAATTTCTCCTTCGCCGCCAGCTCGCTCTTCACGATGCCGGTGAAGTGGTCCAATTCCGCGTCCGTGACCGGCCGACGGAACGCCCGCCGCGCCAGCCGGCCCAGCCCTTCGCGCACGCGGCCCAAGTCGCCTTCGCTCTCGGGGAAATACTCCGCGCGCCGATGCTTCTCCTCATCCGTTACGATGGGCCCGCGCCAGGTGATGGAATCAAGGATGAGGAACGGATAGCGCGGCTTGCCTGCCTCGTCCGTGAGCTTCAGCTGCCACGGGATGCGCCCCATCTTTGTGCTCACGAACGGCGTGTCGCCGTGCCGGCCCGAGCGCGGCAGGTTCGAGGGACCCGGCACCTCGTTATACACCTCGATGTTCGGCCGGCCCTTCGGCAGGTGGGCACGGAACGTCACCTTGATGGGCTGGTCCTCCGGCGCGACGATGTCCTGCTCGAACAGCACGCGATCGAGCTTGGATTCGTAAACCTTCAGCCGGGGCGCGAGGCCCTTCTCCGGCTTCAGCCCGCTGAGGGTATAACTGATTTCATAAACGCCCGCTTCGGGCAGCGGATCCTTCAGCATCGAGTAGCGGAACAAATCGCCCGGCCACATCTCGTAACGCACCTTGTCCAGCAGCCCCAACTCCCGCAGTCGCTCGCGATGCCGCTCCTGAATCTGGTGCTCCTCATAGGCCCGCTTCGTTCCGCCGAACGGCTCCGGCGGCTTCTGCCCCTTCCGCAGCGGCACGACCTCGGGATACGCCTCCGCCAAAATCTTCTCCGCCGCGCCGAGATACTTCTCGATGTTCGACGGCGACAACGTCAGCACCGAACCGATGCGCTCAAACCCATGCCACTCAGGGTCTTCGAGGAAGTTGCCCGGGTCCTTCGCGTCAAACTGCACGCCGAGCAGGTCCCGGATGGTGTTCACATACTCGTCGCGCGTGAGGCGGTTGTAAGTCACCGGCCCACGTGCGGCCATGCGCGCCGACTCGCCTTCCTTCAGCCGGGTCGAGAGCCATTCGACCACCCGCGCCCGTTCGGCGGCGCTGGGCTGCTTCTCCTTTTTGGGCGGCATCTCGCCGGAGTTGATGCGCTCCATGATTTCCACCCACTGCGGCGTGTTCTCGACGCCAACCTTGCGCGACAACGTATCAATGCGGAAATCCGACTTCGCCTGCTTGGCGTCGTGGCAACGGTTGCAATGCTCCGCGAGGAACGGAGCCAAAGCTTTGTCGAAATCCGCCGGGCCAACGGGAGCAGCGGCCCGTGACGGAACTGCAAGCGCGACCACGCTCAGAATGGCAATTCGGGCAATCACGGGAGTCGGACGCCGACCAACCCGTGCAGGTTCAATCCACGAAGGCGAACTCATTCAGGTTGAAGAGCACGCGGCAGGCATTGACGAGGCCCTGCTGCTGCGCGTAGGCGGTGAGGTTGGCCCGCTCCTCGGCAGATGGCGGGCGGGACAGGGCTTGGCGGAAGGCGCGGTCCACTTTTGCCGGCAGGTCTCCGCCGCCCGCGTCGAGTTGCGCGGCGAAGTGCTTCGCCATCGTGACCATCAGGCCGTTGTTCAGGAGGGCGAGGGCTTGCAGCGCGGAGACGCTTTCGTTGCGCTTGCCGACCTGCATCGAAGGATCCGCGCAGTCGAGCGTGGTCATGAAGGGCTGGGTCTGCGACCGCACCAGAAAGCGATAGACTGAGCGCCGGTGCGACTTCGGATCCTCCGGATCGTGCAGGTGATACTGGTAGTGGGGCGAATGCTCGGGCTTTTCGATGACGAAATCCTGAAAAGCCGGACCGCCCATCCGGAGGTCCAGTTTTCCCCCGACAAACAACGTCGCGTCGCGCACGGCCTCGGCGTCGAGCTTGCGGCGGTTCTGGTGGGACAAATAGCGGTTCTCAGCATCCGCCGCGCGGTGCAGCGCAGAGGTGGCCGACGACTGCCGATAGGTTGCGCTGGTCACGATGAGCCGGTGCAGCTTCTTCAGCGACCCACCGCTGTCGCGGAACTCGCATGCGAGCCAGTCGAGCAGTTCGGGATGGGTAGGCAGAGCACCGTTGCGACCGAAGTCATTGGGCGTCTCCACCAAGCCACGACCGAAATGATATTGCCACACGCGGTTCACGAGGCTGCGCCATGTGAGCGGGTTGTCGGGCGAAGAAAGCCACCTGGCCAATGCCGCCCGGCGCTCGCCCTCGCTGTGGCCGGCGGGCAGCGTGAACTCGCCGGGCAGGCCGCTGAGATAACTCGGCGCGGCGGGGGTGGCCTCGTCCCGCGGCTGCTTCACATCGCCGCGATACAGGACCTGGATGACCCGGGGCTTGCCCCCGGCTGGCCCCGTGCCCGCGAACGAGCCGGTCCCGTAATGCACCGTGCCAGCGTAGACCACGTCGGGTTTCGGAAAGGTCTTCAACTCGGCGGCAACACGCTCCAAATCCTTCGTCAAGGCGGCCAGTTCGGCGCGGGACTTGTCATCGGTGAATTTCGCGAGCAACGCCTCGCGCTTCGCACGCAACTCGGCGAGTGCCGCCGAATTGCCGGATGCCGGCGCAATGCCGTCGGTGAGATTGGCCTTACGCCAGCGCGGCGGAGCCTCAATGGAATCCAACGCGTTGACCGTGGCCTTCGCCGCGACGTTCTCGCCGGCAGCCGCGAATACCTCCACCTCGGCCAGCGCGAGGATGAAATCGTTCTGGCGTGGCGCAAGCTTGGTGGCGCTGACGCGGATGAAGCGCGCTGTCGTGCCGGTGCCTTTGAAGATCTGCGGCGCGGTGCCGGGATTCGCAAAGTCGGCCGCCGTCCTGTCCGCGACAGCCACCACTCCCGATCGAAACTGCGCGTCGTCGCTGGCCTCGACTTTGAAGCGCACCGGGAAACCAAATCCCGCGCCAATCTTGTTGAAGTCATCGAAGCACGGGCGCAGCACCACGCGGTCAATCGCCACGCTGCTGCCGAGGTCCACCTGCACCCACTTCACCGCATCCTGCGTCGGTGAAATGGCGCTGTGGTAGCCGTGTTCCGGAGGGTTCCCGCCCTTCGCTTTGCTTGCCGCCTCGATTTCCTTGTCGAGCACTTCCAGTTCCTTGCCGGCGGCGGCCTTAAGCTTGGTTTCCAAAGCCGTGCGCTTTGCCGTAAGCGTGCGTTGTTCGTGCTCCAGCGCCGCGAACCGCGCCGTCAGCTTCGCGTCGGCGAAATATTTTTTGTCCGCCCGGTCCAGCGCGGCGAAGACGGCGTGCAGCCGGTAGTAATCACGCTGTGGGATGGGGTCGAACTTGTGGTCGTGGCACTGCGCGCAGCCAACGGTGAGGCTGTTAAAGGTCTGAAGGGTGTTCACCACCATGTCGTCGCGGTCGAGGTGGCGCGCGATTTTCCCGTCAATTTTCGTCTCGGGCACTTCCGCGTGGCCGATGAAATCCCACGGGCCCGCTGCAATGAAGCCCAGCGCCTCAACCCCGTCGCGCGTGCCGGGAAAGAGCACATCGCCCGCAACCTGTTCCTGGATGAGGCGCGCGTAGGGCCGGTCCTCATTGAAGGCGCGGATGACGTAGTCGCGGTAAGGCCAGGCGTTCGGGCGGGGCTTGTCTTTGTCGTAGCCGTGGGTGTCACCGTAGTGAACCACGTCGAGCCAGTGGCGTGCCCAGCGTTCGCCGTGGTGCGGGGAGGCGAGGAGCTTGTCCACGAGAGCGCCGGTCGCTGAGTCCCGATTGCCGTTTGAGCACTCGCGCACAAAGGCCTCGACCTCCTCCGGCTTCGGCGGGAGGCCGAGCAGGTCAAAGTAAAGCCGGCGAATCAGCACGCGCGGCTCTGCCTCGGGTGAAGGCTGAAGATTCTGCTCAGCGAGCTTCGCGCGGATGAAGGCGTCAATCGGATTTCCGGTTGGCAAACCCCGATTGGCGATGGGGGGAACCGCCGGCCGCACCAGTGGTTTCAGCGACCACCAGTCGGTCGAGCTGGCCTTGGTCGGCTTGTCAGCGGCGGTTGCCACGTTCGCGATGGCCGCGAGCGTGAGTGCGAGAATGAGGCGGTTCAGCATGGCGAGCGAAGGTCGAGCGTTACTTCACCAGTTCGCCAACGAGCAGGATCGCGCCGGGGTAAAACGCCGTGCCATCGAACCGCTCGGGCTTGTCCATCTTGTTGTTCCGTGTCGCGAGAATCTTCGCCTTGTCCGGTTGCTGCGGGTGAATCTCGATTTTGACCGTGTGAACCTGGTCGGGCAGCTCCGAGCCGAGTCCGAGCGTCGCGAGCCGGTGGTAGGTGCAGTAGCTGTCGAAGCGCGGCACCGTGCGCGGCGGCTGGTCATCCACGGTCACGATGACCTGCCCGCAGTCGGGGCCGATGATGTCGTAAATCGCGGCACGCGTGCCTTTGAACTTGAAGGTGAGCGTTGCGCCCGGCTGCGAGCCCTTGTTCAGCGTCGTCATGCGGTTCGCCCAGCGCTTGCCGAACGCGTCGGTCTTCGCGTCGAGCAATGCAAAGTCCTTTGAGAGCGCCGCTGCCGTGATGGGCAGCAGCTTGGCGTGCTCGTAGTTCGTAGCGATCAGCGGCTTGCCTAGCTGGTGCAGCCCGGTGGTTTTCGATGCTTCGCGAATCAGCGGCAGCGAGCGGGTGACGGCTTGCAAGTAAAGCTCGTGCCCAGTTTCGACGTGCGGATGCACGCTGTCCGGCGCGAAGACGAACCGGTCGCCAAGCTTGGCCTTATCATCCGGCGTTTTGGGCAACGGCGCCTTCCACTCCAGCTTGCCGGCTTTCGCCAGCCGCGCGACTTCCATACCCATGTGGATGGTGGGGATGCCGTAGTGGTCGGCGACCTTCTCCATCGCGCTCGCGGCGCGCGGAAACTTGCCCTCCAGGAGGGGCGGGACGAGCTGCTCGGTGATGGTGTAAACGAACGCGATGTCGCATTCCGGCAGTGTGCGCCACGTCTGCCGCACGATGCCCTCCATGCACCGGAAAATCTGCTGCGGGTCCGCGCCGCCGTCGTTCACGGCGAACTCGACGAAGAGCAAATCCGGATTCGCATCCAGCACATCCTGCTTGAGCCGGAACACGCCGAGGTCCGAGCCGGTGCCGCCGATGGCCGCGTTGATCTCCGAGAACTTCGCCGTTGGGAAAGTCTTCTGGAAGTGCGCGAGCGTCTTCGGTCGCCAGCCCGGCTGCGCGGTGATGGAGCCGCCAAGGTAGGCGACCTTCACCTCGGCCCCGGCAGTGGCAGCCTTGGCGAAGAAATTAGGCAGCCCGTTGCGCGGGCGGCACTCCTGCGCTGGGACTAGGGGGAAATCGGGCGCGTCTGCGGCAGCAGTGAACTGCACCAGCGCGAGGAGCCAAATGAAGTTGAGGATCGGTTTCATGGCTAAGCTTCAGTAAACGGTCCGGCTCCAATGGCTTTCAAGGCTTCGCGCACTCTCACACCGCCGATTTCCTGAGCCGACTTCTTCGCTGTCACGGCCAGTGCCGCGGCGGTGCCGGCGGCTTCGCCCATCGCCATCGCAGTCACGGTCACGCGGGTGGAGGCGTGCGCGCCGCGCGTAGCGGAGTGGCAGCGGCCGGCGACGAGGAGGTTCTCCAGCTTCTGCGGCAGGAGCGAGCGATAGGGAATGTCGTAGGGCTCGGGCTGAACCTTCTTTGGATCAAAGTCGTTCGCGCTGCCGACGACGGTTTTGTTCGGGTGCAGGTCGAGATACCAGCAGCCGGTGGCGATGGAGTCGTCGAAGCGGCGGGCCTTCATCAGGTCGTCCTCGTTGAGCACGTATTGGCCCACAAGCCGGCGCGATTCGCGCACGCCAATCCACGGATACGCCTCGATGAAGTAGCTCTGCTCGAAGCCCGGCACCTCACGCTTCCACGCCTGGAACATCGCCCACGCATCGGCGCGGCCCTGCATCTCGGCACGCGAGAGGTCGGCGGCATCGGTCGGGTTCGCGGGCACACGAATGCCGTGAATGTAAACCTCGCTCTCGTGAAAGAGAAACATCACGCCGGGGCCGTAGTAGAAGGGCAGCTCGCCGGCAGCCTGCGCCTTCGCCAGCGCGGCACGGCAGTTCTGGCTGAGATTGCCGACGCGCTTCACGTTGCCGATGCGGAAGTGCAGCGTGAGCGGCTGCACCTCGGCGTTCTGCTCGAACGGCGCGCCCGCCCACGCGGCGACATCCGCGTCGCCGGTGCAGTCAATCACCGTGTTTGCCTCGACGCTCACGAGGCCGTCCTTGTTGGCGATTTGCACTGAACGGATGCGTCCGCCGCTGCTCTGCACACCACAGACGAAGGAGTTGAAAAGCACCGTGAGCCGCTCCTTCTGCTCGCGGATGAGGCGGTCAAGCAGCAGCTTGAACTCGAAGGAATTGCCGATGGTCGGGTTGTGCTTGGCCGTGTGCGTGGCGTCGGGCTTGCAGACACCGGACTTGGACAACAGCTCCAGCGCAATGCCGCGCACGACGATGCGGTTGTCTTTGATGTTCGCGATGCCATCGAAATAAGGCAGCCCCACGCAAGTGATGATGCCGCCGGCGAACGGGGCCTTCTCGACAAGCAGCACCTTCGCCCCGCGCCGCGCCGCCGCGAGCGCCGCGGCAATGCCCGCGCAACCACCACCGCAGACCAGCACATCGGTTTTGAGCGTCTTGGTGCCGAGGGATTTGCCAGCGGGCTGCGCGAGGACGGGTGTGGCGAGTGAGGCGAAGGCTGTGGCGGTCGCCGTAGCCTGCACGAACTGGCGGCGGGTGGGATTATTGGCTCCTTCTGCTGTGGGGGACGACTGTTTGACTTGGAGCTGTTCTCCCTCACCCCGGCCCTCTCCCGCTGGGAGAGGGGGAAAGTCAGCCAGCGCGTCCGGCATCCGAGCACGTCGGATTTCAGTCCGTTGCGGAATGCGTCTCTCCCTCTCCCAGCGGGAAAGGGCCGGGGTGAGGGAGGAAGCGTCGCCTGATGACGAGGCATGCCGGATTTTTTCAGCGCGCTTGGCTTTCACGGTTCGGGTATCGGCCAGGTTTTCTTAAGACACTCGTCGGAGTGGCCATCGAATTCACGGAGCGAGTAGCTGGTGATGAACTTGGTCAGGCTTTCCGGGCGGTCGTCTACTCGCAACGCCAGCATCCCTCGGCAAAAATGGTAAGTGGAATAATACCATTTCCCGTCCGAGCCACGGCCGATGAAAATGTCCGGGATACGCCAATCTTCCTTCCGGCAGCGACTGGCGTAGGCAATCCAATCACCATCCTTAAGCAGCAACAAGTTGCTTGAGAACCAACCGTCGTCCTCCTCGCCTTCCGCCGCGAGCTTTGCCTTCACTGCCGCAAGTTCCTGCGTCACCCAGCCGGCATCGGCTACTCGCTTCTCGAGCAAGCTGATTGTCGCATCCTTCCACTCTCGACGCCACTTGGCCTGATTAAGGTCCGGTGGGCGAAAGACTAGATGCGCGAGAGCAAGGCCCACCAACATCGTCACCGCTAGCGCAAAAAGGATGGGCAGTAGCCGCTTTCGCGGTGGCGTCTGCGAGGGCGGTGGAACGGCTTCACTCACGCTAAAATCTCCTTGATGACATGTCCATGCACGTCGGTCAGCCGACGTTGGACGCCGTTGTGGTAGAAGGTCAGGCGCTCGTGGTCCACGCCGAGTTGGTGGAGCGCGGTGGCGTGGAGGTCGTAGCTGTAGGCGGGATGCTCGGCGGCTTGGAAGCCCAGTTCATCCGTCGTGCCGTAGCTGGTGCCGCCCTTGATGCCGCCGCCCGCGAGCCACGCGGTGAACGCGCCGGGGTTGTGGTCCCGGCCTTTGCCCTGCGCACCGGGCTGGCGGCCAAACTCCGTGGTGCAGATGACGAGCGTCGAGTCGAGGAGGCCACGCGCCTTCAGGTCGTGCAGGAGCGCCGCCGCGCCGGTGTCGAGCACGCGGCCCCAGTAGCCGTGGTCGCGCACGAGGTCTTCGTGGCTGTCCCAGTTCGGACGGATTTTCCGCGCGGTCGTGTTCTCCGCACCGCAGTAAATCTGCACGAAGCGCACGCCACGCTCGACCAGCCGGCGCGCGAGCAGGCATTGGCGGCCGAACGGGCCGGTGTCCTCGTCGGCGAGGTCGTAGAGGCGTGGCGTGGCGTCGGTCTCACCACGCAGGTCGGTGACTTCGGGTGCGCTGAGTTGCAGGCGCGCGGCGAGCTCGTAGGCGGCGATGCGGGCGTCGAGTTCGGTGTTGCCCGCGCGCGCGGCGGCGTGCTGCCGGTTCAGGGCTTCGAGGAAGTTGCGTCCGCTCGCCTCACCCTGCGGCGTGAGGCCGGCGAAGTTCTTCGGCGGGAACAAGTCGGCGATGGGCGGCTGCTCAGGGTCGGTGTTGAGCGTCGTGCCCTGATGCACGGCGGGGAGGAAGCCCGCGCCCCAGTTGATGACGCCGCCGGGTGGCAGGCCGCGCGGGTCGGGCAGCACGACGAATGCGGGGAGATTCTCGCTCTCGCTGCCGAGACCGTAGGTGACCCACGCGCCCATGCTCGGGAAGCCGGGCAGGATGAAGCCGCTGTTGGCCATGAACATCGCGGGGCCGTGCAGCGCGGACTTGCTCTGCATCGAGTGGATGAACGCGACGTCGTCCACGCACGCGGCGAGGCGCGGGAAGAGGTCGCTCATCCAGCGGCCGCAACGCCCGTGCTGGCGGAACGGCCAGTAGCTGCCCTGGCAGTTGCCGGGCTTCGAGGCAAAGAACTGGAGCTTGCCCGTCGGGTCGAAGGGCTGGCCGGAGCGCTTCGCCAGCTCCGGCTTCCAATCCCACGAGTCCACATGGCTGAGGCCGCCGGGGCAGAAGATTTGGATGACGGCGCGGGCCTGCGCCGGAGATGGTGCAGGGCGAGGGGCCAGAGGGTTTTGACCTTGGGGTGAAGCGGCACGGGCCTGCGCCATGAGAGCGGTGAGAGCGACGCCCCCAAGGCCGCCGCCGAGCTGCCAGAGGAAGTCCCGGCGGGAGGCAGGCGCTTGGCGCAGTTGGCAGGAGAAGGCGGAGTTCATGGCTCAATCCAGATACACAAACTCGTTCGCGTTGAGCAGCATGCGGCAGAGGGCGAAAAGTCCGTCGGCGCGGACCAACTGCTGGGCCCCGGCGAGTTCGTCGCGGGTGGGCGGTCGCACGAAGGCGAGCCGGAAGGCAAGGTTCACCTGCGCCGCTGCGTCTGAGCCGGCCTCGCGCTCGACGCGCGCGGCGAAATGGCGGGCTTGCTGCAGCATGAACTCGTTGTTCGAAAGCGTGAGCGCTTGCAGCGCGGTGGTCGTGGCGGTGCGCGCAGGCGTGAGATTCGCCGGGTTCGGGCAGTCGAGCGTGGTCAGGAACTGGTGCGGCGTGGTGCGCACGACGAAGCGGTAGATGCTGCGCCGCCACAGCTCCGGCGTGTCGGCGGTGATGTATTGGTAAATCGGCGCGTAGGCCTCCGTGTATTTGAAGTCGCGCCAGCCGGGGCCGCCCGCGGCGAGGTTCAGCTTGCCGCTGACGGCGAGCACGGCGTCGCGGGTGGACTCGGCATCGAGGCGGCGGGGGTTTTGACGCCAGAGCAAACGGTTCGAGGCGTCGAGGCGCTGGGCGGAAGCAGTGTTCAGTTTCCAGTGTTCAGAATTCAGTGGGGAAGCGGCGCTCTTTGGCGCGCTCGTGCCTCCTCCACTGGCTACTGAATACTGGTTACTGATTACTGAACTCTGCCGGTAAGCCGCGCTCGTGCAGATCAACCGGTGCATCGCCTTGAGCGACCAGCCGCGCGAGAGAAACTCCTCCGCCAGCCAGTCCAGCAGCTCGGGATGCGACGGGGTGCCGCCGCCTTTGCCGAAATCGCTGGGCGTGTCCACGAGGCCCACGCCGAAGTGGTGGTGCCAGAGGCGGTTCACCAGCACGCGGCGCGTCAGCGGGTTGGCGGGATGCACGATCCACTCCGCCAGTGCGAGACGGCGCCCGCCCTCCGACTGCGCGCGGGTGAAATCCGGCGGCGCGAGCGGCACGCAGGCCAGCACGCCGGGGGCGACTTCCTCCTGCGGCTCCTCGGGGTTGCCACGCTTCAAGACCTTCACGGTGGCCGGCTCGATGTTGGTGACGGCATAGACCTTTTCGCCTTCCGCCTTCACGGCCAACGCGGCGGTCAACTGCTTCTCCTCCGCGCGCAACGCCTCGACCCGCGCCCGGTCAGCGGCCGCAAGCGGCTGCGCGGCGAGGTCGGGCGCGAGCCGCGCGTCACCGAGGAACAGCAGGTCATGGCCGATGCCGTCGCCGCCGTCGGTGGCGATGAGCGTGAGCGTCGCGGCGGCGTCCGGCAACGGCACGTCCACGCGGGCGGACTCGTCCTTGCGCAACTTGAGTTTCTGGAAGAGCAGCTCCTTCCCGGCGAACACGCTGAAGTCCGCGCGGGTCGCTGCCGCTGTCGGCCCCGCGCCGAAGCCGACTTGCGCCGTGAGGCGGAGCTTCGCGAAGCCGCTGGCCTTGCGAATCTCGGCGAGGTCGAAAGTGATGCCGGCATTTGCGTGCAGGCCGAGGATCGAATGGCCGTCCGCCGCGTAATCAACGCCGCCGAGCCGGGTCGAGACTTGCGCGTTGAGCGGTCCGTTGCGGATGGCATCCCACGCGTGGCCGGAAGTGGGCGGGAGATCGCTTACGGTCACCTGATGCGCAACCGGCACCGGCGATTTGCCGTCCGGCACGAAGAGCCACTGCACAAACTTGGGCGCGGTCACGCCCGCCCACTCGGGCTTTTGCAGCCGGTTGGGCTGAATGTCCTGATGGTAGCCGAGCTTTTCCCGGGCGACGTTGCCGGTGCGCAGGTTAAGGCCTGCGCCTTTCGTGCCCGTGCCGCGGCCGTTGCCGCCACCAACCATGTCCGCGAGGTCCAGACCTTCGCCGGTCAGGCGGCCCAGTTCGGCACTAACCTCGCGAAGCCGCGCCTGAGTGCGCTGGCGTTCGGCCTCCCGCCGTGCGGTGGCGACGGGGTCAAGCTCGCGATCACCGCGCTTCACGCCGGCAAAGACCGCCCAAAGACCGTAGTATTCGCGCTGCGAGATGGGATCCAGCTTGTGGTCGTGACAGCGGGCACAGTTGATGGTCACGCCCATCGTGCCGGCGAGCACCTGCGTGACCATGTCATCAAGGTCGTCGGCACGGGCGGCGCGCTTGAGAATGTCGCTGCGCGTCTCAACCTGGCCGACGAAATCCCACGGTCCGGCGGCGAGGAAGCCGGTGGCGGCGAAGAGTTCCGGGGTTGGGTTTTTGAGTTTCGAGTCGGCCGCCAGCACATCACCGGCGATTTGCTCGCGAAGAAACTGGTTGTAAGGCTTGTCGGCATTCAGTGCGGCGATGACGTAGTCGCGATAGCGCCAGGCGTTCAGCCGGAGCTGGTCACGCTCGAAACCGTGGGTATCCGCATAGTGCGCGATGTCCAGCCAATGGCGGGCCCAGCGTTCGCCGTAGTGCGGGCTGGCGAGCAGGCGGTCAACCAGTTGGCGGATGCTGGACTCCCGGTCCAGAGCCCAGGCGCGCTCGAACGGCGCAACTTCCTCGGGTGTTGGCGGCAGACCAAGCAGGTCGAAGCATAGCCGGCGGATCAACGTGCGCGGGTCGGCCTCGGGGGCGGGCGACAACCCCTGCTCTGCAAGCTTGGCGCGGATGAAGGCATCGATCGGATGCGAAGCGCCGGCGGGCACGGCGGCTTTGGTCACGGGTCGATAGGCCCAATGAGTCTGCGCGATGCCCTGCGACACCATCGCCAGCAGCAGGCAAGCGAGGCAAAAAAGCGCGCGACCCGGCCCTTCGGGACGCTTCCGACGGGGTGGAGTGATCCGTGCTGCGCGCATGGCCGTTCCTAGTTCACGACGTTGCGGAGCGGTTCCCCCTTGAGCGCCCGCAGGACCTCACGCGAGGCCTTGGTGCGGAACTCCACGCAGCCTTCCTCGCAGTAAAATGCGGTGTGCGGGTTCAGGAGCAGGCGGTCGTGCGCCGGGTGATTGGGGTCGCGCCAGGCACGCAGCACGGGCGAGTCGGCAGGCGGCGGCTCCTGTTCCAGCACGTCAATGCCCGCGCCGGCGAGATGGCCGCTGGCCAAGGCTTCGACCACCGCCGCCGTGTCCACCACGCCGCCGCGCGCGGTGTTCACGAGGAACGAGCCACGCGGCATCCGGGCGATTTCCCGTGCGCCGAGCAATCCGCGCGTTTGCGGCGTGAGCGGGCAGTGCGCGCTGAGGATGTGGCTTTGCGCGAGCAACTCATCGAGCGTGTCCACGCGGCGGACCCCGAGTGCCTTATCGAGGCCGTCCGGCACGAACGGATCGAAGAAAGCCACGTCGAAACCAAACGCCTTCGCGCGCAGTGCCGCCGCCGAGCCAATTCGTCCACAGCCGACGATGCCGAAGACGCGCCCGCGGAGGCGGTGGATGGGCGTGGCTTGGTCCACGTTCCAAGCGCCGAGGCCACGGCGCAGCCGGCTGTTCAGAAAGTGCGTGCCGCGCGCGAGCGAGACGGCCATGCCCAGCGCGGAGTCCGCGACTTCCTCGGTGCCGTAGTCCGGCACGTTCACAACGGGGATGCCGGCCTCGCGGGCGGCGCGGACGTCGATGTTGTCGTAGCCCACGCCGGGCCGCGCGATGAGCCGGCACTTGCGCAACCGGGCGATGGCGGCGCGGTCGAGACGCAGGTAGTGGTAAATCATGATGGCGTCGGCGGCTTCGAGGCGCCCGTCGAGTTCGGCCTGCGAACGGGCATCGAGCGCGCGCACCTCGGCGTGGCCATCAAGGACGGCACGTTCGCAATCCAGCGGCTCGACGATAAGGTCGGTGATGAGAACGAGAGGGAGCTGGCTCATGGGATGGCTGGGGCCGGGCGCATCAGTATTTGGGGAAGATGGCCGGGGTGGGGAAACGCTCTTCGAGGCTGTCGTTCAGATATTCCTCGCGGGGAACCTGGACTTGGGGCCACACCGTGGGACGAACGCGGACGGGCCGGCCGGGACGGAGGCCTTCAATGATGAGGTCGGTCTCGAAGCGAATCTGAATGCCGCTGCTGCCGAGCGGGGCCTCACCCGGTGTCTTGATGACATCAAGGATGGACCCGCGTGAGCACATGTGCGCGGGGCCGTAGGCGCCGTGGGTGTGCTTCAAGGTGTTTTCGACAGAGTTCATCATGGCGGAGGTGCCCTTTTTGAAATCGGCGTAAAGCGAGTCATCCATGCCGCCAAACAAGGTCGCGGTCACGGTCGCGCGGCCGAACTTGCCATACTCGACGGCGTCCACCCACGCGGGCATCCAGCGGCTGCGGATGAATGCCTTATGCGTTTCGGTCTGACTCTTCGCGGCTCGTTGCATGGAGGTGTCGTCGAGCCAGATGTCGGAGATGTGAAAGCGGGTGAAGACGCCGTCAGGCGTGGGCTTCCAGGTGATGCCAAGCTGGACGGCCTGACTGCCGAGCGACTTCTTTCCCTCGGCGGGCCACGCGCCTTCCGCGATCAAGTCCGCGATTTCGAGCCGTTCGCGACCGCGCCAGATGCGGGTCGCAGCATCAAAGGTCAGCTTTTCCTCGGTCGCCTTGCCGTCGCCGCCCTGCTTCGGCTCACGGGTGGCGATGACCATGCCCGCCTGGCTCTTGAGGTCCACTTCCTTCAATCTCCAGATCATTCCCCCTCGCTGGCAATGGCTAGGCTCGTCTTCGAGGAGGAGGACATGGTTCTCGGCGGGCGCGATTCCGCCGCCACCGGAATAGTTTGCCGGCCGGCTCTTGTTATCCACCGGCAGCACTGGCACGGCAGAGAGCTTCGGGTCAGGCGGGAGAAAAGCCCGGACATGCAGCACCGTGCCCAGCGGGATGTCCCTTAAATCCGCCGGCGCGCCGTGATAGCGGACAATGGCATAGGGCAGCAGGGCGAAGGGATGCGGGTCGTTACGGAAAAACATGCCCGGCCCCACCACGCGAATGCTGCCCCGGCGGTTCGCGTGGTCTACGAACACGAGTTCGCCCCGGTAGGAGTGGGCCTTTTCCAGCGGCGGGAATTTTCCGGGTTCGGGCCGGAAGATTTCGTCGGCCGCATTGGCGGCACAGCCGCCAAGCAGAAGGAGCGAACAGCCAAGAACAAAAAACGGGCGCTTCATAAGGCGAGCAGGCGAGTGATGGGGATCAGTATCTCGGGAAAATGGCCGGGGTGGGGAAGCGTTCTTCGAAATTGCCATTATCGAACTCCTCGCGGGGGATTTGCATCTTGGGCCAGCTTTCCGGGCGGATACGGACGACTCTCGTGGGCCGGATGCCTTCGATGATGAGGTCGGTTTCGAACTGGATCTGAATGCCGCTGCTGCCCACGGGAATCTCTCCGCTGGCCTTGGTGACGGCGACGATCTTGCCATTGGAGGCCACGTGGCCCGGACCGTAGTGGCCGGCGGCGTGCTTCAAGGTGCTCTCCGAGCCGTTGATCTGGGCCTGGAGGTCTTTCTGGAAGTCCGCGTAAAGCGAAGGATCCATACCTCCGAACAGCGTCGCGGTGACGGTGGCGCGGCCGAACTTGCCATACTCGACGGCGTCCACCCAGGCCGGCATCCAGCGACTGCGAATGAACGCCTTGTGCGTCTCGGTCTGAAACTCCGCCGCGCTTTCGATGGCGGCGGCATCCAGCCAGATGTCCGAGATGTGAAACTGGGTGAAAGCACCATTGAGCCCATCCCCGGGCGCGGGCCGCCAAGTGATCCCAAGCAAGACGGCCTGCCCAGCGAGGCTTTTCTTTCCGCTGGCGGGCCACGCGCCTTCGGCGATCAGCTTCGCCACTCCGATGCGCTCGCGGCCGCGCCAGATGCGGGTGCCGGCGTCGAAGGTCAGCTTCTCCTCGTCAACCTTGCCGCCACCGCCGGCCCTCAGCTCGCGGCTGGCGAGGATCGTTCCTTTGTGGTTGTTGAGTTCCACTTCTTTGAGCCTCCAGGTTTTGCCCACGCGCAGGCAATGGCTGGGCTCGTCTTCGACAAGGAGGGCGTGGTTCTCGGCGGGGAAGATGCCAATGCCGCGATAATGGCCGGCGTCCTTCGTCTTGCTATCAACCGGCAACACCGGCACGACCGAAGTCTTCGGATCCGGCGGCAGAAAGGCGCTTACATGCAACACGGTGCCAAGCGGAATGTCGCGCAAATCCGCCGGTGCGCCCAGATAGCGCACGATACCATACGGCAGCAGGGCGAAGGGATGCGGGTCATTACGGTAAAACTTGCCCGTTCCCGCCACGCGGAGACTGCCGCGCCGGTTCGCGTGATCGACAAAGACGAGTTCACCCCGGTAGGTGTGCGCTTTCTCCAAAGGCGGAAACTTTCCGGCCTCGGGGCGGAATGCATCTGTTGTCGGCGGGTGGCTCTTCGTTCGTGTTTTGTCTGCGGCGACAGCGGAAGCGAGCAAGACAACGCCGAGACACAGTGCCAGGAGGAAGCGAGAGAGCGGCATCGGAGCGCTGGAGTTATGAAGCTTTAGTGGCGTCGACCGGACGATGGGTTCGGAAAAGTCAATGGCGGTGAAATCAAGGAATGATGAACTGCCAAGCTTCATCACTCCGCGACTCCATCATTCCATGGCTCCCTTCCCTCAGACCGCGATGACCTTGTTGCTGTCGCCAAATCGGTCGGTTTCCACGCCCATGCGCTGGGCCATGAGGAGGAGGAGGTTGCTCATGTGGGCGTCGGTGTTCACGGGACGGCTGCAGACTTGGTAGTGCGCGGTGGTAAGTGCGCCATCGGGACCGAGCGCGTAGCCTTGGAATCCCTTGGCTTCCCGGTTGTAGTCGAGATGACCCCCGTGCTTCAGACCGAGGTCCGAGCCGCCGGCGAGCACGAGCGGGAGGTTGGCGTTGCCGTGGCTGTGGCCGTAGGACATGCCGCTGCCGAAGAGGGCCATGGTGGGGCCGATGAGCGGTTTGCCGCCGAGGTCCTTGGTCTCCGTGAGCCGGGT
>CAZQEW010000102.1:0-16586 GCA_964591495.1 uncultured Klebsiella sp.
GGTCGTTGAGGCCGAGGTTGAGGATGGTGTCCATCATGCCCGGCATCGAGTCACGCGCACCGGAGCGGACGGCGACGAACAGGGGCATGCCGGTCGTGGAACCGAACTTGGTGCCCATGATCTTCTCCATGTTGGCGATGCCGGCCTCCATCTGGGCCTGGAGTTCCTTGGGGTAAGTCTTGCGGTTGGCGTAGTAATACGTGCAAACCTCGGTGGTGATGGTGAAGCCCGGAGGCACGGGCAGGCCGATGCGGGTCATCTCGGCGAGGTTGGCGCCCTTGCCGCCGAGGAGGGCCTTCATGCTGCCGTCGCCATCGGCTTTTTTGTTGCCCCACGTGTAAACGTATTTGGTTGCTTTAGCCATAAACAGGATGTGTCGGACTGCGTTGTTTTCGGGAAATGCCCGCGAAAAATGAGCCGCGACACTAACAAGGAGCCGCATGGTGTCAACGGGGGAGATGGCGTTTCCAGGCGAGGTGCCCGACGCTCAAGTTGTGTGGGGCAGTTCGGCAAAGGCACCTTGGGCAAGGGCTGCGGGACGGAACCAGGTGGCGGAGTCGTCACGCGCTTCTCCACACTCAAGTTCACTTGCGGAGCCGCACGGACCGCCGGTAGGCAACCGGAGAAACCAGCTCGCTCTTCTTGAAGCCGACGCAAAAGCTGTTGGCACTCCGGTAGCCGCTCAGCTTGGCAATGATTTCCACCTTTTCATCCGTCTCGGCCAACAGCTTTTTGGCATGTTCCAGTCGGCGGGTGCGCAGCTCTGCGCCGGGAGTGCGATTCAGATGTTCCAGGAATGCCTGATGGAGTCCGCGCCGGGAAAACGCCGCCGCGCGGGCGACATCATCAATCCCGATCTCCTCGCGAAAATGCTCCCAGATGAAGCGCAGTCCACGGGCCACCGAAGGATGGGTCACCGCCAGGATGTCACTGCTTCTGCGCGTGATGACGCGCGCCGCCGGCACGCGCAGCGGTTCGGCGGGTGAGCGCCCGCCCCGCATCAACCGATCCAGCAGGGCCGCTCCTTCATAACCCTGCTCTTCGAGGTTCGTATCCACGCTGGAGAGCGGCGTGCGCATTGCGTCCACGGCGAGCAGATAGTTTTCCGCCCCGAGGATGGCGACTTGCTCGGGCACGCTGAGCCCGGATTGGTTGCAGGCCTCCAACACGTCCACTCCGAGTTGATCGTTGGCGGCAAAGACCGCCAGGGGCTTGGGGGCCTGGCGCATTTGGGCGGCGAGCCAGGCCCGCCGTTTGGACCATTCCTCCCGCTGGCCATGCGGAACCCCTGATTCATGCCAGCGGATCCATGTGCACGAATGGCCAGCAGCCTGGAGCGCCGCGACAAATCCCCGCCCACGCTCCTCGTAAGACCAGTTATCCGTATCGCTGTAGAAAAGGTAATGCTTGAAGCCTCGCGCCAGGAAGTGTTCCGCCGCCAGCCGGGCCGCGTGGGCATGGTCCTGCAGCACCCGTGCAAAAGGCAGATGCGGCCGCCGCCAACTGAAGTCCACCGTGGGTTTGCGCACCGATTCAACGAATTCCACCAGGTCATCGCCCGCACCCAACCACGCCAACACTCCGTCGCCCCGCCATCCCCACGGAATGACCCGCTCACGGGCCAGGTTGGCCGACAAATGCCAGCCCTGCTCCTGCGCGTATTTGGCGATGCCCTGGTGCAGCCGGTGGTCATACCACCCCAGCACCAACAGCACGTGACGCTGCCGACCTGACGAAGGCAGGGGACGGCGTCGCGCGGTTCGAGGCATGGCCGACGTTTACCACGCACTTAACCGGTCGTCCACCGTCCACCCACCAGTTCGCCGGATTCAATTCCCGAGGCGCGCGTATCCTTCCCACACCGGGCCGATCCCGGAGGTCTGGTCTGCTCTGTGCGAGTAAATCCATGCGCCAAAGCGCAGGCGGAAGGTCTCGCCCTTCGCCACCGGCACGCGGCTTTTCGTGCCTTTGGTAAAGGCATTCTCGCCGAACGGATTCGCCACCATCAGCCCATAGTCGCGGTTGTGAAACCAGCTCGCGCGGAAGTTTTGCGGGCCGGCGAAGACTGCGATGCCCACGCGCCGGTCGCCCAGCACGCCGCTGTAGTCGCACCAGTTCGCGGGCTTGCCCCACGTCGCCTTCGCGGTCGTCGCGCCGCTGCTGCTCGTGATGACGCCGCCCTTCTTCTCCGTGAGCTCGGTCGCCACGCGCACGCCGAAACCCATTTCCTCCTGGTCACCGAAGTAAAAGCCGTCCGCTGTCGGCGTGAAGGTCGCCTCCCACGTGAGCAAGAAACCCTCGCCCACGCGGCTCACGGCAAAGCGCGAGCCAAGCGTCGCGAGCGACGTTCCGTTCGTCGCCACAAGGCTGCTTTCCGTCGCGAACGTGAGCTGGCCCGCCTTCACCGTCGGCGCGCCGGTGAAGCGCTCGTGTCGCACCGTCGCTTTGTTTCGCCAGAAGTCGTTCCCGCTCACATCGCCGAACGCCAGCCAGAGGCCGGGATGCATCGTCGCGTGGTCCACCGCGTCCTTCCCCGCGACCGGCGGGTGCGTGCGCGTGACCTGCGTGCCGTCCGGCGTGTGGACGTGCGCGAAGTGCGGCCGGAGAATCTGCTCATCCTTGAAGACAAAGTGCGCCACGGGTCGGGTCGCGTGCGTGATGACCAGCCGGTCGGGTTGCTCAGTGAAGGCGAAATCCTGCGCAACGGCCCGGATGGGGACGAAGGCCATCAACCAGCACGCGAGCATCAACCTGACGGGGAATTCGTCGCGCCAGCGTCTTGGACTGCGGCAGTCCTCTGCCGCCTTCGGCCACGACCGCAGTTCCAAAGCGCCGGAGGACTGGCGCAGTCCAAAACCTCGCGAAGCCATGCCCCGCGCACGCGCCGAATGTTGCTGTTTCATTTCGTCACTCCCTTCCCATCCGGAAATTCTCCACATAGCCACCCGAGATACTCCTCCAAGTTCGTATACCCATCGCCGTCACGGTCCGCGTTGCCATCACGCGCGTCGGCGGGATTCAGACCGCGCGCGCGTTCCCATTCATCCGGCATGCCGTCGCGGTCGGTGTCCCAGTTCGCGGCGCGGCGCTCGACCGGATAATTCTCCCACCCGCCCACGTCATCCTGCTTGTCCGGCAAGCCGGGCAAGCCCGTCGTGCTGCCCTTGAACTTCGCCGTGCCCGCGCGCACCTCGGCGATGACCCGCGCGTCGTGTTCGTCGAGCGCCGGGCGATTGCAGCCCACGTCCGCGAGCACGTTCGTGTAAGCCTCCGCCGCCGAGTGCGTCGTGACGAACGACTCGAACCACGGCTCCCGCACCATGTATTCCTGCCACGGCAACTCCGGCCGCGACCGCGTGCCCACGAACGGCCCGAGCGGTCCCTCCGGCCCGTGTTTGCCTTCGAGAACGTTGCCCGCGACGAAGTAAACCTGCGGCCCGAAGGCCGGGTTTTCGAACTGCGGCACCAGCTCGTAGAAATGCGCCGTGGCCGGGCCGGGCTTGTAATAGTTGTTCACGAACTGCACGCGCGCCGCGCCGCCATCCGTCGCGCGCGACTTCCAGTTGAAGACCACGTTGTTCCGCAGGTCCAGCGCGCCGATATGCCGGTTCACACGGTCAATGCCGCCAGCCAAGCTCCAGTTCCGCCCCGCGCAGTGCGCGAGCAGGTTGTGGTGAAAGCTCCCGATGTTTCCGCCGATGCTCGCCGCGTAGCCGTGCTGCGTGCCGGGCGGATACTTCTTGTGCCCCGCCGCGTTCAGCGCCTCGGAGATGAGCGTGCGTTGCAGCGTGATGTTCCGCGCGCCGCGCGAGCTGAACGCCTCGTCCTGCGTCCAACTGATGCTGCAATGGTCAATGATGCAGTGGTCGCTCGACGCCATGCCCATGCCGTCGAGTGTCACGCCGGCGAGATTCCCCGGACGCACGCGCAGATGCCGGATGATGACATCGTTGGCGCCCATCATCCCGAGGTTGAACTTGCGGATGCACACGCCGCGCCCCGGCGCGGTTTGGCCCGCGATGGTGAGAAAGGGATTCTTCACCACAAGCTTCGACTCCAGCGTGATGAGGCCGGAGACGTTGAAAACCACCGTGCGCGGCCCCTCCGCCTCCACCGCCGCGCGCAGGCTGCCCGGGCCGCTGTCATCGAGATTCGTGACCTCAATCACCCGCCCGCCGCGGCCGCCGATGGCAAACCGACCGTAACCCTCCGCCGTCGGAAACGCCAAGTGACGCGGCCGAAACTGCCACACCTCGCCGCGCGTCACGGCGCCGCGCGCGTCCACTTCATCCACGCGCCAGAACCAATCGCTCAGGTGGCTTAACCGACCGGGGGTGAACTTTGCTTCCGCCCAGCGCCCCTTGAACTCCGCTGACTTCTCCGTCGCCCGCGCCACCGCATTCGAGTCCGAGCCGAGGAAAACCAAATGCGCCGTCGCCCCGCTGCCCGCCCGCCACGTCAACGGCCCGCTCACCTCCGCGTGTCCGTCAAAGTTCGCCGGTTGCGGCCGACTCGCGCGCAACGCCGGATTCGCCGCGTCCAACTCGAACCCGTTCAGCACCACCGCGCCCGCCGCCTCCACGCGCACAACGACCGGCTTGCCCGCCGTCGCCGTGAACTCCACAAAGCCATGCGCCAGCTCGAAGTCATTCGTCACGAGTGCCGCCGGTTTGAGCCCGCGCACCACCGGCTTCCCGTCCACCGCGACATCACACGCCACGGGCGCGGATTTTTCCCAAAGCCAGTTGTGCCACGTCACGAGCGAGTGTCGCCCCGCTGCGAGCCCGACAATTTCCAGCTCCACCGCCGCGCGTCCCTCGCCTCGCACCGTCACGCCGTCGGCCGCGACCGTCGCGCCCTGGGCAACCGCGAGCTTCCACACCTCCGCTTTCAGCGGCCCGCCCACGCCCCGCAGCGTCACCGTCAGGCCACCGAACGCGCGCGAAGCGGCCGACCCGTTGGTCACCGCCCAATTTTCCCAGCCCACCGAGAGCGCGTCCTTGCGATTGTCCGCGAGGCCCAAGTCCACCTTCACGGCGGCGAAGAGCGGCAACCCACCGAGCAACATACTGAGTGCCAGCGAACGCAGCGGCACGAGTGAGTTTGAAAACGAGTTCATGGTGATGTTGCCAGCGGCAGCCAGACGGACATTTCACCCGCGCCGCGATTGCCCCACGCGAAATACGGCACAAACTGCACCTTCACCGGCCTGCTGGTGCGCGGCTGCACTTCGCGGAAAAGTTTCCCATCCCAATCGCCCTGCGGTCGCACCGTGAGCAACGCATCCACCACTGCCAGGCCGCCGAGCAATCGTTGGTCGAAACGCGGGAGCAAGTCCGCGCCCGCCGGCAGTGACAGCTCCGTGACCTTCGCGCCCTTCAAGTCCGCCGACTCCACGCAATACACCACCGGCCCGCGCTTGATGGCGACTTGGTTGAGCGTCTCCTCTACGAGCGGATTCGCTTCCACCAGCACGGCAGGCATCGGGAAGTCCAAGTCCACCAGGTCGCCCGGTTGCCATGTGCGCTGCAAGGTGAAGTAGGTTCCCGGCCGCGGGGCGTCGGCGAGTGGCAGATTGTTCACGCGAATCGCCGCGCTCTTCGCCCAGCCTGGCACGCGCAGCCTCAGCGCGAACTCCGCCGGCTGGCCCGGATTCACGGTTAGCCGCACGCGTCCATTCCACGGATAGGCAGTGTCTTGCGCGATCCTCACCGGCACACCCGGCGCGACCTCCGTCCGCCACTCGCTGCTGCCATACAAGTTCACCCACAGCGCGCCCGCCGACTTCGCGTAAGCGTAGCCGTTCACTTCCGCGACCGTCCGCACCACGTTCGGCGGGCAGCAGAACGAGCTGACGAACGGCACGCGCGTCCGCGACCAGCGCAGCGCGACGGGCATCGGCTCGGTCACGCGCAGCGGGTTCGTGTAGAAGTAATTTGTCCCGTCCAGCGCGACGCCCGAGAGCACCGAGTTGTAGAGCGCGAGCTCCAGCACATCCACGAAGCGCGCCTCGCCGGTCGCGAGGAACATGCGCCAGTTCCACAGCGCGTTGCCGATGTTCGCACAGGTCTCCGCGTGCGCCGTCGTGTTCGGGAGCTGGAAGTCGCGGCCATACGCCTGATGCGTTCGCGTGATGGATTTCTGGTCCTTGCTGCCGTCCGGCGACGCGCCGTCGTGCAACGCGCCGCAGGCGCCCGTGAGGTAGAGCTTGCGCGTGACGACATTCGTCCAGACGGCGCCGAGCGTGCGCCACAACGCCGGGTCACCCGTCTCCATGAAGAGGTCCGCCGCGCCCGCGAAGAGATAATTCGCCCGCACCGCGTGGCCCACCGCGTTGGTCTGCTGCGCGAAGGGAATGCGGTCTTGATTGTCGTCACCGCCATCGGTGATTTGGCTTCGCAGCGCGAAGAACTTCTGCGCGAGCGCAAGGTAACGCGGTTCCCGCGTCGCCCGGTAAAGCTCCACCATACCCATGTAGTGCGAAGGGCAAACCGAACTGCGCGCCACCTCCGGCGACGCGCCGCGGAACGTCGCATCGAGGAAGTCCGCTGCGCGTCGCGCGACCGCGAGGAAGTTCGTGCGCGCCGTGACGCGGTGATGCACGCACGCGGCGGTCATCAGGTGGCCGAGGTTATACATCTCGAAGTTGTTGCGGTCGCGGAACGCCACGGCGTTCGTGTCGCCCTGCCGCGCGCGGATGAGCACGGGCGTGTGCAAGTAGCCATCCGCTCGCTGCGCCCGCGCGATGACCGCGATGGCCTCCTCCACGCGCCGCTCCAGCTCGCGGTCCGGCGCGCTCGCAAGCGACGCGCACGAGGCTTCGAGCAGCTTGTAGAAATCGCCGTCGTTGAAGGGCGCGCCGCGCGGCCGCCCCTCGGCCAGCCCGGCCGCGATGCGGAAGTTCTGCAAATAGTGCGAGTAGTTCGTCCCGCTCATCAGCTCCCACATCGCCGGTAACATTTGCGTGCGGCACGACGCGACCCGCTGCGCCCAAAAACCCTCCGTCCAGCGCACCTCGTCGAGCGCGGCCGGTTGGAGTTTCGCATGCGGACTGCGCGCGGTATCGAGCAGCGGCGCGGTGGCGGCGGTCAGGGTGGCGGCAGACAAAAGCACGGCGAGTGTTCCAGCCACGCGCGCTGCGAGAGGGATGTGGTTCCCGTGCTTCACGGCTCCACCCGCTTGATTCGCAGCGCCTGCCACGGTTTGCCGGGCAGCGCGATGCTGCGCCCGGTTGCGTCCAACCAGAAGTATTCGCTGACCCGCTTGAGCACGAAATCACCGGGCACCGGCGTCACCGTCATGTTCCACGTGTCGAGCACCTCGGCGCGGAACTTCATGCCGTCGGCGAGCGCGTGCTCGGGGCCTTGCGGCGGCTTGGGCAGTTTGAACTCCCACGCGGTCGGCGCGGCCTTGCCCAGATAGACGAGATAGTAGTGCCCGGCTTTGCCGCCGTAAGCCGGGTTCTGCCACTTGTCTATCGGCTCGATGCCCTCGCGCGGGCCGGCCTCCATCACCTTCTTCAAAAACGCCAGCCGCGCCGGGCTTTGGCCGTGCAGTTCGCCGCCGGTCGCCCACCAAATCAAATTCTGCGGGTGCAGATACGTTTCGCCGTGGCCGACGTAAGTGCCCGCGACCGTCCCCTGCCAGAAGCGTTGCACCATCTCCTCCGCAGTGAGATTGCCCCAGCGCTTCGGCAGGTTGCCCTCGTATTTCACTTCGTCATAGACCACCGGCTTGCGGAACGCGTCGCGATACAGCACGGCGCGCGCGGCATCCTCAACCGCCGAGCCGTTCTGGATGCTCGCGTGCGTGAGCCACGGGCGCGTGTGGTTCGGCATCACCTTGCCGTTGTGAATCGAGAGCAGGTGCCGGTGCGGGTCCGCCGCGGCGACGATTTGGCCGAACCGCTCGAAGTCCGCCTCACGCTTCGCCTTCATGAAGTCCCACTCGTTCGCGAGCGACCACCAGACATTGCGGAACGCCGCGAGCCGCGCGACGACGTAGCGCAGGTAACGCTCGTCCGCCTGCGCCGTCATGCGGTCGAAGCCCCAGTGGCCTTCGTCGTAAGGGTGGTGGAGAATCACGTCCGCCTCGATGCCGAGCCGTTGGAGGTCGAGGATGCGCCGCTCCAAGTGGTGGAAGAACGCCGGGTTGAAACGCGTGTAATCCCAGTCGCGCGGCGGCGTGCCGGCGAAGGGATAATGCGGCGGCTCGTTGGTGCTCCAGTTGTAGCGCTTGGGGAATACGCACATCCGCAGCTTGTTGAACGGCGCGCCCGCGAGCGTCTTGAGCGTCTGCTCCTGAAGCGCCGCTGGCTGGTGCGTCCACGCGTAGCACGTCGTGCCGATTTGCCGGAACGGCGTGCCGTCGGCATAGGCGAAATGGAACTCGTTCGCCACGCGCACCGGGCCGTGGTTGCTCGCGTTGGGCTTGGTCGCGGTAAACTCCCCACGTTTGCCATCGAGTTCCTTCGCGCTGCTGTCGGTGACGAATCTCCAAACGCCCGTCCGCTCCGGCATGAAGCGCACGCGGTAGTTGCCGTCGCCGTCGTAAAAACCCGCGACCTCGCGCGCGAAGTCGTCTTGGTAGAAGCGCGCGGTGAAGCGGACTTCGGTGAACGGATTGCCGGTGGCGGGGCCTTTGAAGGACGCCTCGAACAGGCCCCACTGTTCGACGGTGGCGCCGAACGTGGGCGAGAGGAGCGCCAATAGTAGCAGCAGCAAAGGCGCAACCCCAAGCCCGGTCGGCTTCCGAACTGCCGTTCGGTTTACCGCGGAGCTTGCGAGCTGCGGCCCACGCTTTGGAGCGCGTGTCGAACGCCCCCGCTTATTTGTTTTGCTCGTGGCTGTCGCTGTCATAAGCCTTGAAAAACCTGCTTCAAATACCGCGTGTTCGCGCCGAAGTTGCCTTTCACGTCGCGCGGGATTTTCGCGCTGCGGCTGCGCTCGATGACGAGCCAGCCGCGCCAGCCCATCTCATCGAGCACGCGCTTCACGGCGGGCAGATCGATCCGCTGGTTGTCCTCCAGCCAAACGCCGTCCTCGTCCGTGCAGTGGATCTGGCAGATGCGGTCGCGGCCCAGCGTGCGAAGTTCGGCGAGCAGGTCACGCCCGTTTTGCAGCGCGTTGGCGAAGTTGAAGTAGCTGCGGATGCCGGACGAGCCGATGTCTTCGAGCAGCTTCACCTCGTCCTTCGCCGCAAGCGCGGTCTCGACGCCGATGACCACGCCGGCCTTCTCCGCTTGCGCGCCCGCTGCCCGCAGCCGCGCGACGATGGCGGGCCGCAGCTCGGGGTGCTTCACGAGGTCGCCGCGCACGCCGAGCGGGAGGAACGCGACCTTCACGCCCATCGCCTGCATCGTCGTGATGCAATCGCCGACCATGCGCGGGACGGTGGGCCGCTCGGCGAAGGACTGCGCGTAAAAGCCCGACATCGCGAGTGAGCTGATGCCGAGGTTCAGCTCGCGGGCCTTCGCGAGGAACTGCTCGCGCACCTCCGGTTTGGCCAGTTCGTTCTCGAACGTCTCGCGCTCGCCGAGGCTGCCCATGTCCACTTCGAGGCCGTCCGCGCCGATGTCCTTCGTGAGCTGGAAAGCGCCGAGTTTTTGGCGCTTGAGAATCATCCAGTCGCACACGGCGATGCGGTAGCGCGGCGGCTCGGCGGCGGGGGAAGGAAGGGCGGTGGCGGCGAGTGCGGTGAGCGAGGCGGCGAGGAAGTGGCGACGCCATAAGTGCGGAGCAGTGCGAACGGGTGCGATGGGAAGAAGGGACGCGTTCTCCCTCACCCCGACCCTCTCCCGCTGGGAGAGGGAGAAACGCAGCCACCGCTCTGGCAAAGCGCGGCGTGACCTGACAACGGGAGCGGTCGAGTTGGTTCCCTCTCCCAGCGGGAGAGGGTCGGGGTGAGGGAGAAAACACCCGGAGTCAGAATGGGCATCAACTAACTCGCCGTAGTCAGCCTTCAATGGTGTTCTCTTCATCGCGTCACAGCTTTTGCAGCCAGAAGACCTTCGGGCCTTCGTCGGGGGAAATCTTGGTCAGGCCATTCGCCGCGATGGCGAGGGCTTGGGGCTTGAGCTGACCGGTTTTCATGTCCACTTGTGTCACGCTGAACGCGCCAGGCTCGCCGGACAAATCCACCTCCGCCGCGCCGCTAGTGAAGATGAGCACCTGCTTGCCGGGCTCGCGCAACGACCACTGTTTCTTCGCGTCGTCAGCGCGCCACGGGGTCATGCGCGGGATGGCGGCGAGGAGTTTCGCATCGGTGGTTTGCGGGAGGTTTGGCAGCGAGCCGCCAGCGCAGAGATAGGCCCATGCGGGTTCGCCGACGCTCGCGAGGACGGGCTTGGCTGGGAACTTCGCGCGATACTCGGCGGCCATCGTGGCGAGGTTGTGGTCCTTCGGGCGCCCGCCCCGGAACTGCCGCTCGAACTGGCGCGGCGCGAGGTTTTGGCCGCCGCCGGGGGAGAAGTCGCCTTTGTCCGTGCGCCACCAGTAGCGGAGGTCAATCACGTCCACGAGCGCGGCGCGCTTGGCGTCGGCGAGGATGGCGTCTTGGACGTCTTTGGTCGTGCTCAATGCCACTAGACTCCGCGCCTCCTCACCCCGGCCCTCTCCCCCGATGGGGGCGAGGGAGGCGGAGGCGCGCGGTGCTGATTGGTCGCGTCGCCACTCAGCGATGGTATCCAACCAGAACTCGACGAAGTGCTTTGGCCCCGTGAACTCGGCGCTGGTGAACTGGATGACGTTGGGCTGGCCGGCGAAGTTGACGAGGCACTGGCGGATGTAACGGCGATGCAGCTCGCGGCGGACGGGGTGGCTCACGTCGTAGAACTGCTCGGCGAGGAAGATGCGTTTGTCACCGGCGTAGGGCGGTGGCTCGGGGAAGCCGGTTTCATTGACGTTGTTCGCCGGCCGCCACGGGGAGTCGGTCCAGTGCGCGCCTGCTTCGAGGATGTTGTGCTGAAAATAGTTTTGGTGGAACAGCACGAGGCCGCGCATCTCGGCGAGCGCGGCGAACTCGCGCAGACGACTCCAATACCACGGATTGAACTGCGTGAGGTCGTAGCGGCTCAGCCCATCCCACGCTTGGCCTTGACCACTGCGGGCGAAGGGCTGCTCGAAAAACGGCGGCCAGACATCGCCGGTCGCGCGGCGAACGCGCTGGTGGTCATCGCGGCGGCGGTCATACCAGAGGCCGTAGTTGTGGTTGAGCGCGGCGACGCCGCTGCGGGCCATCGTGTCGGCGAGCTGTGGCAAATCGTCGGTGAGACCGGAGCCAGTGCGGCCAGGCACGAAGCGCGTGAGGGCGACGCCGAAGTTCGTGGCCTCGGCGACGCGCATGTTGCCGCGCCACCACGCGACTTCGGTCTGCTGCCCGATGAGGAGTTTGCCGTCGCAGACGAGCCACCCGTTTGTCACGGAAAGGCGGAGGGAATGGGGAATGGCGATTGGCGATTGGGGGGCAAGCACCTCGACCAGCTTCGCGTTTCCCGGGTCGCTGGGAATCGGCGCGCGGGTCGAGGCGTTCGCGATGTAGTCCTTCAACTGCGGGAAGCGCTCGCGGGCGGCGGCGGTGAGGCGGGCGGCGAGTTCGAGCGAGGGGTTCGTGCTCGAATCGCCGGAGCCGCGCGGGAAGAGCTCGAGTCGCGCGACGGCGGCGGGGCCGAGGCGGTCTTTGAGCTGCGCGGCGAAGAGGCTTTCCGGCTTCGCGAACTCGTTCGAGCTGCGCCACACGCCGTCGCCCTCGAACTCAGCCCAACTGCCGAACGCCCAGTTCTGCGCGCCGGGCGGGCTTGAGAGGCGGATGAGCGCGGCGGTGCAATTCCAGAAGACGGAGTTCGCAGCGGACCAGCCCGTGCCCTGGCTGGCGCTGCCGCGATTCGCGAAGCTCAGGCCATTGCCGTCCACGGCGACGTTGTCGAAGAGCGTGCCGCTGGCCCAGCTCTCGATGGCCCCGCTGTCGCGCGCGGGCTGCGACGACTCGCATTGCACGAACGCGTTCGGGCCGGCGGCGCAGTGGCCGACGGCGAAGTCGTGCCGCCCGCGCTCGGCCCAGCAGCGGAGGAAAAGCGTTTGCTGGCCAGCGGTGAAGAAGGTGTTGCGACGACCGCCACCGTCCTCAGATACGGGCGCGAGCGAGAGGCAATCCTGCACGGTCACGCGCGACGCGCTTTCCCACAGCGCAACCGCGGACCCGGCGAAGTGCGCGAAGGTGACTTGGCGCACCCACGCGTCGCGCGCGTGCTCCGTGGTGATGGCAAACCAGGAATGGTTTTCGTCCTTCGCGTTCTTCGGGTCGTGTGCGGATTCGAGGCGGAGGTTTTCGACGCCGATGTTTTCCACGCGGCCAGGCCAGTCGTAAGTCGCCACAGTGCCGCCGCCGAACTCGGCTTCGAGCGCGGTCGTGATGGGGGCGTCGAACGTGATGCGGTCGCCGGAAACCGCCGTAATGGTGCGGTCCCATGTGAGGTCGCGGGAGCCGGGTCGCCAGATGAGGCGCCAATCACTGCCGTCGCCGAAGCCGGTCATGCCGAGCTTGGCAATCCACTCCTTCGTGCTCGGGCGGGTCACGCGCACGCGGTCGCCGGGCTTGAGCTGAGACGGTTGTCCAAGGCGAAGGCTCGTCGCACCCACGGGCACGAAGTCGTCTGCAATGGGACTGATGGGACGAAGGGGCCCGATGGGCTGACCGCGAACTTGAATGAGCGTGCGGCGGTCGAGCCCGGCGGCAAGGAGCGTGGTTTTGTCCGGACCTTGGCCGCGCAACACGATGCCGCTGGCACGCAGGTGGAGCGCGCCTTGGATTTCGTGACGGCCGGCAAGCAGGAGGATTGCGCCGCGCAGGCCGTTCGTGTCGGGTTCGAGCGAGGCGACGTGGTCAATCGCGCGCTGGATGCGGGCGGTGGCATCGCCGGGCTGCGGCGCGACGACCAGACGGACGGGGGCGTCGGGGAGGGGGCGGTCTTGGCCGGCGTAGCCGCAGGTGGAGAAGTCGGGCGGGCGGTTGCCGCGCGCGTCGAGGTCGTAGGCGAGCTTGCCGTCGGAGGCGAGGGAGAGGATGGGCGGAGGCTTCGGTGCGGCGAGCGTGGTGACGGCGGAGAGCAGGAGCAGTGTGAGGAAGCTCAACACGTTCTCCCTCACCCCGGCCCTCTCCCGCTGGGAGAGGGTGGAAGTCCGACCGCGATGGGCGAGGTCGGGACAGCTTTTGGAGTGCGGTGACGAGTCACCGCACTCCATAGGCACGCGTTGGCTCACGGGCGGGCGCGTTGAATTCGGGCGGTTCATTTGCCGGGCAAATTTCCGGTCACGCGGGTAAGGCGGTTGGTTTCGGCCAGGAGTTTGCCATCGGCGAAGACGCGGAGGCCAGCGCCCTTTCCGTAGCGCGCACCGGTCTTGTCCCAGAGAATGGTGAGCGTGCGGCCGTGGTAGGGAATTGCGTCGAGGGCGAACCAATCCCATGTGCCGTCGGGCAGGAGTGGGTGGATTTCGACGGTGTCGTCCGCGCGCGGAAGAAGGCCAACGAGGCCGGTGATGATGACGTCGGCGAAGAGCGAGTGGTTGTAATGGCGGCTGCGCTCGTGGTTGCCCTTGAGCCATGCACCGGTGGTTTCGTCGAGGTATTCACCGAGGTAGGGCTGGTCGTTGAAGCGGTGCGAGCGGGTGTAGGTGAGGAGGGCGGCAAGGTAGTCCGCGCGGGTGGGGAGTGCCGGCGATTTTAAATCGCCGCTCTTGGGCGTGATGGGCGATGCGGGCGGAGACTGCCAATCGCCGGCCCGGGTGTTGCGCAGGAAGTTCGCGAGGCCGAGGAGAGCTTGCGAAGTTGCGAAGGGCCAGACGGGGCCGTCCCATTCGCATTTGCCGGTCCCGTGGGTGCGGAAGGCGGGGTGGCGTCGCTCGGCAGTGGTGAGGCCGAAGGGAGCGTGGAAGCCGGCGAGGTCGGTGAATTGCATCCACGCGGCGGCGTGGCGGGCGTCGGGCAAGTTGAAGACCCACGGAACGTAGCCGATGGCTTCGCGGGCGGAGGAAAGTTCACCGGAGTCGCGCAGGACTTTGAAGAACTGCGCTTCGGGGTCCCAGAGTTTCTCCAGCATGAGGCGGTGGAGCGTGTCGGCTTTGGCGGTGAACTCTTTGGCCAAAGCGGGGCGGTTCGCGTGCATGGCCAGCGCGGCGATGGCGCGGGCGTTGGCGACCATGTAGCTGTTGATGGTGGGGCGCGGTTGCTGCGCGGTGCGCGAGCCGGAAATGGATTCCTCCATGCCGTCCTTCACGTCGTGCTGCCAGAAAAGGCCGTTGGGCAGGCAACGCTCCGCTTCCCAAACGCGGTAGTCGGCGACGAGGTCATCAAGCAGGCCGAGGGCGAAGGCGAAATCGCCGGTGACGCACGCGCGGTCCCACACGGCGGCGGCGAACCAACTGCTGAACCTGTGAAAGTGCGGCTGTGGCTGGCCGTTCGCACCACGCAGCCAGAAGCGCGTGTAGTCGTCGAGGAAACGCGGGTCGCGGAGCCAGCGGCCCTCGGCGAGGTGGAAGCCGGCGGCGCAACTGATGGTGTTGTGCGCGCCCGCGTGCTTCACGGGCGTGAGGAACTCGGTGACGACGAAGCAGTGGGGCGTGTGCTTGAGGTGCTTGCGGAAGGTCCACCAGCGGAAGTGCCAAATCTCAACCAGCTCGCGGTGCGGGCAGTCGAAGCGCGGGGCGTTCGCGGCGAGGAAGTCGGCGGCGGCGGCGTTCGGGATGTGATTGGTGACGGTCTCGGTGTCGGCGGCATTGAAGCGGGCAACGGGCGCGCGGAAGGTGTCAGCGGGGAGAAGGAACTCGGCGGCGGGGGACGTGACGGCGAGGAGAAGAGCGAGGGTGAGGGGACAGGACGTATAGGACCAATGCGACCGGTGGAGACCGAGAGTGCGCTTGATGAGAGGAAGGTTCACTTTCACGCGCGGCGGGGCCGGGGACAGGAGTGTCCCCGTCACGGGCGGTTGTTCGCGAGCTTCGTGTAATCCACGGGCTGGCGCGGGTCGGTGCCGTTGAGGAATTCCTCGATGTTCGTGTAGCCATCGGCGTCGGCGTCGGCGGCGGGGTCCACACCGGTGCGGCTAAAATGTTGCGTCTCCCACTCGTCGGGCAGGCCATTGCGGTCGGTGTCCTTCCACGGCGTGCCTTTGTATTCGGGATAGCCGCCGACTTGCGACGGGTGCGTGATGATGCCGAGGGGAATCAGCCGGGTCAGCTCCGCGACGGTGTTGCTCTTGTAGCCGTAGCGGGACAAGTCCGTTTCCAACGCGGCGAGGTCGCCCGCCTTCGCCGTCACTTGGCCGGTGCGGACGGTGCGGACGATGCGTTCGTCCACGGCGTCGCGGCGCGGGAGTGTGGCTCCGGCGTTGGCGAGGACGAACGCGAAGGCTTCGGTCGCAGGCTGGATTTGGAGCGGCGCGTGGGCGACGGGCTTCGCGAGGCGGATGCCCGGCAGCACTTCGGCCACGACGGCTTTGGACGCGGGCTGCACGCCGCCGTCCCAATTGTCCTGCGTCACGCGGTCATTGCCCTCGACGACGTTGCCGGTGACGTAGGCTTTGCCGAAGTTGTCGAAGACGGTCTTGCTGCGTTCGGATTCAGGCTTGAGCAGGCGCCAGGCGATGGGTTCGCCCTTCGGCGTGGCGGGGCCGGGCTTGAGGTAGTTGTTGATGAGGTTGAACTCACTGCGGTGGTCACCGCCGTCCACGGTGCGGTGAACCCAGTTGAAGAGGACGTTGTTGGCGAAGGTGAAGTCGCCATACATGCCCACGCTGGGATTGCGGCCGGTGTTACAGGCCCAGAGGTTGTGATGGAAGGTGCTGTTCAACCCCCCAATCGTGCTGCCGAACGCGTGGTGATAGGTGTTCAACCCCTCGCTGAAGATGGAGTTTTGGATGGTGATGTTGACGGTCGGGAGCTTGAGGTCGGGCGTGGCGGGGTTGGCGTCGTGGTCGTGCATGTGGCGATACATGGACATGTTCTCGTCGAGGCCCCAGCTCGCGGAGACATGATCAATCATGATGTTGCCGGTCGGGTTGCCGCCGATGGAGTCGTTGCGGTCGCCCACCCACGTCTCACCGCGCCGGAAGCGCAGGTGGCGGATGACGATGTCGTGCGACTCCAGCTCGACGGTGCCGCCCGCGATGCAGACGCCGTCGCCGGGCGCGGAGCTGCCGTCAATGGTCACGTAAGGCGCGCGGATGCGGATGCGCTCGGTGAGGCGGATGATGCCGGCGACGTTGAAGACAATGGTGCGGGGACCGCCGGCCTCGCAGGCTTCGCGGAAGGTGCCGGGGCCACGGTCCGCGAGGCTGGTGACGACGAGGACCTTCCCGCCGCGTCCGCCGAAAGAATACATCCCGCCGCCCCACGCACCGGGGAAAGCGGGGATTTTGGCCTGCGGCAAGTCCTTCGGTTCCGCCGCGCCGGGGAGGTAGGGTTTGCCCTTCGCGGCCCACTCGCGGATGACGGGCAGCGCGCGAGCGAAGGCTTCGTCGGAGCGCCGGTCAGCGGCGGCTTGTTTCGCAGCGGCTTCGGCAGCGATGGCTTTGGGGACGTTGGGGTATTGGGCCT
>CAZQEW010000103.1:0-16434 GCA_964591495.1 uncultured Klebsiella sp.
CGTGGGCCGCCGAGCGACCCGCCACCGTCAGCACCAGCCCAAGCAACAGGGCGAGCAGCGCGGCTGGACGCGGGGCGGAATGGCCGACCGAGGGCTTGCGCGGCACCCACGCAAGAGTCGGTGCCTGCCGGCGGACCGGGATGGACACCGCGGGCTCGGGGGCAAACCGCACGGGGATGACCTTGACGACCTGCGCTTCGTTCGTGGCTGTGAACGCGTTTGCTTTCATGGCCCCACCCTACGCGCGGGCGAGGCCGGCGGTATCAGGCACTCGCCCCGGTAGTCGCCTGAGGGGAACCCCGAGGTGGAGCAGAACGCAGCTTGCCCATGCACTGCCAAAAAGCGGCTGGCCTTGGGCAATTCAGGAAAAGCTGCGGATTCCTGCCTGTCCCACGCTGCTGCCGGTGAGGGAAAACCAGTCCCCCCGATCCCCAACGCCGGCAACAAACCGTGAACGCTTTGAACGAAGCCCGAATTCGGACCAGCAATGGCGAGAAGCCAGCGGCAGGGGCGTGCTTTCATTGCGGCGCATCATGCGGAGGCGGAGATTTTGCCCGTGCGGGAAAATCGTTCTGCTGCGCCGGCTGCCTCATGGTCTTCGAACTGCTCGACCAGAACGGCCTCAGTGACTTTTACCAACTCGCCGAGCGCCCCGGCATCCGCATCGCCCAACCCACCGCGGCCGACCGCTTCGCGTTCCTCGACGACCCATCCGTCCGCGCGCGGCTCGTGGACTTCTCCGGCGAGAAGCTGACGCGCGTCACGTTCCATCTCCCCGCCATCCACTGCATCGCATGCGTGTGGCTGCTGGAAAATCTCTTCCGCCTGCGCCCCGGCATCGGCCAATCGCAGGTCAACTTCGCGCGCAAGGAGGCGGCCATCGGCTTTGACCCGGCGCGGGTGAAACTCAGCGAAGTCGCCGCGCTGCTAGCGTCGCTGGGCTACGAACCCGAGCTGAAGTTCGCCGACCTCGATGCGCGGCCTGTCCATCCCGCCGCGCGCCGCTTGTGGCTGCAACTCGGCGTTGCGGGCTTTGCGTTTGGCAACGCGATGTTCTTCGCCATCACCGGTTACTTCGGTCTCGATGCCTTCACCGGGCCGCAGCTCAAGGTCTTCATCGGCTGGCTGAACCTCCTGCTTGCCGTGCCGGTCGTTGTCTTCAGCGCAGCGGACTACTACCGCTCCGCGTGGGTGAGCCTGCGGCAGCGACTGCTGAACATTGATGTGCCCATCGCGGCGGGCATCGTCGCCATCTTCGCGCAAAGCGTGTGGGAAGTCGCGAGCGCGCGCGGGGATGGCTACTTCGATTCGCTCTGCGGCCTGATTTTCTTCCTGCTCTGCGGAAAGCTGTTTCAACAAAAGACCTACGACCGCCTCGCGTTCGACCGCGATTACAAGTCGTTCTTCCCGCTGTCGGTGACTCGCCTCGCTGGAGGCCGACGTGAGGACGCTCTGACAGACTCCGCATTCCGCACTCCGCATTCCGCGTTGGAAGAGCGCGTCTCCCTCTCGCAACTCGCCGTCGGCGACCATCTTCTGCTCCGCAACGGGGAACTCGTGCCCGCCGACGCGAAGCTCCTCGCCGGCCCGGCGCTAATTGACTACAGCTTCGTCACCGGCGAGTCCGAGCCCGTCGCCAAACAACCCGGCGATTACCTCTACGCGGGCGGACGCCAGATGGGCGGGGCCATTGAAGTCGAGACGGTCAAACCGGTTTCGCAGAGCTACCTGACCTCGCTCTGGAACCAGGACGCGTTCCGTAAAGACCGTGCCGAATCGTTCAACGCGCTCACCAACGCCTACAGCCAGCGCTTCACCAAAATCATTCTTGTCATCGCCGTCGGCGCGGCGGTTTTCTGGGCGTTCGTCAACCCGGCCAAGTCGCTCAACGCCTTCACCGCCGTGCTCATCGTGGCCTGCCCGTGCGCGCTCGCGCTGGCTGCGCCGTTTGCCCTCGGTTCCGCGCAGCGCGTGCTCGGCCGGCGAAACGTGTTTCTGAAGAACCCGTTTGTCCTCGAAACACTCGCGGACGTGGACACCATCGTGTTCGACAAAACGGGAACGCTCACCGCCGCCGGCGCGGGGAGCGTGACTTGGCAGGGCGCGCCCCTGAGCGAAGCCGAGGAGCGCTCGCTCTACTCGATGACGCGGCACTCGACGCATCCGCTGGCCGTGCGCATCGGTGAGGCCATCGCTCGCCAGCACTTCCCCGAGCCGGTGCGCTCGTTCCTCGAAACCACCGGCTGCGGCATGGAAGGCCAAGTGGACGGCCACGAAATCTGGGTCGGCTCGGCGATTTGGCTGGAGTCGCGCGGCGCCTGTAGCACCGGAAGTAAGTCCGCTGCTTCTTCAATTCCGGAGATGGAGCCGAAAAACGGCGGCGGCTCCAAAGACATTGGCACCCGCGTCCACGTCGCGGTTGATGGCCACTATCGCGGGTGCTTCGTGCTGGCGAGCGCGCTGCGCACGGACGCTGACGCGCTCGTTGCCCGGCTTTCGCCAAACTATGAACTGGCGCTCCTGAGCGGCGACAACGAGCGCGAGCGCGAACGCTTCCGTGCGCTCTTCGGCACTGGGGCGCACTTGCAGTTCAACCAAAGCCCGCTGGACAAGCTCGGCTTCATCAAGCGCCTCCAACGCGACGGCAAAACCGTGATGATGGTCGGCGACGGCCTGAACGACGCGGGCGCATTGAAGCAGGCGGACGTGGGCGTGTCCGTGGTGGAAAGCGTCAGCGCATTCTCGCCGGCCAGCGACATCATCGCTTCAGCGGCGATGGTGCCGCGCCTTGCGGAAGTGCTGCACTACGCGAAGCAATCCGTAGCGACGGTGCGCGCGGCGTTCCTGATTTCCACAGTCTACAACATCGTGGGCATCAGCATCGCAGCCAGCGGCAACCTCTCGCCCGTAGTCTGCGCGATTCTGATGCCACTGAGCTCCGTGTCCGTCGTCGCCTTCGCCTGTGGCATGACGGCGTGGCTGGGCAGAAAGTTGAGCGGTGGGGAGTTGAATGTTGAGAGAAACAACGCAGGCGTCTCTCCACTTTCAAATTTCAACCCTCAACTTCAGAAGGAGCTGGCATGAGCGTCATCTTCCTCCTCATTCCGCTGAGCATCCTGTTCGCCGTGGCGTTTCTCTTTGCCTTCATCTGGTCGGTGCGCTCCGGCCAATACGAGGACACCACCACGCCCTCAATGCGCGTGCTGCTGGATGAAAAACTCGCCACCAAGCCCGCCCCCACCACCGACAACTCTCCCAACTCGAAAATGAAATGAACCCGAACCTCGAAACGTTCAAATACGACAACCGCATCGTCCGCGCGTTTGCCATCGCCACGGTCATCTGGGGCCTCGTGGGCTTCGCCGCCGGACTGCTCATCGCCTGCCAGCTCTTCTGGCCAGAGCTGAACCTCAACCTCCAGTTCACCACGTTCGGCCGGCTGCGCCCGCTGCACACGAACGCCGTCATCTTCGCCTTCGTGGGCAACGGCATGTTCATGGGCATCTACTACTCGCTGCAACGGCTCTGCAAGGCGCGGATGTTCAGCGACAAGCTAAGTTGGATAAACTTCTGGGGCTGGCAGGCCATCATCGTCAGCGCGGCGGTGACGCTCCCGCTGGGCCTGACTTCGAGCAAGGAATACGCGGAGCTGGAATGGCCCATTGACCTCGCCATCGCGGCGGTCTGGGTGGTCTTCGCGGTGAACCTCTTCGGCACCATCCTCACGCGCCGCGAGAAACATCTTTATGTCGCCATCTGGTTCTACATCGCCACCGCCATCACCGTCGCGATGCTGCACATTGTGAACTCGCTGGCGATTCCCGCCGGCTGGTTCAAGAGCTACTCGCTCTACGCCGGCGTGCAGGACGCACTGGTGCAGTGGTGGTATGCGCACAACGCCGTGGCGTTCTTCCTCACCACGTCCTACCTCGGCCTGATGTATTACTACCTGCCGAAGGCGGCGGAGCGGCCCATCTTCAGCTACCGGCTGTCCATCATCCATTTCTGGGCGCTCATCTTCATCTACATCTGGGCGGGGCCGCATCACCTGCTCTACACCGCGCTGCCAGACTGGGCGCAATCGCTCGGCATGGCGTTCTCCATCATGCTCATCGCGCCGAGCTGGGGCGGCATGTTGAACGGCCTGCTCACGTTGCGCGGCGCATGGAACAAGGTCCGCGAGGAGCCGATGCTGAAGTTCATGGTCGTGGCCATCACCGCCTACGGCATGGCGACGCTCGAAGGCCCGATGCTCTCCATCAAGTCGGTCAACGCGCTGTCGCACTACACGGACTGGACGATTGCGCACGTGCACACCGGTGCGCTGGGCTGGAATGGGTTCCTCACGTTTAGCGTACTCTACTGGCTCTTCCCGCGCCTCTACAACACGAAGCTCTACTCCGTGAAGCTCGCCAACTGGCACTTCTGGCTCGGGCTGCTGGGCATGATGTTCTACGTCATCCCGATGTATTGGAGCGGCATCACGCAGGGGCTGATGTGGAAGCAGTTCACCAGCGAAGGCTTCATGCAGTATCCGAACTTCCTCGAGACCGTGCTTCAGCTCATCCCGATGTATAAGCTGCGCGCCATCGGCGGCACGTTCTACATCCTCGGTGCGTGCATCATGGCTTACAACCTGTGGAAGACTGCCAAGGCCGGACAGTTCGTTCCGGACGTGGAAGTGCAGGCGCCCGCGCTGAAGTCGCAGCCGGAAGCGCACGAGGAGAAACACCCGTGGGGCCATCGCTGGATTGAATCCAAGCCGATGGTGATGACGGTCTTTGCGCTCGTCGCGGTGGCGATTGGCGGCTTGGTCGAGTTTATCCCCATGTGGATTATCAAAGAGAACGTCCCGACCATCGCCGCTGTAAAACCCTACACGCCGCTCGAACTGCTCGGGCGCGACATCTACATCCGCGAAGGCTGCGTGGGCTGCCATTCGCAGATGATTCGCCCGTTCCGCAGCGAGACTGAACGCTACGGCGACTACTCAAAGGCCGGCGAATTCGTCTTTGACCACCCGTTCCTCTGGGGCAGCAAGCGCACCGGCCCAGACCTTCACCGTATCGGCGGCAAGTATCCTGACGCCTGGCATTTCAACCACATGGACGAGCCGCAGCTCACCTCGCCGGGCTCCATCATGCCGCGCTACTCGTGGCTGCTGACTCAAAAGTTGGAAACCAACTCGCTGCCCGCGCGCATCGGAGCGCTGCGGAAGATTGGTGTTCCCTACCCTTCCGGCTTCGAATCCACCGCGCAGACGAACCTTCAGGCGCAGGCCGCGAAAGTCGTGGAGAACCTAAAGCAAGGAGCCATCACGAACGCCCCGCCCGACCGCGAAATCATCGCGCTCATCGCCTACCTCCAGCGCCTCGGCACCGACATCAAGGCCACCAACGCCCCGCCGGTGAAAACCGCGAGCAACTAAAACCAAACATCATTAGCCACGGATGAAAAACGGATTGAACAAGGAAACAATGGAGCGCGGCTGCGTCGCAGACCAGCCGCAGCACACATCGTTGTCGCGGACGCTGCGACTGGCTTTCAGCACAGTCGCGCTCCGGGACAGCGGATTTACCGCTCCGTGTTTCATCCGTGTTCAATCCGTGGCCAAGCAAAACCTATGATTAAAAACGTCCTCTCCGACATCGGCGGCATCGGCATCTACGGTGTGATTTCCATCTGCCTGTTCTTCACCGTGTTCACCGGTGCGCTGTTCCTCTCGCTCCGCATGAAAAAGTCTCAGGTCGACCAGCTCGGTGCGCTGCCGCTCCACGACGGCGAGCCGACCCAGAAAGGAGTTTCCCATGAATGACCAACCGAATGAACCAAAGCTGCTCGAGCACGACGCCGACGGCATCCGCGAACTCGACAACCTCCTGCCGCGCTGGTGGGTGTGGCTCTTCTACGGCTGCATCGCCTACGCAGCGGCCTACTTGGTCTATTACCACGTGCTCAAAGCCGGGCCGCTCCAAGCCGCCGAATACGACGCTGAATGGAAGGCCGGCGAAGCGCTCAAGTCCGCCGCGCTCGCGAAGTTCGAAGCCACCATCGCCACGCTCACGCCCAACTCCGACAAGCTGGTGCTCGGACAAGGCCAGCAAGTCTTCACCACCTACTGCGCGCCGTGTCACCGCCCGGATGGTGGCGGGCTGGTTGGCCCCAACCTCTGCGACGATTACTGGATTCATGGCTCCAACTACGTGGACACGGTGAAGGTCATCATCAACGGCGTGCCCGACAAAGGCATGCTGACCTGGCGCGGCATCCTCAAGCCCGGCGAAGTCCAGGCCGTCGCCAGCTACATCTACCAGTTCCGCGGCACCAAACCGCCGAACCCCAAACCCCGCGAAGACCAGGCCCCGAAAGCCCCCGCCGGGCCGAGCCCGTTTGAGTGAACACCGTGAGGCTGCGGTCACCGCTACCATGCCCGCTTTGATGGAACAGAAACCGCCATCCGCCGAGCCGATTGAACACGGCGTCGCTCAGGACATTAACTGGGAGGACTACCGTGACCACCTCACCACGGCGGACAAGGACGGGCATCGCCGCTGGCTCTACCCGAAGAAGCCCGCCGGCTACTGGCACGACCGGCGACTTTGGTGGAGCTGGCTGCTCATCGGCATCATGTTCGCGGGGCCGTGGATTCGCATCAACGGCAACCCGCTCCTGCTGGTCAACATCGTCGAGCGCCGCTTCTCCATCCTCGGGCAAATCTTCTGGCCACAGGACACGCTCATCTTTGCCGTCGCGATGCTGGTGTTCTTCGCGGGCATCATGATTTTCACCGCCGCCTTCGGACGGCTCTGGTGCGGCTGGACCTGCCCACAAACCGTGATGATGGAAATGGTCTTTCGCAAACTGGAGTATCTCATCGAGGGCGACGCCGCCGAGCAGCGCGCGCTCGACGCCGCACCATGGACGGTGAGGAAGTTCGCCAAGAAGGCGTTCAAGCACGTCGTCTTCTTCGGGGCGTCCTTCATCGTCGGCAACACCCTCCTCGCCTACATCATCGGCAGCGAGCAGCTCCTCCGCATCCAGCTCGACGACCCGCGCAACCACGTCGTCGGCCTGACGTTCATGACGCTGTTCTCGCTGTTTTTCTACGCCATCTTCGCAAGCTTCCGCGAACAGGCCTGCACGTTCATCTGCCCCTACGGTCGCTTCCAATCCGCGCTGCTGGACGAGAACACGCTACTCGTCGCCTACGATAACAAGCGCGGCGAAACCCGCGCCCCGCTGCATCGCGGTGAGACTTTCGACCAACGGAAGACCGAGGGCAAAGGCGACTGCGTGAACTGCCGCGCCTGCGTGGCCGTGTGTCCGACCGGCATCGACATCCGCAACGGCGTGCAGATGGAATGCGTGAACTGCACGGCGTGCATAGACGCCTGCGACGCCATCATGGACAAGGTCGGCCGTCCGCGCGGCTTGGTGCGCTACGCCTCGCTGAACAACATCGCGCACGGCACGCCGCAGCGGTTCACCGCGCGCATGAAACTCTACGCCGCCGTGCTCACGGGGCTCATCACGCTGTTCCTCTACCTCGTCTTCACCCGCAGCGATGTGGAAACCACCCTGCTGCGCGCGCCCGGCTCGCTCTTCCAAGTCACCGCCGAGGGCAAGGTCGGGAACATCTACACCGTAAAGGTCGTGAACAAGACCATGCACGACATCCCGGTGGAACTGCGGTTGGAAAATCTGCCGGGTAAAGTCCGCGTCATGGGTAGCAGCGACTTCACCGCGCCCGCCGCGAAACTCGCGCAAACGTCCGTCCTGATTGAACTGGAGCCCAAGCAGCTCACCGGAGCCAGCACCAAGCTCAGGCTGGGCGTTTATTCGCAGGGCAAACTCCTCGAAACCGTCCACACCGCCTTCGTCGGCCCGCGCAAGAGCGAGCACGACGAGGAGCACGAAAAGCATGAACGCGAACGCCACTAAACCCACCTCACCCCGCAGCCCTTGGCCCTACGCCATCATCGGCTGGTTCGCAATTTTCGGCACCGCGATGGCCGCCTGGGTGGTCGTCGCCGTGCGCAACGACATGGACCTCGTCAGCGCCGACTACTACGACCGGGAGATTCGCCACCAGCAGCAGATTGACCGGCAGGCGCGCACGCTGCCGGTGCAGTCCGAGGTGAAAGTCGCTTACGACGCCGCCCAACAGCGAATCACCGTCGCGCTCCCCGCCGCGCACGCCGCGCTGGCCCGGGGCAAAATCAACTTCTACCGCCCGTCCGACGCGAAGCTCGACCGGGAAGCGAAACTGTCATTGAACGCCGTAGGGACGCAGGAACTCGACGCAACGCTCCTCCGCCCCGGCTTCTGGAAAATCCGGGTGCAATGGACCGTGAACGGCGAGGAATACTACTTCGACCAGGCCTTCACCATCGCGCCGAACTCCTGATTCTGATGGAACTCTGGACCGCCTTTCTCCTTGGACTCGTGGGCAGCGCCCACTGCGCCGGGATGTGCGGACCACTCGCGCTGGCACTGCCGGCCACGGGCAACACCCGCGGCACGTTCCTCGCCGGTCGGCTGCTTTACAACGCCGGCCGCCTCGTGACCTACGCCGCGTTGGGAGCCGCCTTCGGCCTGCTCGGACAAACCTTCGCGCTCGCCGGCTTTCAGCGTTGGATTTCCCTCGCCGCTGGCTTGGCGATTCTCGCGGGCCTGTTCGCTTCCTCACGCTTCGCCGTTGGACTCCCCGCGGTGAGCGCAGTTGGATGGTTGAAGGCCAGCTTCGGCAAGTTGCTCCAGCAACGCTCTCTCGCCTCCGTCTTCCTGATTGGCCTGCTAAACGGCTTTCTGCCCTGCGGCCTCGTTTATGCCGCTGCCGCTGCCGCAACGGCCACCGCACACTTTCTTGATGGAGCCATGGCGATGATCACCTTTGGCCTTGGCACGGTGCCGATGATGCTGGGCCTGTCCCTCGCCGGCCCGCGCCTGCACACGGCGTTCCGTTTCCGCCTCCAACGGCTTGTCCCCGCCAGCCTCGTCATCGTCGGCACGCTGCTGGTGCTGCGCGGCCTCGCACTGGGCATCCCGTATCTGAGCCCCGCACCGGGCAATTCGTGCTGTCACTGACACTCACGGCGCGGCCAGCACGGTGCCATCGAGCAACTTCGTGCCGTCCGCAAAATTCCGCAGGTTCGTCGTGGTGACGCGGGCGATTTCCGTGAGCGCCTCGCGGGTGAGAAACGCCTGGTGCGACGTCACGAGCACGTTCGGAAACGTCAGCAGGCGCGTCAGTTCGTCGTCCTGCAACACTTCGCCCGAGTGGTCCTCGAAGAACAGTCCTTCCTCCTCCTCGTAAACATCCAGCGCCACGCCGCCGAGCTGGCCGGACTTGAGCGCCGCGAGGACCGCCGTGGTGTCAATCAGCTTGCCACGTCCGGTGTTGACGACATACGCGCCGGGCTTCATCTGGGCGATGGTCTCCTCGCGCAGCAGGTGGCGCGTCTCCGGCAGCAGCGGCAGGTGCAGCGAGACCACGTCGCTCGCGGCCAGCAGCGCAGGCAGCGTGGTGTAACTCACCTCAAACCGCCGCGCCCAGTCGGCATCCGGCTGCACGTCGTAGGCCAGCACGTTCATGCCGAAGCCCCGGAGAATCTGCGCGGTCAGCCGGCCAATCTTGCCCGTGCCGACAATGCCCACGGTCTTGCCGAAGAGGTCGAAGCCCACGAGTCCAGCCAGCGAAAAGTTGTGGTCGCGCACCCGGTGATAGGCGCGATGGATGCGCCGGTTGAGCGCGAGCAACAGCGCAACCGTGTGCTCGGCCACCGCGTGCGGCGAGTAGGCCGGCACACGCGTGACCGTCAGGCCCAATTCACGCGCGGCCTTGAGGTCCACGTTGTTGAAGCCCGCGCAGCGCAGTGCGACGAGCCGCACGCCCGCGTCGGCCAGCGCGCGCAAACATGCGGCATCCACGCGGTCGTTGACGAAGACGCACACGGCCCGCGCGCCCGCCACGGTCGGGGCGGTTTCAGAACTGAGCCGGAACTCGTGGAACCGCAGCGTCAGCCCGCGCGCAGCGGCGGCGGGTTCCAGATACTCGCGGTCGTAGGGTTTGGTGTCGAAGACGGCGACGAAGCTCATGTCAGTTTAAATTTGCGGGTTCACGGCGAGCGCCGGCGCCGTCATCAGCCCCGGCGCGCAGGCGGATCCACTTTTCCACCTCCACAATCACAAAAGCCACGATCCCCACCCCGACGACACGCAGCCACGCGGCGGCATCCAGCGGCGCGGAGTGGAAAAGATGGTTCATGAGCGGGAGATGGGTGAAAAGCAGTTGGGCGGCGAGCATCGCTGCAATGCCCACAAAGACCCACCGGTTGGACCAGAAACCGATGGTCCATGGCGCGTGGAGCAGCGAGCGACAGTTGAGCAGGTAAAAGATTTCCACAACCACGATGACATTGACCACCACGGTGCGCGCCGTCTCGATGCCCGTGCCCAGAACGTGCCGCTCATGGAGGAACAGGGCAAAGCCCCCCACCAGCATGAGCAACGTGACGAGCCCCGTGCGCATGAAGAGCGGAAAGGTGAGGATGGGCTGAGCGGGATCTCGTGGCGGACGACTCATCAGGCCGGCCTCCTTGGGCTCGAAGACCAGCATGAGGCCCAGGAGCACGGCCGTGGCCATGTTGATCCACAGCAACTGCACGGGAAGCAACGGCAGTTCGGCACCGAGGAAAATGGCGGTAAGCAGGATTGCGGCTTCGCCCGCGTTGGTGGGCAGCGTCCAGATGATGAATTTGACCAGATTGTCAAACACGCCCCGCCCTTCCTCAACCGCAGCCTCGATGCTGGCGAAGTTGTCGTCGGTGAGCAGCATGTCCGCCGCGCCCTTGGCCACCTCCGTGCCGGTGACGCCCATGGCCACGCCGATGTCGGCCTGTTGGAGCGCAGGGGCGTCGTTCACACCGTCGCCGGTCATGGCGACGATTTGTCCATTGGACTGCAGGGCCTTGACGAGCCGCAGCTTTTGCTCCGGGGCGACGCGCGCAAAGACAGCGGCCCGCTCGGCCAAGGCCGGGAGTTCCGATTCCGACACCTTCTCCAGCTCGCGTCCGGTGACGGCAATGAGTTCACCACCTGCACCCTTGAGGCCCAACTGATGCGCGATGGCCTTGGCGGTCAGGGCATGATCCCCAGTGATCATTTTCACCTGGATGCCGGCCGCCTGGCACTTGCGAACCGACTCGACCGCCTCAGCCCGGGGCGGATCAATCATCGCCTGCAAGCCGAGGAAGGTCAGCCCCTCCTTGACGTGGTCATGGCGCAGTTCGGCGTGATCGTGTGCGACCTCACGGCGCGCAAACGCCAGCACCCGCAGGCCGCCGGCAGCCATCGCGTCGGCCGCGGCGCGGACGGCGTCACGATCCAGCGGGAGCAACTGGCCGTCGTCGCCCAAGGCGTGCGTGCAGCGCTCCACCAACCGCTCGCTGGAACCCTTCTTGTAAATGATCCGGGGCCGGCCGGTGCCGCGCCCGTGCAGCGTGGCCATGAACTGGTGCTCGGATTCAAAGGGAATCACGTCCAGCCGTGGGTGTTCCGCATGCAGATCGGCGGCGACGAGACCGGCCTTCTGCGCCGCGACCAACAGCGCAGCCTCGGTGGGATCGCCCTCGACCTTGAGCCGGCCCTCGACGCGCGCGAGCTGGGTGTCATTGTTGAGCAGGCCGGCCAGAAGCGTTTCACGCAGTGCAGCGTGGCGCTCAAGCGCGGCGCGTTGGCCGCTCAAGCGGACTTCGCCGTTCGGCTCGTAGCCGCCGCCGGTGACCTCGAACAGTTTTCCGCCCGCGTATACCTGCCGCACGGTCATCTGATTCTCCGTGAGCGTCCCGGTCTTGTCCGAGCAGATGACCGTGGTGCTGCCGAGCGCCTCGACGGCGGGCAGCTTGCGGATGATGGCACGGCGCTTGGCCATACGCGCAACGCCGATGGCCAGCGTAATGGTCACGGCGGCGGGCAAGCCCTCCGGAATCGCTCCAACCGCCAAGGCGACGGAGGCCATGAACATCTCGACGACCGAACCGCCGCGCCACGCGCCGACGGCGAACGTGACCACCGCCAACCCCATGATCACCCACAGGATGAGCTTGCTGAACTCCTCGATCTTCCGCGTCAGCGGGGTCGTCAGGTCGACGGCTTCGTGGATCATGCGGGCGATGCGGCCGGTCTCGGTTTGGTTGCCGATGGCCCACACGACACCTTCGGCCTGGCCGTAGGTCACAAGCGTGCCCGCGTAGGCGAGGTTTTTGCGTTCGGCGAGGATCGTCTCCAACGCGAGCGGATTGGCGTGCTTCTCAACGGGGACGGATTCGCCCGTAAGCGCGGCTTCGTCCACCTGCAAGCTCCGGACGTGGAACAGGCGCAAGTCCGCCGGCACCTTGTCGCCGGACTGAAGCAATACCACGTCGCCGGGCACGAGCTCGACGGAGTTGACACGTGTCTTGCGCCCATCGCGGCGGACGGTCGCCTCCGTGACGACCATCTGTGAGAGCGCCTCGATGGCCTTCTCCGCCTTCGACTCCTGTATGTAGCCGACAACCGCGTTCATGAAGGTCACGCCGAAGATGACGGCCGAATCGACATACTCGCGGAGCAGCAGCGTAACCGCCGCGGCGATGAGCAGGATGAACATCAGCGGCTGGGCGAACTGAAGCGCGAAGCGCTTGAGCGCCGAAGTGCGGCGCGCGGCGGAAAGCTGGTTGGGACCGAACTTCTCCCGCCGCCGGCGGACCTCGTCCGCTCCAAGGCCGGTGGTGAGATTCACGCCCAGCAGTTGAACCACTTCGTCCGTCGGCAACTGGTGCCAATGCGGGGCGGCTTTTTGATTCATGCGCGCACAAGATGTTCATGAACGCAGGTCGCGCAATCGTAATTTCGCTTCAGAGCATTATATTTGAAGCTCTCGGAAAGGGATCGACTGGAGGACTCCGGCTTACAAACGAATGTCTGGCGCACTCACCGGCTATTCTTCAGGACCAACGTTGCCAGTCCGGGCAATACCGCGATTGCGTCCGACGCGGGAGACGAGGCATGTTTCGCTGCGCTTATCATGGATGAGAAAGCGCCGCCTGCCCATGCCACGCCGTCCGCCGCCGACCGGCTGTGGGTGCGGGGGCAGAGTGTCCTGATGCTGGGGTTGGTGGTGCTGGGAGTCACGCGGAGCCATGACTGGCCGGGCGAGAAGTCATTTGCGGCGGGCGCGGTGCTTTTCGGCATCGGCGCGGTCGCAGGAATCTGGGGCGTGCGGTCACTGGGCGGAAGCCGCACGCCGAATCCAACCCCGAAGGCCGAGGCCGAACTGGTGCAGCACGGCATCTACCGCTGGCTGCGCCATCCGCTCTACAGCAGCGTGATGCTGGCGTCGCTCGGCTGGGCGTTCTTGTGGCAGAGCGCGGCGGCGCTGGTCGCTAGCCTGGTGCTCTGCGTGTTTTTCGACGTAAAGGCGCGGCTGGAGGAGCGGTTGTTGCTGGCGAGGTTTCCCCAATATGCCGCCTATCGGACGCGGACCTGGAGGTTTGTCCCGTGGGTGTATTGAGCGGCCGCGGAGGTGAAACGCGACGCACAAACAAAGCCGTGCCCTTCACCGCTCGCTTTCTGAGGCAACATAGGGGCAGTTTCCGCCAAACGAAGAAAGGCGTTCCACCGCGTTGCAGACGACTGGTTTGTTGAAGGAGGGCGGAGAGGGTCGGAGCGACGGGGTGGTGCAGCCGCCCTCTCCCTTGGGGAGCCGAGCCGGGCAAAGGCGGCACCCGGAAAGGCGCGAGCGAGTCCACCAGGATGGAGTCGGTTATGATTGCCCTGAGTCGTTGGAGCCCCTTCAAGGAAATGGAGGAGCTGCAGGGCCGGCTGGGTTCGTGGATGAACCTGCCGGGACGCACCACCACGAGCAAGGAGGCCTTGGCCGTGGCGGATTGGTCGCCCTTGGTGGACATTACCGAGGACGAAAAGGAATTCTTGCTCAAGGCCGAGTTGCCCGGAGTCAAACGGGAGGAAGTGAAAGTGACGGTTGAGGGTGGGGTCCTCACGTGGACGGGCGAACGACGGTTTGAGCGGGAAGAGAAGGAGAAGAGGTATCACCGCATTGAGCGCGCCTATGGCAGCTTCATGCGGAGCTTCACGCTGCCGGAGGGAACCCCGGCGGACAAGGTCGCGGCGGAGTTTAAGGACGGGGTCCTGCTCGTCCACCTGCCAAAGGCTCTGACGCCGAAGGCCAGCCCGATGGAGGTGAAAGTGGCGTGAAGCGGCGGAGGCAAGGCGGGCTGCGCACCGGGCGGGCCCGCCCTTTTCAGTTCGTGCCCAGAATGGGAGTCACTTCACATCCCACTGATAGTAGCCGGGCCAGAACTTGCCCTGTTCCACTTGGAGCTGACCGCACCGGCGCCGCATGTAGGCCGCCAGCGGTCCGGGGATGGTGTTGAAAGCGCACTCCGCTGCGAGGAAGTCACCCGCCAGATACTTGTTCAACGCGGCATCGTAGGCCTCCCGCTCGGCGTCAGCCATGTCGATGAGCGAATACAGCCCGGTTGGTGACTTGCGGCCCTTGACAGTGCAACGGTCCATCAACAGGGACTGGGCCTTCAAATCGGCCGGCAGTTGGTCATAGCAAGACTCCGAAAAGATGACCTCGGTGGGGTAGTGGCGGGTGAGTCCTTCCAGCCGGGCCGCGAGGTTGACCTCGTCGCCGAGCACGGTGTAGCTGAACCGCTCCTTGGAGCCGATTCCGCCGGCCACGAGGCTTCCGTAGTTGATGCCTGCGCCCAGTTCAAAGCAGTGCTCGCCGGTTTCCTTGCGGTGTTGGTGGAACGCGTTGAGTTCCGCCCTGGCTTCCAGATAGCAGCGAACTCCCGCAGCGGCCGCGTCCGGGGCCGGCACAGGGCAGCCGAAGATGGCCAGCACGGCGTCGCCGATGAAGTTGACCACAATGCCCCGGTGCTTGCTGATGCGGGCATTGATGATGGCGAGATGTTCGTTGAGCGCCTTAAGCAAAGGCTGCGGGCCCATCTTCTCGGCTGCGGTGGAGAAGCCCTTGATGTCGAAGAACAGGACGGCCGCGTCCTCAAGGGTGCCGTTGAGGAGGTCGTCCGCGTTGCGCTTGCTGATGACCCGCTCGTAAACCTCGGGCGAGACGAGGCGGCCGAAGACTTCCTTGGCCTCGACGATCTGCTTGCCCTGCTTCTCGCGGACATCGTGCGAGGAAGTCACCTTTTGCAGCTGGTCAATGACCAGGTTGCGCAACATCGCCGGCTGGCTGTCCACGATGCGGATGAAATCCTCCGCCTCGATCCGCAGCAGCTCGACATCGCCGGCGCACCGGATGGTGGCGCTGCGTGGCGCCTTGGTGAGCACGCCCATCTCTCCGATGACGCCGCCCGCGCGCTGCCGGTCGATCTCCACCGGTCCCTTGAGAATCACCACCTCGCCGTCGTTGACGAAATACATCGAGTCCGACGGGTCACCCTCCCGGATGAAAACATCTCCGTCCTTGAGCTGCAGGACGCGCGCACGGCTCATCAACGCCTCGAACGCATTCTCGGGCAGGTTGCCCAAGAAGGGGTTTTTGGCCGGATTCAGCCGGAAAAGGGTTTTCTCACTCATGGCGTGCCAAAGGTTGCCGCGGCTACTAACGGTTCATGTAATTCAAGGCGATGTGGTTGATGATCAGGTGCATGGTGTTGTCCACGATCACCACCAGCCAAAACCGGATGAAGGGCGGCGTATCAATGCCATACCCGGTGTTCTCCTCCTTTTCCGGCGCATCGGGACCAAACCACATGAGGTTCTTGAGGCGGCAGACAGTCGAGGCGATGCCCATGCGGTCAATGAGGGCATGCGTTCCGAAAATGACCAGCCAAGCTTTCCAACCCTGCACCCAGTTTCCGTTGGTGACCCCGAGGTAAATGAAGAACGGGGCCGAGTAAGCCAACGCATGGATGATGGCCCAAAACCAGCTTCGCAGCTTGCGCACGGCCATCTGCTCCGTTTGGAGCACGTAGTCGCCGAGGAGGTGTAAAATGAGTTCCGGCACAGGAAGAGATGGCGTTGAAGTTGGATTGTAGCCCGGTCACAGCGGGGCGGCTGGCAATGGACCATAGAAGCCCGTTAACCGGCCGGCAAGCGGACAACTCTGCTCCCCTACCCCGGCAAATCCCTAGGCGAAATGCCACCCCGCCCCGGCTGTCCTCCTTGATTTCACGCCGGCATCGGCCAGCAAACCCGGCGAATTGCTGACATGCTGTCCTGCCTTTGTTACCTTGTCCCCCGTGAAAGCCGCGACCCAACGCAAGCCCGCCGCCCGCCCCGTCTCCGTCATTTCCCGCGCCATGGCCCAAGCGCCTAAATCCCCCTCCCGAACCGCCGCCCGCGTCGCCGCGCCCGCGCCCCAGCCCGCCCCCCCCACGGACCGCCCCCCCCACTCCG
>CAZQEW010000104.1:0-7908 GCA_964591495.1 uncultured Klebsiella sp.
GCCCGAGAACCTCCTCCTCGATAAGAACGGCCGCGTCAAAATCGCCGACTTCGGCATCGCCAAGCTCGTAGCTCGACATTCCGATGTCGAGTCCGCCGTGCCCCGTGCCGGCGACTTGCAGTCGCCGCCTGCCGCTTCGGACGCCACCGACGGCGACGGCAAGTCGCCGGCACCGACCCTCGCCTCCGTCGCCGGCACGCCGCAATACATGGCCCCCGAGCAGAAGGCCCACCGCGTCACCGACCACCGCGCCGACATTTACAGCCTCGGCGTCGTCCTCTACGAACTCCTCACCGGCGAAATGCCCGCCGACAAACTCCAGCCGCCGTCGCGCAAAGTGCAAATCGACGTGCGCCTCGACGAGGTTGTCCTCCGCGCACTGGAGACCAAGCCCGAGCTGCGCTTCCAGACCGCCGGTGAATTCCGCACGCAGTTGGAAACCATCGCCACCCCAAGCAGCAGCCGCCGCGAGGAGCCGCCAACTCCCCCCGCTCCCACGCCGCTCCTCAAGACCGCCAACAGCTACGTCAGCACGCCCGAGTGGCTCGCCAGCGCACGCGGCCGGTTCTGGGTTTATTCCGGCAAGGGCACGCTCGTTCTCACACGCGACCAACTGGCCTTCACCGATGAAAAGACCGGCGCGACCACTAGCATCCCCCTCGCGGCGATTCGCGACGTGAGCTTGGGCAACTACCCGTGGCTCACGAAGCCCGCCCCGCTCCACTACCTCAGTGTCACATGGGTGGAAAACGGCCTCAGACGCTGCCGCTACTTCACGCCCAATCGCGGCTGGTTCATGCCCGTGTGGGAAACCAACCCCGTCGTCATCGAATGGCACCAAGGCCTCCGCGCCGCCGTCACCGCCGCCACCGGCAAGGCCCCGGCGGAAACCCCCGCGCCCCCGCATCGCCCCACCATGCCCGACCTCGTCTGGATGGGCCTGATGTTCGGCCTGCCGATGTGGGTTATCGGGGCCGTGTTTCTGCACCTTCAGCAAAAGATGGCGGGTGACGTCACGGCACCGTTCTGGCGGAGCAGCTTAGTCCTGGCGCTGATCGGCATCGTGTTCGTAGCGCCGCTCCTCGCTCTCTTCTTTCTCGCGCGCCGCTCCAGCCAGCCGGCCAGCAGATTGCCCCACGCGCCGGGCGAACCGAGCGGCGCAGCTTCCCCGAAGCTCGTGTGGTTGATCGTGCCGGTGCTCTTCGCCACGGGCTTGCGGCTCCTGCTTAGTCTAAGTGGCGGCGGGGGATTTGTTCTGGGTGCGCCCGAGCTGGTCAGCCTCGCAGTGCTGGGCGGACTGGGCCTTTGGCACTGGCTCCGTCGCTAAGTCCCGCCCACCGTCGTCGTGACGACAGGGCTGCTCTTGGGCGCGCAGGGGTTGGCGCTGGCTCCGTTTGTCCTCGTGAAGCGGGCGGTGTCCCCGGCGGTGTTCGCGGCGGCTTGGGCCGGTTTCATCGCGGTGGCGGGGCTTTGGTTTGGCGCGGCGCTGGTGTCGCTGGGAATTTATTTGAGCTGAAGCATCGCGATGACTGACCAACCCGTTCCGCCCGCAGGCTCCGCCTTCCGCACCACGCAGTGGACGCGCGTGCTGGCGGCGCGCGGGGAGTCGGCGGAATCGCAGGCAGCGTTGGGCGAGCTGTGCGGGCATTACTACGAGCCGGTGCTGGCCTTTATCCGACGCTCGGGCCGCGATGCCGACGCGGCGCGCGAGCTGACGCAGGAATTTTTCGCGCGGCTGCTGGCGCGGCAGGGGTTGGATACCGTGGAGCCGGGACGTGGGCGGTTTCGCTCGTTTTTGCTCGGCGCGGTGAAGCACTTCCTCGCGGATGCGCGGGCGCATGCAAGCGCGGTCAAGCGCGGCGGCGGCACAGTGCCGGTGCCGCTCGGGGACGGCACGGACACCTCGCCCGGGGTGGAGGTGCCGGACGCCGGCGCACCGGATCCCGAACGGGAGTTCGACCGCAAATGGGCGCTCACGGTTTTGGACCGGGCGCTGACGGCGATCGCAGGCGAGGAGGCGGCCACGGGCCAGCAGGCGCAGTTCGCCGCCCTCAAACCCTGGCTCACCGGCGACGCTCCAGAGCATTCGCAGGCCGAGGTCGCGCGCATGCTGGGGACCACGGAGGCCGCCGTGAAGGTGGCCGTGCACCGGCTTCGCCGGCGTTTCCGGGGACAAGTTAAAGCAGAAATTGCCCGCACGCTCGCCGACCCCGCGCAGGTGGCGGATGAACTTGCCTGTCTCCTGGCGGCACTGTCCCGGTGATGGCCGCCGCCGCGCCGGCAACTTTGCTCTTTGAACCGGCGGCCACGCGATTATGGTTTCGGGCGTGTCGGCACCTGACTTTGACATCAAATATGTCGCGCACCTCGCCCGGCTGAAGCTCAGCCCCGAAGAGGAGCAACGACTCGGCGCACAGCTCGGCAACATCCTCGGCTACATTGAGAAGCTCAAGGAGGTGGAAGTGTCCGGCGTCGAGCCGACCGCGCACGCCTTTCCGCTGGTGAACGTCTTCCGCGCCGATGAGCCGCGTCCCGGCCTCAGCACTGAGGATGCCCTCCGCAACGCACCCAAGCAGTCCAGCGGCCTGTTCGTCGTGCCCAAGGTCGTCGAATAGCCCACCGCCCTGCCGCCTCGACACGTCACCAGCCCTTCGCCTTAAGCCCGTGCTCCACCGCCTCACCATCTCCGAACTCACCGCCCGTCTCGCCCGCCGCGAAGTTTCCGCGCGCGAGGCCACGCAGGCCTGCCTTGACCAGATTGCCCGGGTGGACGGCGACATCCGTGCCTTCATCAGCCATGACCCTGCCGACGCGCTCGCGCAGGCGGACGGGGCCGACAAGGCGATCGCCGCCGGAGCCGACTTCACCCGCCAACCGTTGCTCGGCGTGCCGATTGCGCTGAAGGACGTGCTCGCAGTGAAGGGCCAGCCGCTGAATTGCTGCTCGAAGATACTGGGCAACTTCCGCTCGCCCTACGATGCGACGGTCGTGGAGAAGCTCAAGGCGGCCGGGGCCATCATCTTCGGCCGTCTGAACATGGACGAGTTTGCGATGGGCAGCTCGACGGAGAATTCCGCCTTTCAGACCACGCGCAACCCGTGGGACACCGCACGCATTCCGGGTGGCAGCTCCGGCGGGAGCGCGGCGGCGGTCGCAGCAGATGAGTGCATCGCGTCGCTGGGCAGCGACACCGGCGGCTCCATCCGCCAGCCGGCGGCGCTCTGCGGCTGCGTGGGGATGAAGCCCACTTACGGGCGCGTCTCGCGTTACGGCCTCGTGGCCTTTGCCAGCTCGCTCGACCAGATCGGCCCGTTTACCAAGGACGTGCGCGACGCCGCCATGGTGCTCGAAGCCATCAGCGGCCACGACCCGCGCGATTCCACCAGCGTCCCGCAGCCCGTGCCGCACTTCTCCAAACAGCTCACCCGCGACATCCGGGGTCTGCGCCTTGGCCTGCCGAAGGAATACATGGTGGGCGGTCTTGCGCCCGAGGTGAAAGCCGCCGTGGACGCCGCCGTTAAACAGCTGGAATCGCTCGGCGCTAGCGTGCAGGAGATTTCCCTGCCCCACACGGATTACGACGTGGCGGTCTATTACATCATCGCGACGGCGGAAGCCTCGGCGAACCTCGCGCGCTTCGAGGGCGTGCGCTATGGCGCACGCGTGGACGGGGCGGACCCGCTGGAGATGTATGGCAACACCCGCGGTGCGGGCTTCGGCGCGGAGGTAAAGCGCCGCATCATCCTGGGCACCTACGTTCTGAGCAGCGGCTACTACGACGCCTACTACCTGCGCGCACAGAAAGTCCGCACGCTCATCCGGCAGGACTATCTGAAAGCCTTTGAACAGGTGGATGCCATCCTCACCCCCACCACGCCCACGCCGGCGTTCAAGGTTGGCGAGAAGTCCGGCGACCCGCTCCAGATGTATCTCTCGGACATCTTCACCATCGGTTGCAATCTCGCCGGCATCCCGGGGCTGAGCCTCCCGTGCGGCTTTGCCCCGAACGCGAAACCCGGGGCACCCGACGCCAAGCTGCCCATTGGCCTCCAGTTGCTGGGCAAGCCATTTGGTGAAGAGACGATTCTCCGCATCGCGCACGCCTACGAACAGAGCACGCCCTGGCACAAGGAACGGGCGCTCTGAATGGCGGCTCCCAGTGAACCAGTCGGTTCAGGAGACGTTTGGCCTAGTCAGCCCACCGTGTCAGAGACCAGGGCACTTCACGTCAGGAACAAGGGGCACTTCAGCGCTGGGCCAAGGCTTCCTCGATGCTCTTGGCCACTCGCTTGGCCAGAAACTCGGAACCGCTGGTGGTGAAGTGGACGTTAGCCGGCCGCTGGACCTCGGCAAGCTTGGGCAACGTGTGGGCATAGAGGTCGTTGATGGGCACCTTGTTCTCCTCCATCACCTTCTTCGCGACGGCATTGTAGGCCTGCACATCGCTGTCCTTCCGGGGCGGCGTCAGCTTGGCATCGGGCACGGGCGTCGTGGCGCACCAGATCAGCTTCGCGTTGGTGGCCTTCAACTGCTTCACCAGTTCGCGGAGGTTTTTTTCGTAGTCAGTCAGGCTCACCTGGGCCTTGCCGTTGTCCATGAACTTGAGGTCGTGTAGGCCCCAATTGAAGTGGATGACATCCCACTTGGAGGTGCCGATCCATTTCGCGAGCTTGGCCGTGCCGTTGGTCGTGGGTCCGCCGTTCTCGGGGATGCGGTGCACGTTGGCCTTGCCCTTGAGCAGATCACGCACCGGAACCGTGTAGCCAATGGAGATGGAGTCGCCGATCAGCAGCACGCGCGGCAGGCCCGGCACGTCAGTGATCGGTTCCATCGCGGGATCCTTCTTCGCGGCCTTGGGAGCCTTGGCATCTTTAGCAGGCTTGGTCGTGGCAGTCTGGGCGAAGGCGGGAACAAGGCTGGCGGTGAGCAGGGTAACAAGGGCGGGGCGGAGTTTCATGGCGCACAGAGTCTTTCGATGGACCGGCAGCGTGGCAAAGCGCTTTCACCGATGCCAGCTTTGGTTGTTCACCGGGCGGGTAGGCGTCCATTTGCTTGTCCGCGAGCGGACTGCGTGGTTTGCTCCGGCCATGAAGCCCATCAGCACCGCCGCCTGGCTGCTCGCCACGGTCGCGCTCCTCATTCCTCAAGCCCAGGCCGCGCCGCGCCCGAACTTTCTCCTCATCATGGCGGACGACATGGGCTTCTCGGACATCAGCCCTTACGGCGGCGAAATCCGCACCCCGAACCTCGAACGGCTCGCGCGCGAGGGCATGAAGTTCACGCAGTTCTACAACAACGCCAAATGCACCACCACGCGCGCGGCGCTGCTCTCGGGCATGTATCCGCGCGGACAGGGAAACAACATCCCGCTGAACCTCCCGACCATCGGCGAACACCTGCGCGCGGCCGGCTACCAGACGGCGTTGAGCGGCAAGTGGCACCTCGGCTCGCGCCCGCCGCAGCGGCCTTACGACCGGGGCTTCGACGAGTTCTACGGGCTGATGGACGGCTGCTGCAATTTCTTCAACCCCGTGCAGCCGGACCCGGAGTTCAAGGGCGGGCGCGTGCGCACCTTTGGCCAGAACGACCAGCTCATCCGCGAGTTCCCGACGAACTACTACACCACTGACGCGTTCACCGACCACGCCATCGCGACGGTCCGGAAGTTTTCCGCGACAGGGAAGCCGTTCTTCCTGCACCTCGCCTACACCGCACCGCATTACCCGCTGCACGCGCCGCCCGAGGACATCGCGCGCTATCGCGGCAAATACTCGCAGGGCTGGGAACCCCTCCGCCGTGAACGCCACGCGCGCCAGCTCGCGCTCGGCCTCCTCGACCCGAAGTGGAAGCTGTCCGACACGGACTCCGGCGCTTACGACTGGGCGAAGGCCAACCACGGCTGGGAAGACCTCCGCATGGCCACTTACGCCGCGATGGTGGACCGCATGGACCAGAACATCGGCCGGCTGCTCGCCGCGCTCGACACGCTCGGCTTGGCGACCAACACCGTGGTCATGTTCCTCTCCGACAACGGCGGTTGCACCGAGGAGCCCGGCGGGCGCGACGCCACGCAGCAGCCGGGCATCGCCGCGACTTACACCGCTGTCGGCCCCGCGTGGGGCTGGGCGCAGAACACGCCGTTCCGCCGCTACAAGTCGTGGGTGAACGAAGGCGGCATCAGCACGCCGTTCCTCGTGCGCTGGCCCGGCCATGTGCGGCCCGGCGCGTTGACCAAGGAGGTCGGCCACATCATGGACGTAACAGCCACATGCCTCGAACTCGCTGGCGCGAAGCCGCTCGCCGAGTTAAACGGCAAACCCACCGAACCGCTCGAAGGCCGCAGCCTTGTGCCTGTGTTTGAAGCCCGCACCCGCCCCGCGCCCATTGACCTCTGTTGGGAATGGTCCGGCAACTGCGCCCTCCGCCGCGGCGACATGAAGCTCGTCTGGGACACCCTCAACAAGTCGCGCCGCTGGGAACTCTATGACCTCGCCGCCGATCGCACGGAGTTGAACGACCTCGCCGCGCAGCAGCCGGAGCTCGTGAAGGAACTGGCCGCCGCCTACGAACGCTGGGCCAAGGCCACGGGCCGCCGCATCCCCACCGAACCGCCGCCCGGCAAGGCCAAGAAGAAGGCAGCCGCCGTCGATTGAACCGTGGCGGCAGTGAGATTGCGCTTCAATGGCCCGCGCGCCTCGTTCGTCCAGTAGCCATGCGCAAATCCACCTGGCCCCGCCTCGCGCTGACCTGCGCCTGCCTGTGTGCCGTCTGGTTGACGGGCCGCACCGTCAGCGCCGCCGGGCCACTCCGCACCCAGGTGGACGCCTTGCTGATCCGGCAGGCCGCCGGCAAAGCCTTCGCCGCACCGGCCACAGATGCGGAGTTTGTGCGCCGGGTTTACCTGGACTTCACCGGCACCATCCCCACGGCGGCCGAGACGCGCGCCTTCCTCGCGGACAAGGCGGCGGACAAGCGGGCGAAGCTCATTGAACGGCTCACGGCCTCGCCCAAGTTCGCCGAGCAGCTCGCCGAGGCGTTCAACATCCAGCTCATGGAGCGCAACGGCGCGAACGAAGAGTGGCGCAAGTTCCTCACCGAATCCTTCCGCGCCAACAAGCCTTGGGACCAGCTCGCGCGCGAGATCATCAGCCCAGATTTCAAGGACGAGCAGCTGCGCGGCGCGGGCTGGTTCATCACGCGCCGGCTCGACAAGGTCGGCCAGCAGGACACGGATTACCCCGGCCTGACCCGTGACATCGGCCGGCTCTTCCTCGGGCTCGACCTCCAGTGCTGCCAGTGCCACAAGCACCTCACGGTGAAGGACTACAAGCAGGTGGATTTCAACGGCCTCTTCTTCCCGATTCAGAACCTGAAAATGCAGGCGGCGGGCGGCGATTACAAAACCGCATGGGTGCAGGAAGGACTCGTCACCAACAAATACGAGTTCGTCTCCGTCCTCAGCAGCGTGAAGGGCGCGACCGGTCCGCGCGTGCCGCTCGGCGCGGAAATCGAAATCCCCGCCTACGCCACGAAGGAAGAAATGTGGGCCGTGCCGCCCGACCCAAAGACGCGCAAGGCCGGCGTGCCGAAGTTCAGTCCGCTCCGGGAACTCGCGACGCGGCTCGCGGCGGCGGACAACCCGCAGTTCGCGCGCAACCTCGCCAACCGCGTCTGGTGGCAGCTCATGGGCCGCGGCCTCGTCGAGCCGCTCGACCTGCATCACTCGGAAAACCCGGCGTCGCACCCGGAGCTGTTCGAGCTGCTCGCGAAGGAACTCGTCGAGCACAAGTTCGACGTGCAATGGCTCGTGCGCGAGCTGGCGCAGACGCAGGCCTACGCGCGCTCCAGCGTCCTGCCCACGAGCGCGGACCAGGTGCCCGAGCACCTTTTCCTCGCCGCGAAGGAGCG
>CAZQEW010000104.1:8008-16411 GCA_964591495.1 uncultured Klebsiella sp.
GTCGCCGCGCTGAAGGAGCCCGCGCAGATGGCCGACGAACTGTTCCACGCCATCCTCAGTCGCCCGCCCACGACCGAGGAGACCGCCGCGCTGGAAAAGTTCCTCACCAAGCGCGCCGCCGACCGCGAGAAGGCCCTCGGCCATTTCGCGTGGGCAATGCTGTCGAGCATGGAGTTTTTCACGAACCACTGAAGATGAAGAGCAGGATCAAGATTAGGATTATGGGCAGGAGTCTGCTGCGCCTACCGTCTCATGCTCGTAATCTTAATCCTAATCCTGCTCCTCTCCTTTTCCCGCTATGAACCCCCTCTGCAAACCCTGGGAGCACGCCGTATCCCGCCGCCAGTTCCTCGGCGCCTCCGCCGGCGCGATGGCGCTGGGCGCGCTCGGTGGCATGATTTCGCCGCAAGCCGCCGAGGCGATGCGCAAGAAGGAGAAGCAGGTGCTCTTCGTCTGGCTCGACGGCGGGATCAGCCAGCTCGAGAGCTGGGACCCGAAGCCGAACACCGAGTTCGGCGGGCCGTTCCGCACCATCAAGACCACCGTGCCCGGCACGCACTTCTCCGAGCTGATGCCGCAGTGCGCGAAGCAGGCGCATCGCCTTTGCGTTGTGCGCAACATCGCCACGAAGGACAACGCCCATTCCTCCGGCGTCGCGCGCATCCAGCGCGGCGACCCGAAGAACCGCGGCGTGCCATATCCCTTCTTCGGCTCGGCCATCGCCAAGCTCATGGGGCCGACCTCGTCCAAGCTCCCGCCCTACGTCTGGGTCAAGCCCGGCAGCGGCGGCTTCAAGACCGAGGACGCCGGTTTCCTCGGCCCGAAATACGGCTCGCTCGCGTTTGGCGACGGCAAACCGCCGGAGGATTTGCTGCGCCACGCATCGCTCACCGCCGACGAGGACGAGGAACGCAACGAGCTGCGCGAGTTGCTCAACAGGCGCTACGCCGCGCAGCGTCGCCCGGCCTACACGGAAGCCAGCGGCTTCGTCTTCGACACCGCGCGCGAGCTGATGAAGCGCGAGCACATCTTCGACACCACGAAGCTACCCGCGAAGGACCTCGACCGCTACGGCCGCACCGAGCTGGGCCAGCACATGCTCGTCGCGCGCAACATGCTGGAGGCCGGCGTGCGCTTCGTGAAGGTCGGCAGCTACGGCTGGGACACGCACGGCGACAACTTCAACGCCAGCGCGTCGCTCGTGCCGAAGTTCGACCGCGCGTTCGCCGCGATTGTCGAAGACCTTGCGGCCAGCGGCCTGTTGGAGCACACGCTCGTAATCGCGATGAGCGAGTTCGGGCGCACACCGCGCATCAACGGCCATGTCGGGCGCGACCACTGGCCCGAAGCGTGGAGCATCGCGATGGCCGGCTGCGGCTTGAAGGCCGGGGCGGTCGTCGGCGCAACCAACGACAAGGGCACCGACGTGAAGGACAAGGGCCACGACATCGGCGCGGTTTTCCACACGTGGTTCAAGGCGCTGGGCATCGACACGAAGAAGGTGGAATACGACAACAACGGCCAGCCGCTGCCGCTGGCGCACGACGAGATGGAAGCCATCAAGGAGGCCTTGGTATGAGCGATCCGAAACCTGCCGCCGCTTTCACCCCGCCCAAGGAACTCAAGATGTTCCCCAACGACCGCCAGCTTTGCGTGGCGCGCTTCAGCCCGTGCGGCCAGCTCCTCGCCGCCGGCGCGATGGAAGGCACCGTGCGCCGTTGGAGCGTCGTCGAGAAGTCCAAGCCCGCCGCCGAGGTCGAGCTACCCGACGAGGCAAAGAAAAAGCCCGCACCGAAGAACGCGAAGAAGGTCGAGGAGTCGCCCGTCGAGCTCGTGCCGCTGCCGCATCTGAGCGGCTTCAACGGCTGGGTGCAGACCATCGCCTTCCACCCGAAGGACAAGGTGCTCTACGCTGCCGACACTTGGGGCAAGCTCACCGCCACCGCCTACGAGGGCGACGCGCCCAAGTCGCTTTGGGAAAACGCCACCGCGCACGACGGCTGGATTCGCAAGCTCGCCATTTCCCCCGATGGCCAGCATCTCGTCACCGGCGGGCGCGACCAGTTCGTCCGCGTCTGGACCACGGCGGGCAAGCTCGTGGCCGAACACCGGCACACCGAGGACATCTACGCCGTGGGCTTCGCGCCCGAGGGCAAAGTCGTCGCGTTCGGCGACGAGAAGGGCCGCGTGAAGACGTGGGACTTCGGCACGAAGCAAGTCGTGCGGGAATTCGACGCCACGGTCTTCCACAAGCTCTCGCGGCTGCAGGACGTGGCCGGCCTGCGGATGCTGGCGTTCATTGAGGGCGGCAAGTCACTCCTCGTCGGCGGCTGCGAGCCGGAGGGCGGCGGCTTCCTCGAAGGCTCGCCCGTGCTGCTGAAGCTCGACGTGGCGACCGGCAAGAAGCAGATCGAATGGAAGTTCGGCGCGGCGAAGGAAGGCTTCGTGCTCGACGTGGCCCAGCACCCCGGCGGCTACCTCATCGTCGTGACCAGCGGCCAGCCCGGCAGCGGCAAGATCATGTTCCTGCGCCCCGGCGAGAAGGAGCCGTTCTTCACGCACACGGCCGTGGCGAACGTCCACTCCGTCACGCTCCATCCGGACGGCAAACGCTTCGCCGTCGCCGCGATGAACAAGGCCAGCAACGGCAACGGCCGGCCCAAGACTGCCGACGGCTCCTACCCGAGCAACACCTCACCGGTGCATCTGTTTGAGATACCGAGCTGAATTGGTATCTTTCCTGTGGTAGCAGTCCTGCCAGAAGCCGATTGGTGGTCGGGATTCTTCCTTCCGTCCTTGGCTGATTGTGTTCACTGTTAGTCAACACCACAGCTCATGAGCGATTTGCCACCGACGCTGCTCGAAAGCGAGCAGAAGCCGATAAAGCCTCGAGATTCCGCTGTGGCTTGGAAATTGGTTGGGGCGGTCTTCGGCGCGGGCGGGTTGGTAGCTGGTGCGCGAGCTCGCGGTTTTCCCGAAGCGTTGCTTGATCCATTTGGCCCGCTCCTCGTAGCGATCGTTGCGCTCATCGGGGCGAATGTAGGCGCTCTGATTGGCTCGCTTGTTTTTCGTTTTTGTCAGAAGCGCACTAGGATATCGGTTCTCAAAAACTCCGATCACAATTTGACCTCGGCGCAAAAAGGCGGCGAAAAGGCCTTAAAGCAGGGTTCGGGAGCTCTGGACGGCTTAAACGCCTGGATCACGGTTGGTGGAATGATTGGAGCATTTGGAGGGTGGGTCTATCTCGCTACACCTCCAACAGAAAGGAAAGGGGAGTATTCAATGGGGTTACTGAAGCTTCCGTTCCTCGCGATCAAAGCGGTTTTCTTTCTGTTCCAAGTGATCGTCTTCGCAACTGCGGGCGCACTAATCGGCGCTCTGGTCGGGTCACTCATCCGAATCTTCCGCAACGGGCGCTGATTCGAGGGTTTATATGCGCATTCCGATGCGTCGGCTGCAGCTTGATGGGCGGCAGTGCTTGAGGTGTTCCAGGCGGAGGACTTCTCCATTGGGGAACGAACATCCACGGGTCCGCGCGTGCTCAAACGAATATCGGCTCCCAGATCACGGGAACATCTGCCTTGAGCGGGCGAAGACTTCCTTGGGCACGCCGAGCGCTTGCTTCAGCTCCACATCCCGGTCCCACGGGTTTTCAATCGCACTGATGCGGCGGCATTGTTCCGCAGTGAGATTCAGCGGATAGCAATAGGGCGAGCAGAGCGCCGTGTTGATGAGCGGAAAGTCGGATCCATGGAGTAGGCGGCCTGACCATTCCGGTCGCGTCAGGGCTTCCTTGAGGTAGCCCAGTTTGTTGACCTGCGTGAGACTGGAGATTTCGGAGAAGAGGTTTGTATAGGTCGCCATCATCGGGGCGAGGCGGTCAGTATCCCGCTGGCCGGCATTCGCGCCGGTGGAGGCGATGTGCGCGACAATCACCGTCACGCCAAGCTTCAGGGGCAGGTGGAGCCGCTGCGGGTCGCACAGTTCATCGCGCGCGCTGGTGAATGAACGCTCCTGCCCGGCATGCGTGAGGAGCGGGAGTTTCAGCTCAACGAGCTTCCGATAGAAAGGCGTGAGCCGTTCATCGGCGGGGTCGAACTGCATGATGCTGGGAATCCATTTGACCAGTCGCGCACCGTTCGCCTTGGCCCAGTCGAGCTGCGCGAGGGCGTCCTTGCGCAATGGGTTAATGCTCGCACCGAAGAGAAGGTTCGTGGTCTTCGCCGTCTCCTGGGCGACGAAGGCGTTGGGCACGTAAACTTCCGTCCGTGACTTGTCGAGTTCACCGTTGGCATCCACGACCCCATCCATGGCCAGGAGGATGGCCTGCCCGACGTGTTTGCTGGCCGCCAACTGCCGGGAGATGAGCTGCACGACATGGGCGTCGCCCTTCTGCTGCAGTTCCTCGCGCGTGGTGCCGAAGCTCTTGAGGTAGATGCCCAGTTTCCAGCTCGATTCCATTTGCTTGGAGATGAAGCACCCACTGTCCCCTGCCCCGATGCCCGCCGTGTGCACGTGCATGTCGAGGAGCTTGGCCTCGGGCAAAGGCTCCGGTGCGCGATAGGGCCCGGAGTGGAAGACCCGGCATGCCACGCAACCGCCAAGGGAAAGCGCCAGCGCCGTGATGGCCAGGATGCGCGGCCAGCGGCCAAGTCGGCCCCGACGGCCCGGTGTTAACGCCCCTTCCGGAGTAGTGGCCAATGGTTCGAGCATAAGAATCAGGAGAAACCCGTGAGTTCAAAACCCGCGAGCAGCAGATGGAACAGCAGAATGGTGAACGGCACGAAGCTCAGCCAATAGAGCGCCAGCGGAACGCACGCCCGTTCGGAGAGCCGATGGGCCGTCGCCGTGGCTGCGACTACAAGGAATCCGGTGCATATGGACAGGGCCATCGGTTCGGCAATGCTGGCCATGATGGCTGAGAGAGACAGCGTTAGCTCACCCTCCATGCGACTTTGGTAAGCCAAGGCAGCGGCTCCGGCCGCCCATGCGCCGCCGGCCATGGCGGCTAAGCCGTTGGCCCAGTAGAACTTGGCCGCCAAACCCGGCGCTGGCGGACAGTTGCGGCTGAGGTGGCGGCACAGACCCGTGATGCCCATGATGGCAAACGGCCAGCCAAACCAGACGCCAAGCCCCGGGCTGATGCCGAGCATCGCGGCAGTCAGGCATACCCCAACCAGCCCGCACATCGCCCCACCGTCCCGCCAAGGATTGAGCCATAGCTGAATATGGGGGGCGGCTTCAGAGGATGGGGGCGTGGCGTTCATGTCAGGCTAGCCGCAGGAGTGCAGGTCATGGGGTGTCCCCATAAACGTCTCGGCAATGTGGCAGCATGGTAATCGCATAGCTGGCCTCTTCATTCACCGCCATGCGGAGGATGATGCCGGCCGCCACGAGCACGCCGCCGATGGCGGAGATGATGGCAATGAACCGGTTGGGCGCATCCTGTAGTTTGTAGTGGGCGATGATGCGGTCCCGCACCTCAGCGGCCAGAAAGCCGTCGGTGTGGAGGCGTTGGATGTCTTGAAGGTTCATGGGGAGATTATAGTAAAGGACACGCCGCAGACCGTTGGCTAAGTGGTTGGACTGTATAAAAATCCACATTTATGCAATTCCCGATCGGGGAATGCACTGCCGAGCGTCCGGAAACCAAATTCCCAATCGGGGATTACACTGCCGAGTGTCCGGAACCCCAATTCCTGATCGGGGATTACACTGCCGAAGGTTCCGGAAGCCATTTGCCACTTGGCTAACGCCTTGCCGAGCGTTCCGCAGCCCACTTCCCAATTGGCCATTGCACTGCCGAACGTTCGGAACCCTAATCCCCAATCGGGCAGAGCCATGCCGGATGGTTGCCGCCGGTTTTGCCAGGTGGGGAGCGTGTGGCCGAGGGTTCTTGAGGTCAGCAGGAACGCTATCCCTTGGATGCGGGAGGCGTTCGCACCCCTGTTTATGGTGGTGGCACCTTCCCGGCTACCAGCCATAGTGCAGGCCGCCTTGCCGCCCGACTCCTGCACCGTTGATACCTGCTCTCCCGATATGGGAAAGGAAGCCCGCTTGGCGGCGCAAGGCCGCTGTGCGGTGACAGTGCGGTCGGCCGGATGGCTGGGAACAACGCCAACGCGGACTGCGGTTCTCCCTCGCCCAGCGGGAGAGGGCAAGGGTGAGGGAGAGGAGCAGCGGAGTCTGTGAGTTGTCGTGGCCACTAAGACCTCGCAGCCGTTCTCCCTCACCCCTGCCCTCTCCCGCTGGGCGAGGGAGAACCGCAGTCCGCGCAAAGCTGCCGTGCAGCCGGTGCTGCGGTTGGCGGTGTGCTCGCTTTTCGCGTTGTTTCGCATGTTTAGCGGGCACGCCTTACTTCATCGCCTGCACCATCGTCTGCAGCTCCCGGTGGTTCACCTTGCCGGTGCCGAGCTTGGGGATTTCTTTCACCACGGCTATTTCCTTGGGCACGCAGAGGGTCCCGAGGCCTTTGGCTTTGATGGCGTCGCGGATCTCCGCGAGGGTGAGCTTGGGTTCGTTCGTGCAGCAGATGAGGGCTTCGCCCTTGTCCTCATCGGGACGGGTGACAACGGCGGTGGCGCAGCGGAGGCCGTATTGCGGGAAGGCGCCGGCCAAGGCGTCCTCGACGGCGGTGAGGCTGACCATCTCGCCGCTGATCTTGGCGAAGCGTTTCATGCGGCCGCGGATGCTCACGAAGCCTTCAGCATCCACGCTGACGATGTCGCCGGTGTCATACCAGCCGCCGCCCGCGTGGAACTTGGCGTTCGCATCCGGGTTGAGGTAGCCCTTCATGATGTTGGGGCCTTTGACAAATAGCCGGCCGGCGTCGGCCACGCCGTCCACGGCTTCCAGCTTCCACTCAACCCCGGGCAAGAAGCGGCCGGCGGTGCCGTGGAGGGGCTCCAGGGGAGTGCACGCGCTGATGCAGGGGCTGCACTCGGTCGCGCCGTAACCTTCGAGGACGCGGACGCCGAATTTCTGCGCCCAGAGTTCAGCGGTGGCTGCCTGGAGCTTCTCCGCCCCGGCAAAGAGGTAGCGCAGCGAGCGGAAGTCGTAGGGATGAGCCTTCCGGCCGTAACCGCTGAGGAAGGTGTTGGTGCCGAAGAGGACGGTGCAGTCTCTGTCGTAGAAGACGGTGGGCACGACGCGGTAGTGGAGCGGGCTGGGGTAGATGAAGATGTAGTTGCCCCGGATCAGCGGGAGGATGGTGCCAGCCAGGAGGCCAAAACTATGGAACATGGGCATGGCGTTGAAGAAGCGCTCGTCGTCGCGGAGGTCGCAGATGGCGAGCATCTGGCGGGTGTTGGCGAGGAGGTTGCGGTGGGAGAGCTCGACGCCTTTGGGGACGCCTTCAGAGCCGCTGGTGAAGAGGATCACGGCGGTGGCATCAGGGGAAGTGAGGGGAGAAGAGTGAGCAGTGAGGAGTGAGGAGAGGAGCGCGAGCAGGCGGTCGGTTCCGGTGATGGTGGCGCGGAGGTCTTCGAGGTAAAGGAGTTTGAGGCCGGCTTGCTCGAAGGGGGCGGGGTCGAGCTTGAAGCGCTTGAGGAAGGCGCGGGAGGTGATGATTTGCTTCAGGCCCGCGAGTTCCGTGCAGGCGAGCATGGTGGGAATGCCCGTGGAGAAGTTCAGGATGGCGGGGACTTTGCCGAGCTGCCACAGCGCCAGGAGGACGACGGGGGTGGCGTTAATGTTGGGAAGCATGACGCCGACGTGCGATGCGCCGGAGCATTGCGGAGCCAGCCGGTCGCCCATGAGCTTCGCGCCGATGAAGAATTTGCGATAGGTCAGCTCGGTAAGCGTGGCGTCTTCAAGGATTACCTTGCCCGGTTGCGCGGCGGCGGTTTCGGCGATGGCTGCGGGGAGGGTCGCAGGGCCAAATTCCATTTCGGTGCGGAATTGCTGGCCGACCATTTGGTCGCGGAGCCAGCGGGTGAAGAGCGAGCGGCTTTGCGATGTGCTCAAGTGCTCTTGGTGGGGGGCGGTGAGGAGGTCGCTGAAGTGGGCGGTGACGGTGGGGAAGCAGCGTTTCCAGCCGTGGTTCGGAGAGAACGGGAGGCGTTGGGCTCCGCGCAGGTAGGCGGTGATGACTTTGGCGTGGGTCTTATGGATGAGGAAGCCCGTGCCATCGAAGAGCTTCATGAGGGTGCCGGTGCGCGAGAGCCGGCCCTCGGCGAACAAGACCAGTTTGCCGCCCTTGGAGAGGAATTCCGCCATGTGCTTCACGGCATAGGGCGAGGCGTTGTCGATGGGGAAGGTCCGGCGGTTCTTCATGACGAACCGATGGAACCAGGACTTCTCCGCCGTGGTGGAGGAGGTGACGAACTTCCACGAGTCATCCAGGCACACGCCAATGAAGAGCCAGTCGAACCACGAGACGTGGTTGGGAATGAGGAGGACGGG
>CAZQEW010000105.1:0-16323 GCA_964591495.1 uncultured Klebsiella sp.
TGACCGCCATCGCCTTCAACGACACCAAGTCCGCCGCGGACGCGATGCTCGACATCGCCGCGAAGACCGACAAGGCCGTGCGGGCCGAGGCGCTCTGGTGGCTGCTGCACAAGAAGGACAACTCGTGGAAGGACCACGGCCTCGCCGCCGCCTTGAAGGAGCGCGGCATCTACGACCCGGACAAAATCGAGCTGACCTCCATCGTCGTCCCCGAGCCTCCGAAAGTTTCCCAGCCGCTCATCGCTGCCGCCATCGCGAAGCTGAAGGGCGATGCCAAACGCGGCGCGCAGATTGCCACCGCCTGCCACGCCTGCCACCGCATCGGCAACGACGGCGCGGAATACGCCCCGAACCTCACCGGCTGGGCCAGCCGCCAGCCGCTCGACGTGGTCGTGCGCTCCATCGCCGAGCCGAGCGCCGACATTGCGCACGGCTTCGGCGGCCATGAGTTGACCCTGAAGGACGGCACCGTCATCCACGGCCTCCTCCTCGCTGATGCCGACCCGGTCATCATCATGTCCACCGGCGCGATCACGCAGACCGTTCCGAAAGACCGCATCCGCTCGAAGAAGCCGCTGGGCCGCTCCCTGATGTTGAGCGCCGAGCAAATGGGCATGGGTCCGCAGGAGCTGGCCGACGTGATTGCCTTCCTGCGGACGAAGTAACGCGGGGCGTTGGCTGAAGCGCGCTGAGCGTTGCACATCAGGAAAACTCCCGAGCCTGAGCCGGGACTTTCGGCTCGCGGAAAGGCCTGTTTTCCGGTTCGCTGTCCGGTGGTGTCCATCCTGCGACAATTGCAGTGCTTCGGGCTGCTGCTGGCTGGTGCGTGTCACGCTCGGGCGGCGGAGCAGGTCGAGTTTCGTTTCCGCGAGCCGCAGCCCGTCGCGTATCGCGTGGACATCCCCGTCGGCACGCGAGTCGCCGCCATGCTGCGGCCGGAACTGCCCGCCCGCCGCGCCGATGACCCGGCACAAACGGTGGACCTCACCAGCCGCATTTCCCTGCGCCTGGCCGCTGGTGTGGACGTAAACGAGTTGGTGGCGGGCACCAAGCTCGTCGTGGACCGTGTTTTCGCGCCGCAGTGGTTTGTGCTCCAGGCCTCAGACGCGTGGACCGCAGCGCGCGAGGCCGAGCGGCTCGGGACGTTGCCGGGCGTGCTTGCCGCGCACCCGGTGCGCCGCTTTCCCCTGCGCAGTTCAGGGCCTTACGCCGCGCGCTTCAACGATCGGCTCATCCCCAACCAGTGGAACTTGGAGAACCGCAATGCCAATGGCATGCCGCAGGGCGTGGATCTGAACGTGCGTGCGGCCTGGCCGTTTTCGCAGGGCGCGGGCGTGCTGATTGCCGTTGCCGACAACGGAGTGGATATCAGCCACCCCGAGTTTGCCGCGGCCGCCGCCGGGCAGCCGCATTACAACTTCGACGCGGGCAACACCAACGGGGCGCAACTGCTATCTTCCGACATCCACGGCACCGCCGTTGCGGGCTATGCGGTGGCGCGAGGCAACAATGGCGTCGGCATCAGCGGCGTAGCCCCCTCTGCAAATTTGGCTGCCTGGAAGATGCTCGGGGCCACCGAGGAGCAGATCGGCGTGATGTTCCAATACATGAGCAACGTGGTGAGCGTGCAGAACCATAGCTGGCTCAACAGCGGCTCCGGCCTGATCCCCAACAGCGCAATGGCGGAAACCGGCCTGTCCAACGCCGTGACTTTCGGGCGCGGTGGACGGGGCGTCTTGATGACCCGCGCCGCCGGCAATGAGAGGGAAAGTGCCGCCAATGCCAACGACCAGGCCTACACCGGCGACCCGCGAGTCATCACCGTGGCCGGCGTGCGCATCACGGGCCGCGTGGCCAGCTACAGCACGCCGGGCGCGTCCGTGCTCGTGGCCGCGCCCGTCGGGGATAATGGCCAGGATGCGCCGCCCACCACCGACCGCGTCGGCTCGTCTTTCGGCTACAACGCCGGGGTCTTCTACCTCGATGATTCGGCGGACTACGCGTTCAATTCGATCAGCCCGAAAGGCACGTCCTTTGCCGCCCCACAGCTGGCTGGCCTCTGCGCGCTCATGCTTGGAGTGAACTCCAACCTCACCATCCGCGACGCACAGCAAATTCTCGCCCTCACTTCGCGCCACTATGACTTCGCCGACCGTGACCTCGCCACCAATGGCGCAGGCCTCTTGGTCAGTCACAACCAGGGTTACGGCGTGCCCGACGCGGGGCTGGCCGTCCGGCTCGCGCAGGTCTGGTCCAACCGCCCGCCCCCCACGACCCTCACGCTGGTCTCGAACGCGACGCAGGTGATTCCCGATGCCGGTTTCCTCGTGCGTGCGACCGGCGCGAATGTGCCCGTCGGGCTGGGCACCATCTTGGGCCTGATGCCCGAGGAGGGCCTTCACCCGGAGGCGGCTCCCGGTGAAAATCTCCGGCCCGACTCGCCCACGGCCAGCCTGCCGCTGGTGTTTGTCGGCCAGGCAAGCAGCACGTTGACCACGAACCTGGCTGGCAAGGGCGCGCTGATCCAGCGCGGCACCTCGACCTTCTTCGAGAAAATCCAGCGCGCGCAGGACGCAGGCGCGGCGTTCGCCATCGTCTACGACAACGCCCCGAGCACCAATCTGGTGAGCATGCTGCTCACTAACGGCCTGCTCACCCTGCCTTCCATCTTCATCAACCAGGCGAACGGCGAGGCGCTCGCGGCTGTGGCGCAGACCAACGCGGACCTGCGCGTGCGGCTGGAATTGGATGCCGTGCGCCAACCGTTCATCGTCACCAATCAGATGAGCTGCGAGCATGTCGGCGTGCGGTTGCAGACCACGCACAACTTCCGGGGCGACCTGCGGATCACGGTCATTTCGCCCGCCGGCACCCGCAGCATTCTCCAGCGCTTCAATCCGTTCAACGGCAGCGGATCGCTGTCGGACTGGACGTATTGGAGCACCCACCACTTCTTCGAGCGGAGCGCGGGCACCTGGACGGTGCAGGTGAGCGACGAGGAGGCCGGAGGCACTGGCAGTGTCACATCGGTCAGCCTCATCCTCACGGGCGTGCCGGTGCTCGACACCGACTCCGACGGGCTGGACGACAACTGGGAAGTGGCCCGGCTGGGCTCGCTTGCATTCGGCCCGCTGGACGATCCGGATCGCGACGGCCTCAACAACGCCCGCGAGCAGGCCATCGGCTCGCATCCCAACGACCTGAATTCACCCTTCCCCCTCGTGTTGGATGCCTCGGTCTGGAGCCCCTCCTTGGGTCTCCTGCGCTTAAGCTGGCCGGCTGCCGTTGGCCGCACCTACGAACTGCTTCAGGGCACCAATGCCGCCGCCACCTTCACGACACTCACCAACGTGGCCGGCCGGTCGCCCGAGGCCGAGGTGTTCTTGCCCTTTGGGAACCCCTCCAGGTTCTTCCAGCTTCGCGCTCCATGAGCAAGTGGGAGAAATGCGAAACGGCGAACGACTGTAGCCGTCCGCCGTCTCACAGAGTCTTCGGGTCAGGTATTACTTCGCCTTCCAGTTGCGGACGAAGTCCACGCACTGCTTCACGTCGGGCACGGAGTTGTCCCAGTTGTATTCGTATTCGATGGAGATGTTGCCGTCGAATTTCTGCCGCTTCAGCTCGGCGAGGATGGCACCCATGTCCGTGATGCCGGTGCCGAAGATGGTGTCGTGCTGCCCGGGTCCGAGCGCGGCTCGTTCCTTCATGTGCACGCTCATGATGCGGCCTTCGAGAATCTTCACGCAGTCCAAGGCTTTCATGCCGGAGGTCTGCCAGTGGCCGAGGTCCGCGCACGCGCCGATGCGCTTGTCCCGCTTGGCCACTTGATCGCGCACGTAAGTCGGGTCCCAGACCTTGTAGTTCGGATCCTCCACCTGATTGCCCTGCGCATCGCGCTCCTTCTTAAAGCGCTTGGCGTGCTGGTGAATGCCTACACGGATGTCGTATTCCTTCACGAGCTTCTCAATGAGGTCGAGGTTGTCCACGGACTCGGTGGTAATGCCGTAGAGGCCCATCGTCTTGGCGAACTCAAAGATCTTCCGCGCGCCCGCCTCATCCTTCGGGATCGTCACGACGCCGTAATTGACCGCGCGGACCTTATGCTGCGCGAGTTTGGCCTTCACCTGCGCGATGACTTCCGGTGAGGCGTCGTGGTTCCAAGGGTTTTTCTTGGCGAGCTTGTCCTCCTTCGTGAGGAACTGGCCGGGGTAGAACTCGATGACCTTCCCGCCAGCCTCGGCGGTCTTCTCAATGGCCTCGAAGACCGAGAAGCGGTTGAAGGTGTAGGCCTGGCAGCCGATGGCGAAGCCGTTGATTTTGGCGTCGTCGGGAATCGGTGCGGCGGTGGCGCGCAGCGTGGCCAGCACGGCGGCGGTGGCAAGGGTGAGGAGGAAGCGTTGGCGTTTCATGATGTGTGTTCAGACCGGCTTGGCCGGCGGCGGATTCGCGGGGATTACGGCGGGCACAGTGCGCCGGGTCAAGCCAGCAACTGCGGCACGATGCGCGCGCCCTCGAAGCCGGTCAGGCGGAAGTCCAGGCCTTGCGAACGATACGTCAGCCGCTCGTGGTCGAAGCCGAACTGCTTGAGAATCGTCGCGTGCAGGTCGTGGACGCTCACGGGGTCGCGCACGATGCCCCAGCCGATTTCGTCCGTCTCGCCGATGACCTGACCGCCCTTGATGCCGCCGCCCGCGAGCCACATGGAGAAGGCGAACGGATGGTGGTCGCGGCCGGTGACATTGCCGGAGCCGCCGCGATTCTCGCCGAGTGGCGTGCGGCCGAACTCGCTGGCCCAAATGACCATCGTGTCGTCGAGCATGCCGCGTTGCTTCAAGTCCCGCACGAGCGCGGCGATGGGTTGGTCCGCCATGCCCGCGCAGAACGGCAGCTCCTGGTTGATGTTGCTGTGGTGGTCCCACGAAGCGTGCAGCAGCGTGACGAACCGCACGCCGCGCTCGACCATCCGGCGCGCGAGCAGGCAGTTGCGCGAGAAGGTCGAGTAAGTCTCCGGCCCGCCGCCACGACCGCCGGGGTTCTCGCGGGACTTCCGGCCGACGCCATACATGTCCAGCGTCGCCTGCGATTCCTTGCTCAAGTCCATCAGCTCGGGCGTCGCGGCCTGCATCCGGCCGGCCAGTTCATACGCGCCGATGCGCGAGGCGATTTCCGGGTCGGCGACATACTTGTGGCGGAGGCGGTTCAGGTCGCCGATGGCGTCGAGGCCGAGGTGCTGCATCTCGTCGGTGAAGCCCGGCGGGTTGCCGAGGTTGAGCACGGGGTCGCCTTGGTTGCGGAAGAGCACGCCCGCGTAAGTGCTGGGGAGAAACCCGCTCGTCCACGCGCTCGCGCCCGCGCTGGAGCCGCGCCCCGCGTGCAACACGACGTAAGCCGGAAGGTCGCGCGACTCATTGCCGAGGCCATAGGTGAGCCACGCGCCGAGCGTCGGCCGGCCGAACAGCGGCGAGCCACAGTTCATCATGAGCTGGCCGGGATGGTGGTTGAACTGCGTCGTGTTCATTGAGCGCACGAGGCAGATATCGTCCGCGACAGAGCCGATGTGTGGGAGCAAGTCGCTCAACTCCGTGCCGCACTGCCCGTGCTTGGTGAACTGGCGCGGGCTGCCCATGAGCCGCACGCCCTCCTTCTTGATGAACGCGAAACGCACCTTTTCCAGCATCTCGTCCGGCAGCTTCTGGCCGGTCATCGCATTGAGCTTCGGCTTCGGGTCGAAGAGGTCGATGTGGCTCGGTGCGCCCTCGAAGTAGATGAGGATGCAGTTCTTGGCGCGCGGCGTAAAATGCGACGCGCGCGGCGCGAGCGGGTCGGCGCTGGGTGCAGCGTAGCCCTTCTCCGCGAGCAGCGACGCGAGCGCGAGCGTGCCCATGCCAGTGCTGGCGAGGAAGTCGCGGCGCGTGAGATTGACGAGTTCAGAAGACGAAAGGTCGGGTTTGGGGCTCATGGCTCGACGAGGTTTAACGTGGGGAAAAGGGTCTTGAAGTCGGCTGTATTGCGAGTGAGCAGCCCATCAAAGCGAAGGGCGAAGGCTCCGATGAGCACGTCTGCGACCGGACGCAGCTTCACCTGCTTTTGCCGTTTTCGTTGCACGGCAACATGCCAGGCATTGAACGCAACTTCTGTGTCACGGTGTGTCCACTGTGTATCCCATTTTAGGCCAATTGGCTGAAGGAACGCTTCGAGGTCTTCCCACACGCCGTCAAATACTGGCCCCGTCTCGACTAGGCTCACGGGACACACCACCAAGCCGTCACTCTCTTTCGACTCCAGCAACTCGCCCGAGCGACGAGCAAAGACCGGGTCTTCTTCCGCGACATCAATCAGTAGACAGGTGTCCACGACCCAGGCCATCAGTTCTTGTCTCCTTCCCGCAGCACGGCCATCCATTCAGCGGTGGTTTTGTAGGGATGGTTGTATTTCTTGGCGCAACCCATTACGGACCAAACGCCGCCTTTGCTCTTGGTCTTGGCACGCGGCTTTTGAGCAGGCGGTTCGGGGGACAGTTTTTCCAACATCCCAAGCACGGTTTTAGCTTGGGCTTCGTCCAGCAGTTTCACCCGCTCCAGCAACTGTTCGGTCGCGCTCATGGAAGAAAAATAGCGTTTGTAGAAGTGGGACTCAACGGCTCAATCCCGCGTGAAAAACTCATCCAAGTTCAGCATCACGCGACCGAGCGCGACGAGCGTGGCCTTCTCGGCGACCTCGGGCGCAGGCTTGGCGGCTCCGGCAATCTTGGCTGCGCCATCGGCGTTCGCCTGCGCGAGTTTGAGTTGGGCTTCGTAGAGTTTGAGCAGGCGGGCCAGTTCCTCTGCGCTGGGCGGACGGGCGAGGGCGCGCTCGAAGCCGTGGCGGATGCGCTCGGCCGCGTCGGCGGTGGGCACCTCGGCCATGCGCGCGCCGAGCTGTTGCGCGCACTCGAAGAAGACCGGGTCGTTGAGCAGCGTGAGCGCTTGGAGGGGTGTGTTGCTGCGCTCACGACGGGCGCAGGTGGCGTTCGAGTCCGGCGCGTCGAAGGTCATCAGCATCGGATACGGCACCGTGCGCTGAAAGAAGATGTAGAGGCCGCGCCGGTTCTTCTCGTCGCCCTTGCTCTCGGCCCACTTCACGGAGTTCGCATAGCCGAGCGCGGCGATGTCGGCGGGCAACGGCGGGCGGATGCTCGGGCCGCCGATCTTCGGGTTGAGCAGGCCGCTGGCGGCAAGATAAGCGTCGCGCACGGTCTCGGCTTCGAGGCGCAGGCGGTTCTGGCGGGCGAGGAGAAGGTTGTTGGGGTCGCGCTCCTGAAGTTCGGGCCGGTTCACCGAGGACTGCTTGTAAGTCGCGCTGGTGACGATGGTCTTGATAAGCGCCTTGCGGCTCCAGCCGAGACGCGGGAACTCCGACGCCAGCCAGTCAAGCAGCTCCGGGTGGGAAGGCTTTTCGCCCTGCTTCCCGAAGTCCTCGACCGTTGCGACGAGGCCGCGGCCGAAGAGGTTTTTCCAGACGTGGTTCACCGAGACGCGTGCGGTGAGCGGGTTCTCGGGCGCGAACAGCCACTGTGCGAGGTCGAGGCGGTCGGGCTGCGCGGCGCGGGGCTTGAGCGGGTGCAGGACGGCGGGCACGGCGGCGCGGACCTCGACGCCCTTGTCGAGGAAGTTGCCGCGCACGTGGGTGTAGGTCTTCCGGACGCCCGGCTCCTCCGCTAGCACGGCGGCGGTGGTGGCGGGCGCGGCGGGTGCTTTCTTCGCGTGGTCATCGAGCGCGGCGTAGAGTTTGCGGCCTTGCTCGTCCACTTGCTCACGGAAGTATTTGGCGAGCGCCTCAGTCTGCTTCGCGGTGCGCTGCTCGGGTTTCGCGGCCAGCGCAGCGGCGACGGCGTCCGGTGTGAAGTCGGGCTTCAGCGGGCCGGCTGCGCCCGTGGCGGAAAGGCGGAACTGGCCGATGAGGAAGTTCTCCTTGTATTGCTGGTCGAGCGTGAAGACGAGTCGCGCGCCGGCCGGCACGTCGAGCGGCGACTTCAGCTCGAAGACGGCGACGTGCGATTTCTGCTGCTGCGGCGCGATGGCCCAGCCGATGGAGTCATCGCCTTTCAGCGCAGCTTCGACGGGGAATTTGTTCTGCGAGTGGTCCGCCGTAGCCCGGGCGATTTCCAACTCCTTTCCCTCAAACTGGCCGGGCACGAACAGCTTCACCGCGAACTTGGTCAGCACGAAGTTGCCGTCCTTCGCGCGGCCCACGGGCTTCTTCGGGTCGGGGTCGTCAATCGCCTCAAGGCGGAAGCCGGTGAGGCGGGCGAGCGGGAGCTTGGCTTCGACGGTGTAAGTTTCCTTGGCTGGCAGCGCGCCGCCGGCGGTGATGACGGCTTCCTTGTTCGCGGTGAGCGTGCTGCCGTGCTTGGCGGCGAGCTTGTCCGGCGCAAGCGCGTGCCACGGGACGGCGGCGGGCGACGCGTTCTGAAGCCAAGCAGCGAACTTGGCGGGCGCTTCGTTCTTCGCGTAGGTGTCGAGCGCGGCCTGAAGTTTGGCGGCTTCGGCATCGTGAGCTTGCTTTGCCTTCGTGAAGGCAGCCTGTTCGTCCGGCGTGGGCGCGGAGATGGATTTCTCGTTCGCGTTATTGAAGAAGGCGAAGAGCTGGTAAAACTCGCGCTGCGTGAAGGGGTCGTATTTGTGCGAGTGACACTCGGCGCAGCCCAAAGTCGAGCCGAGCCAGACGGTCGCCGTGGTCGTCACGCGGTCCACGACGGCCTTGCAGCGGAACTCCTCCTGGTCGGTGCCGCCCTCGGTGTTGGTGAGCGTCTGGCGGTGGAAGCCGGTGGCAACTTTTTGGGAATGCGTCGCGTTCGGCAGGAGGTCGCCGGCGAGCTGCTGGATGCTGAACTGGTCGAAGGGCAGGTCGCTGTTGATGGCTTGAATCACCCAGTCGCGGAACGTGTAGGCGAACGGGCGGGGCTTGTCCTTCTCGTAGCCGTCGCTGTCCGCGTAACGCGCGAGGTCGAGCCAGTGACGCGCCCAGCGTTCACCGAAGTGCGGCGAGGCGAGCAGGCGGTCCACGAGCTTCTCGTAGGCGTCGGGCGACTTGTCGTTCACGAACGCGCGGACTTCCTCCGGCTTGGGCGGCAAGCCGAGCAAGTCGAGCGAGAGACGGCGGATGAGCGTGGGGCGGGAGGCTTCGGGCGAGGGCGAGAGCTTCTCCCTCGCGAGACGGGCGCGGATGAAGGCATCGATGGGACTGCCGCTTGCGGGCACGGTTGGCCGCTTCACCGGCTGATAGGCCCAGTGGTCGGACTTCTTCACCGCCACCTTCCCGTCGTCCGGCCAGACCGCGCCAGCATCTATCCACGCGCGGACCTTGCCGATCTCGGCGGCGGTCAGCGGCTTCTCTTTCGGCGGCATGATTCCTTGCTCACCCAGGCCCGCGAGGGCGTGGACAAGCTTGCTCTCCGCGCTCTTGCCGGGGATGAAGACCTTGCCGTTGTCGCCGCCTTCCAGCGCGGCCGCGCGAATGTCGAGACGCAGGCCGCCCTTCTGTTTCTCGGCGCCGTGGCAGGAGTAGCACTTCGCGGCGAAAAGCGGCTGGATGTCGCGCGCGAAATCCACCGGACCGGTGGCGGCGGGCGGAAGTTTGCTGAGGTCAAGCGGGGCTCGCTTAGCTTCAGCCGCCGTGAGCGTGAGCGACGCGCCGGTCAAAAGGACGAGAAATTTTGCGGTCGAGGCCATGCGGATTTTAGTGCGGGTTTGGACGCGCCAGAAGGGCGTTTGTTTCAGCCCACCAGCGGGGCCGGCACATTGATGAACTGGCTGGTTGGAGTGGCTGCCAACAAAGACAAACGCCGCCCGAGGTTCGGGCGGCGTTGAGTGAGGCTGACTCATCGGGGTCAGCTGGCCGCGACCGCTCCCTCGGACGCGGCGGCGGCGTTCTGCGAGAAGGTGAGCTTGCCGTCAGCAACGGATACTTGAACCGGTTCGCCAGGGTTCAGGCTGCCGCGCAGGAGCTCCTCGGCGAGCGGGTCTTCGAGGTTCTTCTCCACGCTGCGGCGCATCGGCCGCGCGCCGTATTGCGGGTCGAAGCCTTTTTCCACGAGGAAGTCTTTCGCCTTCTCGTCGAGCACGAGCGTGATGCTCTTGTGCTTGAGGCGCTCCATGACCTTGTTGACTTCGAGGTCGAGGATGGTGACGAGGTCGGGCTTGGTGAGCTGGCGGAAGACGATGACGTCGTCGAGGCGGTTGAGGAACTCGGGGCGGAAGAACTTCTTCGCCTCGTCGAGGGTCTTCTCGCGCATCTTGTCGTAGCTGGATTCGTCCTTGGCCGCGCCGAAGCCGATGACGTTGTTCTTCTTGAGCGCGTCGGAGCCGACGTTGGAGGTGAGCAGGATGATGGTGTTGCGGAAGTCCACCACGCGGCCGGTGTTGTCGGTCAGTTTGCCCTCTTCCAGAATCTGAAGGAGCATGTTCATCACGTCGGGGTGCGCCTTTTCAATCTCATCGAAGAGCACCACGCAATAAGGCTTCCGGCGGACTTGCTCGGTGAGCTGGCCGCCTTCCTCATAGCCGACGTAGCCCGGCGGCGAGCCAACGAGCCGCGACACGGTGAACTTCTCCATGTATTCGCTCATGTCGAGCTGCACGAGGTTCTTGGCATCGCCGAACATCTGCTCGGCGAGCGTCTTGGCCAGCAAAGTCTTGCCGACGCCGGTCGGGCCGAGCAGGGCGAAGGTGCCGATGGGGCGCTTCGGGTCTTTCAAGTCCGCGCGCGAGCGGCGCAAGGCCTTCGCCATTGCGACCACGGCGTCGTTCTGGCCGATGATGACCTTGGAGAGAACTTTTTCGACTTCGAGCAGTTTCTGGGTCTCGTCCTTCTCCATGCGCTTGAGCGGAATGCCCGTCCACTTGGAGACGACCTGGAGAATGTCATCCTCGTCCACCTTGACGAGGGTGGCTTCGAGTTTTTCCTTCGCCTGCTTTTCCTTGTCGCGGTAGGCGGCGGCGCCCTCGAAGTCCTGCTCCTTGATGGCGCGTTCCTTGCGGTTCTTGAGTTCCTCGATCTCCACCTCCTGGTCCTTCACGTCCGGCGGGCGGGTCATCGCGCCGATGCGGCAGCGCGAACCGGCCTCGTCCATCACGTCAATGGCCTTGTCGGGCAGGAAGCGGTCGGTGATGTAACGGTCGGAGAGCTTCACGCTGGCCTCGACGGCGGCGTCGGTGATCTCGGCGCGGTGGTGCTCCTCGTATTTGCCGCGCAGGCCCTTGAGGATGGCGATGGCGTCGTCGATGGACGGCGGCTCGACCTTCACGGACTGGAAGCGGCGTTCGAGCGCGGCGTCCTTCTCGATGTATTTGCGATACTCGTTGAGCGTGGTGGCACCGATGCACTGCATCTCGCCGCGGGAGAGGGCGGGCTTGATGATGTTGCTGGCGTCCATCGTGCCTTCCGCGCTGCCCGCGCCCACGATGGTGTGCATCTCGTCGATGAAGAGGATGATGTTCTTGTTCTTCCGGATTTCGTCCATCACCGCCTTGATGCGTTCCTCGAACTGGCCGCGATACTTCGTGCCGGCGACCATCAATGCGAGGTCCAGCACGATGACGCGCTTGTCGCGGAGAATTTCGGGGACGTTGCCCTTCACGACTTCCTGCGCCAGGCCTTCGACGATGGCGGTTTTGCCCACGCCTGCTTCACCCAGCAGCACGGGGTTGTTCTTCGTGCGGCGGCAAAGGATCTGGATGACACGCTCGATTTCGCTCTTGCGGCCGATGACCGGGTCCATCTCGCCTTTCCGCGCGATCTCCGTCAGGTCGCGGCCGAAAGCCTTCAGCGCGGGCGTTTTGTTGTCGCCCTTCTTCTCACCGCCCTCTTTCTTTTCGCTTTCGCCGCCCCCACCGGCGGTTTCCTCGCCTTGATTTTGAAAGTTCGGATCGAGCTCCTTGAGGATTTCCTGGCGCACCGCCTCAATGTCGATGTCCAGGCCCTTGAGCACCTTCGCCGCGACGCCGTCGCCTTCGCGGAGCAGGCCCAGGAGGATGTGCTCGGTGCCGACGTAAGTGTGATTCAGCGCCTTGGCCTCCTTCGAGGCGAGCGAGAGCACCTTCTTGACGCGCGGCGTGTAGGGGATGTTGCCCACCTGCTTGAGGTCCGGCCCGGCGTTGGAGAGCTTCTCGACCTCCTGGCGGACGGTTTCGAGGTCGAGGCCCATCTTTTGTAGGACATTTACGGCGACTCCTTGGCCAAGCTTGATGAGACCGAGCAGCAGGTGCTCTGTGCCGACAAAATTGTGGTTGAAGCGGTCCGCTTCTTTGCGGGCGAGGGCCAGCACCTGTTGCGCGCGCGGGGTGAAATTGCTCATCTCATCGCTCATGGGGCGAAATTGCAGCGGGCACGCTGCTTTGTCCAGTTTTCCAATCGGCGGATTCGTCGCGTGGCCTGTGGGCCGCACCATGGAGTCGGCCGGCAGCCACGACCGAGTTCTCCCGCACACATGCCGGCCGTGGTCAGCCTGCCCGGCTCGCTCCTATTGAAGAGGGCACCGGTCCGGCCCGGTGACCGGTGCGCCGGGCTCCGTCACCCGCGTTTTCACTGGGCAGCCAGTGCGCTTAACCCTGTCGGCCATGCGGTTGGTCGGTAAACCGACCTCATGCCGCGGCTGGAATTGACTCTGAATGCATGCTGTGGAAATAAGTCTCTAAATCACCAATTCCACATGATCCGATTCCACTGCTCCAAATGTGCCATGAAGCTGATGGTCGAGCCGGAATATGCCGGCACGAACGTCACCTGTCCCAGTTGCGGCCTTAACCTAACCGTTCCTGCTGCTGCCGCTGCGAGCGATGCCGGGGCCGCCAAAGCAGGCCGCGAGGGCTGGAAAGAGACCGACCCAACCAATCCAAACATCTGGGTCGCCCTCGGCATCGGCATGGGGGTGTTCGTGCTGCTTTATCTCATGGCGCTGCCCTTCAAATACACCAAGGGCCTGCTCTGGGAGCGCGGCTGGGTGCAATTCGCAGAGACATTCTTTTTCGGCTGGGGGGTGGCCTTCCTGATCCTCAAGCTCCTCAAGATCCAGCACCAGCAGAGTGCGTTGCGCCTGGACGTGCTGCCGGTCGACATCGCGCGAGAGATCTCCAAGGAAACCGTCGGCACCTTCATCCAGCACGTTTATTCGCTCCCGGTGAAGCTGCGGGACAGCCTCATGGTCAACCGCATCCGCAAGGCCCTCGAACTTTTCGAGAACCGCCAGGTCAACGGCGAGGTCTCCACCATGATGTCCAACCAGTCGAACATTGATGGCGCGCGCATTGGCGGCAGCTACACGCTCGTCAAGGTCTTCATCTGGGCCATCCCCATTCTCGGCTTCATCGGCACCGTCATCGGTCTGTCGGACGCCATCGCCCAGTTCAAGGGCGTCATGAGTCCCGAGGCCGTCAAGGATCCCACTCTGCTCATGAAATCCATGGGCGGCGTTACCGCCGGCCTTGCCACTGCGTTCGACACCACGCTGCTGGCACTCATCTATTCCATCATCCTCTCGCTGCCCATGTCCTCCCTGCAGAAGCTTGAGGAGGACACGCTCACCAACGTGGATGCCTACTGCAACGAGAACTTTCTCCCCCGCCTCAATGACGGCTCCGGCGCGGCGGGCGGCGATTCCAACGCCCTCGCCGACACGCTCACCGCCTCCATCACGCGCGCCCACACGCAATTCCTCACCGGGCTGGACGCGGCGTCAAAGTTGATCCGTGAACAATCGCAGACGCTGGAAAAGCGCTCCGAGGAAAACAATAAGGCCGTCCAGGAACAGTTCACCAAGGCCATCACCGCCTTCAACGAAAGCGGTTCCAAGACGCTGTCCGAACTCGGCAAGTCCGCCGGCACCAGCCTGGAAACGCTCACCAGCACGCTGAAGAAGGCCGCCGATCAGGTGAGCGCACTGGAGAAAGTCGCCCAGACGCAACAAGCGCTCATAGACGCAAGCGTTAAGCAGTCCCTCTCCAAGCTCCATGAGGACTCCAGCAAGGTCATCGGCGAAGCCGTGAAAGTCGCCGTCGGCGAGACCGCCAAATCGATCGAAGGCGTCATCAAACCCGCCGTCACGCAGGTTGGCACGCTCGCCGACGCCGTGAAGGCTGCCACCGTCCATGTCGCCGCCTTGGAGAAACAAGCCGGCGAGCACCAGGCCAACGTGCAAAAGGCCATGCAGGAATCCATTGCCAAGGTGCAGCAGGATTCCTCCAAGCTCCTCGGCGAATCCATCCGTGCCACCGCCGACCAATCCGCCAAGGCGATGGAAGAGGTGATGAAACCCGCCGTCAGTCAGCTCGCCAGCATCGGCGAGACCGCCAAGAACGCCGTGCAGGAAGCGGCCAACCTTCAGAAACAAGCCCGCGAGCAGCACAGCTCCGCGCACCAGGCCTTCCTCGACACCACGGCCAAGTTGCAGCGCGACCTCGCCAAAGTGCTCGAAGACTCCATCCGGCCGGCCGCCCAGCAGATGGTCGCACTGACCGAAAGCGCGAAGGAAGCCGCCCGTCAGCTCCCCGAGTTGCAGCGGCAGACCCGCGATGCCCAAGCCGCCGCCCAACGCCAGCTCGACGAAAACCTGGCCCGCCTCCAGCGGGATACCGCACGTGCGATGGAAGACGCCCTCAAGCCCGCCGTGCAGCAATTCACCGCGCTCGCCGACGCCGTCCGCGCCACCACGCAGCAGATGGGTTCACTTGATCGCCAGGCTCAGGAACACCAAACGAATGTCGCCCGGGCCGTTGAGACCAGCGTCACCAAGCTCCAGCAGGACGCCGCCCGCGCGGCCGACGAAGCGATGCGGACAGCGAACAGCCACCTCGGCGCCCTCTCGCAGGGCATCGCCGCCCTGAACCAGACGTTGAACGACCTCAACGGCAAGCAGATCGTCGTGCAACAAGTCAACGCCCCCGCCCCGGCCAAAGGCGGCTTCTTCAGCCGTCTGGCGGGCAAGGGCTGAAGATCGATGACTGAACACTGATTGCTGCCTGACCCATCATGGCCCGCGCCAAATCCAGCGCCGTTCCCAGCGTCTCGCTCTTCCCGTTCCTGAGCATCCTCGCGTGCTTGTCGGGGGCGCTGGTGGTGATGATCTGCGTGCTTTCCATCGTGCAGGTCACCACCTCGGGCTCCGCCGCCGCGAAGACCAACCCGCTCGCTGCCGAGATGAAGGAGCTGCAAAAGCAGCTCGCCGAATTCCGCTCCATCACTGACCAGATGACCACCATCGAGCAGGCGGAGAAGCAGATGGTGCTGCTCCAGGAACTGGTCAAGGATGCCGAGACCACTGACGCCGTCCGCGCGCGGCTGGAGGCCGAGATCAAAAACATGCAGGTGGTCATTGCCAATCTCCAAACCCAGAAGCCGCAGTTGCAGAAGGAGATCGCCAAGCTCAAGGAAGACCTCGCCGAGCGGCGCATCGACCCCTCCCAGATCAAGCCCGCCCTCCGCGTTCAGGGCGGCGGCAGCGGCTTTGCCGTGGGGCGCCGGCTCTTTGTCGTTGAAGCCAACAGCGACTCCGTCACCGTGCACCGCGACCGGGAAAACCGCTTCCGTGTCTCCGCCGCCACCATTGGCGCGGATAAGGATTATAACGACTTCCTCGCCGAAGTGACCGCGAACAAGAACCACCTCGTCCTCTTCCTCGTCCGCACCGACGGCTGGAACAGTTATGCGCGCGGCGCGGGCTGGGCCGAGCAGAAATTCAACCTCGCCACCAGCAAGATGCCCATTCCCGGCCAGGGCAAGGTGGACCTGAGCGAATTCGAGAAGTTCATGAAGTAACCCAACCCGTTGCGACCATGGCCAAGCGTTCCCCCGCGAATCTCGACGAAGGAGTCAACATGGACTCCATGATGGACAACATGACCAACGTGGTCGGCACGCTGCTCCTCGTGCTCATCATCGTGCAGATGGGCGTGAAGAACAACTCGGACACCGTCGAGGAGGAGCTGGCGAAGGTCACTCCGCAGCAGGTTCAACAGGCCAAGCAGCAGCTCGCCCTCGCCAAAACCACCGCCGAGAAAACAGGGGCCAATCAGGAAGCCATTTCCCAGAAGGCCAAATCCAAGCAGGATGACCTTCGGGCCTTCGAGACCACGCTCGAACAAAAAGGCATCAAGGTCCGCGACTTCGAGACGCTCCAAAAGGATCTCATCGCCAAGCGCGACGCCGAGAAATCCGAAAAGCAGGTCATTGCCGGCCTCCTCGGCGAGCGCGACAACCTCCGCGCCACGCTCGACAAGACCCCTGCACCCAAGGGCCCGCCGCCCATCGACGTGCGCGTGCCCGTGGCCAAGGCCGTCCCGCCCGGGGCCT
>CAZQEW010000106.1:0-11928 GCA_964591495.1 uncultured Klebsiella sp.
TATCCCCCTACGCCATGCCCCACGCCAATTTGCTGAACTTGACGCACACAACTTCGGTGCCTTGAGTATGGCAGGGGTATGACACTCCATTCCAGGAACTGCAGAAATCGCTACCCACTCAAAATTCCAATACTCTTTAAGCTGCTCGGCGGTCTGGTTAGTAGCTTCCAAGGCCAAGTGTGACGTCGTAAGAGTTCCCACTTTGAAGTGAGACTCCAATTCAGCCAACGTAAACGGGCCGCTGATTTCGTCCTGACCACGTAGTCTCACGAAGTATCGCATCGCCGGGTGATATTGTTTTACATCTTATCAGACGTCATTCTCGCCCCATCGCAAACCCCGCCTGCGTCCGCTCCAACTCCGCCTTCAACGCCACGCGCAGTTTCGCCAGCCGCTCCTTAGCCTCTGGCGCAGTGATGCGGTTGGTGAGTTCGTCGGGGTCGTTCTTCAAGTCGTAGAGTTCGTCGCCGGTGCCGGGTTTGAGGTAGTGGATGAGCTTCCAGCCGTCCTGCACCACGGCGGCATACCAAGGGACGTTGTGATATTCGGCTTTGGCCGGCTCGGCATTCACGAGCTTGGCCACGCTGGAGCCGTAAATCTCGCCGCTGAATTCGTAGAGGCACGGGTGTGGCCACGCGGCGGCCGGGTTCTTCAGGAGCGGCGTCAGGTCGCGACCGTGCATGGCCCACGGGATTTTCACCCCGGCCTGCGCGGCGAAGGTTGCGACGAGGTCGGGCGCGTTCACCGGCGTGTTGCAGACCTTGCCCGCCGGCGTGAGGCCGGGCATCGCGACGATGAGCGGTGAGCGGTAGGTCGCGTCGTAGGGGCCAAGCTTCGTGCGGAAGCCGTGCTCGCCCATACCGAAGCCTTGGTCGGCGGTGTAAATGACGATGGTGTTTTCGAGCTGGCCGGTTTCCTTGAGTGCCGCGAGCAACCTGCCCACACCCTCGTCAATCGCCGGCACGCACTCGTTCATCTGGCGCACGAAGCCCGCGAAGGTCTGCCGCTGCTTCCCGCTCGTGTCGCCAAAGGTCTCGCCGCTCTTGCCCGCGATGGGCGTGCCGTCCGGGCCTTTCGCCCACGCTTGGGTTTGGTTGAGGTAATCGGGCTTGCCGGGGCGCGGCGGGAAAATGTCTTTCGGCATGGGCACCTCGGCGTTCGCGTAAAGGCCCTTGTGCCGCGCGGCGGGCTTCGACGGACCGTGGATGCTGCCATAACAAAGCCAGAGGAACCACGGCTTGTCCGCCGCGCGCGTCTTGCCGCGAATGTAGTCTTCGGCCCACTGCGAGTAGTTGTCGGCGGGATAGCCATCCACCCACTCCTCCTTGCCGTTGATGGCGAGGAGCTGGCGCTCGTAGTAAGCGCCGGCGTTCTCGGGATGCAGCGGGCGGTTCCAGACGATTTGATGGTCCCAATCGCGGCCCCAGCCGGCGTCGACGCCCGTGTGCCACTTGCCGATTTGCGCGGTGTGATAGCCGCTTCGCCGGAAGACGGCGGGCCAGAATGGACATTGCTTCGGGTCGTAGGCGCTGGCGGGATACTTGCCCTCCATCCGCATGCTTTCGACGCCGTGCGGGTGCCGTCCCGTGAGCATCGCCGCCCGCGACGGCATACACCACGCGCCGAGATACGCCGCGTGGAAGCGCACGCCCGCCGCCGCGAGCCGATCAATGTTCGGCGTCTTCACCCACGGCCAAGACTCCGGGTAGCAGCCGACGGTTTTGTAGGACTGGTCGTCGGCGTAGATGAGGAGGATGTTCGGGCGTTGGGGAGAAGCTGCGGCGGCCGGCAAATTCAGGCTGTCACTCCTGATCAATGCGGCGAGGGCAAGCCAAAGCGGGAACAGAAACTTGCGCGACAAACGGGCTGGCTTCATGGCCGAGGATTCTCTGCGAGCCGCCAGCAGATTGCAGCTGCTAAAATGCCCCGCCCGAAGGCCGGTAATGAGGCCCGATACGGTAGCTGGCTCGCGGATTCACCACCCACTGCAACGCAGCCCCCCTGCCCCGCCACGCCACGTCCGCCGGTCAACTCACTTGTCCGCGAGCAGCTTCTCCACCTTCTTCTCCAAGCCGTCGCGGGCGTTGGCGTCCACGAGGTTGCCCCGCTTGTCCACCAGCCACATTGCGGGGATGGAACTGATGCCGTATTCCTTCGCGTAGCGATTTTCGTCCTTTTCGGACTCGAAGAACTGCGGCCAGGGGAGCTGCTTCTGCTTCACCATCGCGGTGAGCGCGGCCTTGTCGTCATCGAGGCTGATGCCGATGATTTCAAACCCCTTCTCGTGCAGCTTCTCGTAGGCGGACTTCATGTGCGGGATCTCGGCCACGCACGGCCCACACCACGTCGCCCAGAAGTCGATCAGCACGACCTTGCCCTTGAGCTTGGCGAGTTCGACCTTGCGGCCATCGAGCGCGGTGAACTTGATGTCCAGCGGCCGGCCCAGGCGCTCGGACTTCTTGAGCAGCGCGGCAGCGGCGTCCTTCACCTGCGTGTCCGCACCGCTGGCGGCGATTTCCTTGGCCAGCGCGACCGCTTTGGGTCCGTCCGAGCGCATCGCCACGGCGTAAAGCATCTCGAAGACCTCTTTCCGGTCGGGGAACTCCTTCTGCAAGGCGCGCGCGCCCTTCTCGAACTCCTCCAGCATCGCGGCGGTGCCGTCGGCCTGTTTCAGCCCGGCCTTACGGTCCACGGACTGCATCCGCAGCCGGAACTTCTCCTCAGCGGATTTCTTGGGGTCGGCAATCAGCTCGGCCTCGATCTTTTCCAGCTGTTCGAGCCGTGACTTATCGCCGCGCCGAACCGCGCTGCCGAGCAGCTGGTAACGCTGCTCGCGGACCTCGGCGACCTTCGCGTGGGTCGGAAAGCGCGAGGCGAACTCGCCCGCAATGTCCGCCGCTTGGATGGCAGCCTCAGCCTGCCGTGCGCGGAAGGCAGCCAGCTCCTCGGGCGTCGGGATCCGCCCCTGCCATTCGGCGGGCGGAGCGGGCGGCTCGGCCGCCTTTTCGAGCCGCTGCAGCAGGGTGTCGGCATCGGCCGGGGCTTGGGCGCGCGAGCTTGCGACAGCGAACAGGCCGATCAAGAGGGCGGCAGCAAAAGCGGTGTGGGCGGTTCGTTTCATGAGCGTTGGACGAGCTGGTGGAAGGGTTATTCCCCGCCGTTTCCGGTGGCAACTGGGGCAAAACCCTGAAGCTTCTCGCGCAGCAGCAGCAGCCGGCGCGGGTTGTCGGCCGCGGACAGGTCGGCCTCGCGCTGGCCAGCGGGCGGGTGCGCCAGGGCGGTGTCGAGCGCCGCGAGCAGCGAGGCGGCTTCCGCCCGCGCCAAGGTGAGCGTGGGTTTGTCCTCTTCCTGCTCGATGCGCATGGCCTTGCGGGCGAACTCCAGCATCACGGCGCACGGTTCGAGGCAGGGGATGAGGCTCTTTGCCGCCGCTGCGTCGGGTGCGAGGCCGTCCACGGTCCAAAGGCGTCGCTTGAGACAGAAGTGGGCCGAGCAACAGGCCCGGATGACCTGCGCGGCCTGTGGATCGGTGAGCATCGAGGTGATGCGATACATCCCGGTCTGGCGGCCGGTGAACTCGCGGTAATGGGTGACCGGCGGCAGGGGCTGCTGCGCGGCGAACCAATCCACGACCGCACCGGGATAAAGCTGGTTCAACGCCAGTTCCAGCTCCGCGTCCGAGGCCACACGGCAGAGCCAGCCGGCCCGCAGGTTTGGCGCAGCCTTGATGGGGCGGAACTCGCCGGCGACCGTGTGGTTGGCCAGCCCACGCAGTTCGTCGAGGAGGACCAGCCGCAGGCTCTCCGCGCCGGCATCCCGATCGCCCACATGCCGCAACTCAAAGCCTGAGGCCAGCCGCTGCACGCGCACCTGCGCCAGCACCAGCTCGGAGGGTATCGCCGCGCAGAAGGCGGCGAGTGCGGGATTGTTTGCAGCAGCCATATCGGGCGGAAGCTACGGCATCGTCTCCGAATGCCAAATGGATTTCAGGGAGCGGCGGAGGTGCGGGAGACGCTGACCTGCACCGCCGGATCAGGGCTTCAGCACGATTTTACCCGCAAGCGCCCCGGACTTCTGCAACGTGCTCTCCTCCTGCAAGCGGTGCGCCGCCGCCGCCTGGGCCAGCGGCAGCACGCGGTCAATGTTCGCCCGTAGCTTGCCCTCGGCCAGCCAGCGGTTCAGGTCGGCCGCGCAGCCGCGCTGCTCATCCGGCGTGGCGTTGAACATCGCGAAGCCATGCAGCGAGCAGTCCTTCACGTAGAACGGCCCGACGGGAAAGACCGGCCGCGCCTCACGACCCGCCATCAGCACGAAGCGACCGCGCGGCGCAAGCAGCGGCACGGCCTTGTCGAAATCCGGCTCGCGCTGCGTTTCCCAGAAGACGTTCACTCCGGCGGGTGCGAACTCCTTCACGGCAGCGGCCACGTCCTGCGTGCGGTGGTTCAAGACGAGGTCCGCGCCAAATCCCCGCGCCTTCGCCACGCGTTCGTCGCTGCCCGCCGTGGCGATGACCCGTGCGCCCGCCGCCTTTGCGAGTTGCACGACCATTGAGCCGACACCGCCGGCACCGCCGTTGACGAAGACCGTTTCGCCAGCCTGCAAGCGCGCCTTGGCGAACAGCCCGAGGTGCGCCGTGATGCCCACGAGCGCAACGGCGGCGGCGTCCTCTTCGCGCACGCCGGCGGACAGCGGGTTCAACCACTTCTCCTCCACACACGCGAACTCGGCAAAAGTGCCTTGGCGGCCAAACAAGCCCTGATTCGAGCACCAAACGCGGTCGCCAGGCTGGAAGGTTTTGCACTCCGGGCCGACGGCCTCGACCACACCCGCGAGATCGCAGCCGATGATGAACGGCGACGGCAGGGCCATCTTCACCATCCCGGCGCGGACATAGGTGTCAATTGGGTTGACGGAGACGGCGCGGACCCGCACGAGGACTTCGCCCGCGCGAGGTTGAGGCTGGGGAAGCTCGCCGAACTGAATGCTTTCGGCCGGGCCGGGAACTGTGACAAAAGCGGCTTTCATGGGCGAAGCGTAATCACGGCCACGCGGGGAAGACAAACCTTCGCACGAACGCCGGGTCAAATCACCGCCACGGCCACCAGCTTGGCATCTTCCACGGCAGACCGGCGGCGATGCCGATGAGGTCGAGAATGAGGTAGTTCCACACGAGGTAGGTCGCCACGCCGCCCACCAGCACAAGCAGCGTGAGGTTGACGATGCGGTTGCGCTCCCGGCGCGCGGCATCCAGCGTGCAGATGCCCCGGCGGCGGAAGTAGACGACCAGCCCACCCGCCGCGAGTGCGAGGCTCACGGCGTAGAGCACGTAACGCGTCGGCCCCCAGTAGAGCTGGTCCGAAAGCGCCGCTGCCGTGCTGACCGAGGCGAGGCCAAAGAGCACCAGCACCACGCTGGGCAAGCAGCACAGGCTCGCGACGACCGCGCTCGAGGCCACGAGCCCAAGCAGCGCACGCCAGTTCTCGCGCGGCGGTTCAGAACGGTTGGGTTGTTCGGGCTCGTGCATTTCGCTGGCCAGAGCTTGCCCTGCGGAGCAGCGATTGCAAACCGCCGGGCCCGCTACTTTCCGGCCAGCAGCGCCGCGGCATGCTTGCGGGCGGCCTCGCCCTGGCCGCCAAGCATGCGGGCGAGTTCGTCCACCCGCTGCTTCGCGCTCAAGGGCTGGATGTCCGAAGTCGTCCGGCCGTCGCGCACCTGCTTGGTGACGACGAAGTGCGTGTCCGCCGCCGCCGCGACGGGCGCGAGATGCGTGATGCAAAGCACCTGCCGGGCGCGCGCGATTTGGCGCATCTTCTCGCCCACCGCGTTGGCCGTTTCGCCGCCGACGTTCGCATCCACCTCGTCGAACACCAGCACGGGGATTTCATCCTCGGCCGCGAGCACAGTCTTGAGCGCCAACATCACGCGGGCCAGCTCGCCGCTCGATGCGATGGCCCGCAGCGGCCGCGCCGGCTCGCCCGGGTTCGGTGCGAACTGGAACTCGACGGTGTCGAAGCCGGTGGCCTTGAGGTTGGCTGTTGGCGATTGGCTGTCGCCCACCGAGTCAGCAGTGGTGAGGGCCACGCCGAGTTCGCTCTGCTGAAAGCCCAAGCCCTGCAATTGACGCGTCACCGCCTTGGTGAGCTTGGGAATCACCTTGCGCCGGGCGGCGGTCAACTCGCGGCCGGCCCGAGTCAGCTCGGCGTCGAGTTTGGCCAGTGCTGCGTTGAGCCGCGCGACCTCGGCATCGCGTTGTTCGAGGCTGTTCAGCTTGGCCTTGGCCGCATCACCAAACGCGATGACCTCCGCCAGCGACGCGCCGTATTTGCGCTTGAGCGAGTGAATCAAATTCAGTCGCTCATCCAGCTCCGCCAGCCGTGCGGGGTCGAGGTCCACCCGGTCGGCGTAACGCGAGAGGTCAGCCTGCAAGTCGCGGAGCGAACTCACGACCTGCTCATGCGCCTCGGCGAACGGCTGCGCGGCCGGGTCCACGCGCTGAAGTTCCTGCAACGTGCGGCCCAGCGCACCCAGTTGGTTCACGAGGGAAGTTTCCTCACTGTCCAGTGCGCCCAGCGCCGCCTGCGAGAGCTCCAACAGGCGGGCGGCATTGCTGGTGCGATGGTGCTCGGCTTCCACCTCAGCTTCCTCGTCGGGTCGGAGGCGGGCGGCGGAAATTTCCTGCACCTGATGCCGGAGCAGGTCGAGCTGCTGCGCGTAGGTCCGCTCGTCCACGATGAGCGCGGCCTTCTCGGCTTCAAGCGCGGCGCGGCGGCGGACCAGTTCGGCGAACGCGGTTACTGGCGCTTGCAGCCCACCGAACGCGTCGAGAATCGCCAGTTGCTTCTCCGGGTGCAGCAGCGACTGGTGGTCGTGCGGCCCGTGCATGTCCACAAGCAGCTCACCGATGGCGGCCAGCGCGGCGAGCGTGGCAGGCGAGCCGTTGACGAACTGGCGGTTGGCCCCGGCGCCGCTGAAGACGCGCTTGAGCACCAGCTGGTTTTCCTCGCACGGTTCGAGGCCGTGCTCGTTCAGGAGCGGCGCGAGCGAAAGCGCCAGCCTGCCCACCTCGAACACCGCCTCAACGGCGCAGCTTTCCGCCCCCGCGCGCAGCAGCGTGCGGTCAGCGCGCTCGCCGAGGACGAGGTTGAGCGCGCCGATGATGATGGACTTGCCCGCGCCGGTTTCGCCCGTGATGACGTTGCACCCGGGACGCAACTCCAGCGTCAGGTCAGCGACGAGGGCGAGGTTCTTAATGCGGAGCGTGGTGAGCACGGCGGCGGCGGCATCATTCCGGCGGGCACGACGCGGGCAAGGAATTTCTGGGCCACTCGGCCAAAACACCGATGACCGGCGGCCAGATTTCACTTGCGCCCGCGGAGCCGTCCTCGTAGTAATCCGCCAACTAGCCAAATGGCAGTTCGCAGTCTTCAAGTCTCACATGGATAACCCTCAAAAGGAGAGGGCGCTTTGAGCCGCCCCTTTTCCCCCCGGACCCCTCCCGCGCCGGCCTATCGCATTAACGGGAAGATTCGTGCCCGCGAAGTCCGCGTCATCGGACCCGACGGCCAGCAAATCGGCGTCATCACCCTGCCCGAGGCGCTCACCCTCGCGCGCCAGCACGGCGTGGATCTGGTGGAGATTGCCGCCACCGCCAACCCACCCGTCTGCCGCCTCGTGGACTTCGGCAAGTTCCGCTACGAGCAGTCCAAAAAGGAGAAGGACTCCAAGAAGCACCAGCACGCCAACAAGGTCAAGGAGGTGCAGCTCTCGCCGAACATCGACCCGCACGACTTCGGCGTGAAGCTCGCGCATGCCATCGACTTCCTCTGCGAGGACATGAAGGTAAAGGTCATGCTGCGTTTCCGGGGCCGCGAGATGGCGCACAAGGAAATCGGCGAACAGGTCGTGGCCAATTTCCTCAAGGACGCAGCCCCGTGGGGCCACCCGGACTTCACTCCGAAGCTGATGGGCAAGACCATCAACGTGATGATCAGCCCCCTGCCCAAGAACAAGCGGGCCAAGCATCCCACGAAGAACGAGCAGGGCGAAATCGAGGAAGTCGCTCACCACGAGCCAATTGCCAAGCCCATCATCCACGGTGCCGAAACCGCACCCGCAGCACCGGCCGCGCCCGTTGACCAGCGCTCCGTGCCAGTGCGCGGCGGCAAGCCCCAGTCCGGCAACTTCTCCAACAACCCGTTCGCGGGCCTGGACTTGGGCGGCCAGCCGCAAAGCTGACGCTCGGGCCGAGTTGATTACCTTCCCAAGCGGCGGGCGATGCGCCCGCCGCTTTTTTCGTTTCAGTTCACCAAGCCACGCTGGCGGAGCATCGCCTCCATCGCTTTGTCCATCAGCAGGTCGGCGAGGGGTTGGGTGGCGGTGTCGAGGGCGGTGTGGGCGGATTTGAGGCGGGCGACGTCGCCGGTCTTGGTGGCGGGGGATTCGGTGGCGAGGGCGGCTTGCACTTCGGCGAGGGCGGACTCGACTTGCGCGCGGGCGGCGGCGTCGAGTTCCGCGCCGCACTCGGCGAGACCGGCTTGTGCGGCAGAAAGGACTTCCTGCGCCTTCAGCTTGGCTTCAATCCAGCGGCGCGCGGTGAGGTCTTCGAAGGCGTGCTCGACGGATTCCTCCACCATGCGCTGGACTTCGGTGTCGGCCACGTCCACGGCGGATTTCATTTCCACGACTTGCTGCGCGCCGGTTTTCAGGTCGCGAGCGAGGACGTGGAGGATTCCGTTTGCATCGATCTCGAACTGCACGCCGACGCGCGGCACGCCACGCGGGGCGCGCTCGAAGGCGACGGCGAACTTGCCGAGGCTCCAGTTGTCGGCGGCGCGCTCGCGTTCGCCCTGCAAGACGTGGATGAGCATCTCGCGCTGGTGGTCCACGGCCGTGGTGAAGACTTCGCCAGCCTTCACGGGGATGGTGCTGTTGCGCGGGATGATGACATTCATCAAGCCGCCGAAGGTTTCGAGTCCGAGCGAGAGCGGCGTGACGTCGAGGAGCAGGAGGTTTTTGAATTCGCCGCTGAGAATGGCGGCTTGGATGGCGGCGCCGAGGGCGACGGCTTCGTCGGGGTTTTGCGAAGTGTTAAGCAACGGGCCGGTGCGCTCGTGAAAACTGTCGCCAAGGCGCAGGCTGCCGCGCTCTTCCTCGAACTCGGCGCAGCCGAACCACTCGCTCACAAGGCGGCGCACCAGCGGCATCCGCGTCTGGCCGCCGACGAGGATGACCTGGTCGAGCTGCTTGGCTTCGAGCTTGGCGTCAGCGAGGGCGCGAAGGCAGTGGGCGCGGGTTTGCTCGACGAGGTCGCGGGTGAGACGCTCGAATTCGTCGCGGGTGAGCCGGTGGCTGAAGCTGAAGTCCGGCGTCAGGAAGGGGAGGGAGATTTCCGTTTCGGTCTCGGTTGAGAGGCCAATTTTGGCGGCCTCGGCGGCTTCGCGAAGCCGGGCGAGGAGGGGGTTCGTTAGCTCGGGACCGCCGGCGACTTTGATGCGGTCGGCGAGGAAGTCCACGAGGCGCTTGTCGAGGTCGTCGCCACCGAGGCGGGTGTTGCCGTGAGTGGCGAGGACTTGGAAGACGCCGGCGTTGAGTTCGAGAATGGACAGGTCGAACGTGCCGCCGCCGAGGTCATACACGGCGATTTTGGAATGCTCCTTGAGGCGGTCGAGGCCGTAGGCGAGGGCGGCGGCGGTGGGCTCGTTGACGATGCGCTCGACGGTGAAGCCGGCGAGTTCGCCGGCGCGCTTGGTGGCGTTGCGCTGGGCGTCGTTGAAGTAGGCCGGGACGGTGATGACAGCGCGGGTGACGGGTTCGCCGAGGTCAGCTTCAGCGGCGAGCTTCAATTTCTTCAGCACCTCGGCCGAGATTTCCTCGGGCGTGAAGTCACGGCCGTGAATGGGAATCGTCACCGGCCCCGCGCCTTCGCCGCGCACGGGGTAGGTCACGAGCATGTCCTCGCGCGGGATGTCCGCGCCGCGCCGGCCCATGAAGCGTTTCACCGAGTAGGCGGTGGTGGCGGGGTGGAGCGCACGAACGCGGTTCGCGGCGTGGCCGACGATGGGCGCGGCCCCGGCGGCGGGGAAATGCACCACGCTCGGGCAGAGGCGCTGGCCGTCGGCGTCCGCGATGACATAGGGGATGCCGGAGTCCACCGTCGCGACGAGCGAGTTGGTGGTGCCGAGGTCAATGCCGACGATTTTGCTCATGCGGGTCAAAGTGCATCTCCCCAGCAAAACGGCCAGAGCGTCGCCGCCCTGGCCGTTCGCGAAGAGTTCATTTGCGTTACTTCACCAAGGCCAGCGCGGACTCAACGAGCTTCTCGGCGCTGAGGCCGTGCAGCTTGTAGAGTTCCTCGGCGAGGTAGGCGCTCTGGCCGAATTCGCCGGGGATGCCCAGCGACGTCATGCGGTGCGCGATGCCCGCGCGGCTCAACGCGTGGCTGACCTGCGCGCCCATGCCGCCGACGACCTGGTGGTCCTCGATGGTCACGACGCGGCCACCGGCGGCCTTCACGGCGGCCCCGATGGTCTCGATGTCCACGTGGTTGATGAACGGGTTGTTGATAACGGTCGCCTTCACGCCCTGCTCGGCGAGTTTCTTGCCGGCGGCAATGGCCTTGTCGAGCAGCACGCCGCAGCCGATGAGCACCACGTCGGTGCCCTGAGCGAGGACCTGCGCCTTGCCCCACGGGTAGGTCGCGCCGGGAATCCAGCTCATCGGATAATTCTCGCGGCCGACGAAGAAAATGTAGCTCTCGCCGTCCTTACCGGCCGCGCGGTCGGCGGCGTAGCGCTGAATGGCCTGATACATCAGGGATTCCGCCTCGTCCGGGCAGCTCGGCATGATGACGCAGGTGTGCGGGATGGAGCTGAGCGCCGCGAGATAAGTCGTGGCCTGGTGGCTCGCGCCGTCGGCGGCGTCCTGGAAGCCGATGTGGCTGAACATCGCGATGACCGGGGCCTGCGAGAGCGCCGCCATCGTGAGCGGGAGGTTGCCCTTCGTGACGCCGAACTGGCCGAACGTGTCAACGATGGGGATGAAGCCGCACTTCGCATAACCGGCGGCCACGCTAATCATGTTCGACTCGGCGATGCCGACCTCGACGAAGCGGTCGGGCAACGCCTTCTGAAACGCGCTGATGCCGGTGGAGCCTTGCACGTCGCTCGACACGGAGAAGACCGGCAAGCCCTCCGTCGCGGCGCGGACGGCACCTTTCGCGAGGCCAGCTTGAACTTTGTCCTTCTTCACGGCCGGGGCAGCGGGCGCGCCCGACGCAGCGGCGGCAGCGGCCTTGGCCTTCTTGTCGGCTTCCTTCTTCTCCCAGTCCGCTCGCAACGCCGCACCCCACGCGACGAACTCCGCAGGCGCGGTGTCGCCGGCATAAAGCTCCGTAACCCAGTCGCCGATTTTTTCGCCGTTCGCGAGCGGGAAGCCGTGGCCGCCAGCGGAGTTTTCCACCGTGGCCTTGATGCCGACGCCTTTCACGGTTTTCACCCAGAGGCAAACGGGTTGCTTCGGATTCGCCTTCGCGGCGGCGATGCCTTGCTCGACCGCAAGGTAAACGGCCTGCAAGTCGTGGCCGTTCGGGACGGAAATCACGTTCCAGCCCAGCGTGGCCATCGCGTTGAAGCTCGGCTGCATCGAGAAGGAGTCCTTCGTGATGCGGCCGGAAAGCTTCGTGTCGTTGTCGGAGAGAATGAGCACGAAGGGATTCACGCGGTCCTTCGCGGCGAGGCCGGGGATGGCGGCGAAGGCTTCCTTCGCCTCGCCTTCCATCGCCGCGCCATCGGACACGGTGCAGATGGTGACGCGGTCGCGGCCCGCGGTGCGGTCGCCCATCGCGAGGCCCTGCGCCTGCGGGAGACTGGAGCCGAGCGGGCCGTTCGAGACGAGCACCCCCTCGGGGTTGAGATGCGACTCGCCGTGGCC
>CAZQEW010000106.1:11938-14023 GCA_964591495.1 uncultured Klebsiella sp.
GGAGAATCGACATGGCTTCTGGCGAATTCATTGGCGTCTTGAACTCGACCCGTCCCAAGTACATGAAGGGCGCGGCCGATCTGACGATTCGTCGCCGGCTCTTGCTGGCGATGCTGCGGAAGCCCTTAAGCGTGTCGAAGGTCATGCCATCGAAGCCGTAGAGCGCGCGGAGGGCGTAGATGCCGTTCTCCGTGTGGCCAGCGTCGTTGACGAAGTTGAACGCCTCGTGCCACTGCCTCCCCTGCGTGGCGAACATCTGCGCGTGGACCGCCGCCATGATTTCCGCGAAGGCCGCCGGGCCGCCCCAGTGGCAGGCCGCGCCACCGACGACGGCATGGACGTTCATCAGCGCCACGAGCGTGCGGGTCGCGCGCGGGTCGGCGACGGTGACAGGTTGGCCGGCGGCGTTCTTGACCGTGACAGCGTATTTGGGCGCGGCGGAAGGCGTGGGCGCGAGGCGGGACTTGAGCGCGAGGGGCTTCAGCGGCGGAGCTTCGACTTTTGCGACGACGGAATTATCAGCGGCCATAGGGTGCGGTCGGGTTGGGTGCTACAGGTTCGGTTCCAACAAAGCAGCGGAAGTTAGGAATGCGCTGGAAAAATGGGAAGGAGGAATTTGGCCGTCCGGGGCGCTTGGGACCCCGGCCTCAACGCCTAACGCTGCCACCAGAACATCCGCTCAAGCCCGGTGCGGTTGGGATACGAACGGGGCGTCCATTCCTCAACCAGCCGCAAACGCGGCGCGAAGCGGGCCCAGATTTCCTCGCGGTCCACGCCGAACGGCGGCCCTTCCTTGTCGGGGATGAAGTAGTTCACCGCGAGGTAGTGGCCACCCGGCCGCAGCCAGCGCAGGACCGCGCTCACGTAATCATCGCGCCGGGCCGGCGGGATGGCGCAGAAGCAGGTGTGCTCGAACAGCCAGTCAAACTGGGTAAACGGCTCGTCCGCGAGAAAATCGCCCAGCCGGAAATCGGTCTGCGCGGGCAGGCCCGCCAACTTCGCCCGGGCCACCGCGCTCGGCGCGATGTCCAGCCCCGTCGCCGTGAAGCCCGCCGCCGCCCAGGCGCGCACGTCGTGGCCCAGCCCGCAGCCCGGCACGAGCACCGTGCCGCGCGCGACTTCGGGATGCGCCGCCAGCCAGTCCACCAGCCCGGGCGATGGTTCACCCTTGTCCCAGGGCGTTTCGTTGCGTTGGTAGTGCGCCTCCCAGTCGGTGGTGCTCATGCGGTATTTCCTTTCGCGGGCATTCGCGGGTTTCGCGGGCCGCTCAAGCCTTCCGCCGCGCGACCACGAACGCGCACAGCATCCCGTAGCGCAGCGGCGTGAGATTCAAAAGCCAGTCCAGCGGCGGAAACACGTAGCGGTCCGTGCACAGCGCCTTCTCCACGACGCAGCCGCAGCGCTCCAACTGGAAGGCCATCTCCAGCGCGTTGGTCATGATGATGGCGTCGTCGTCCGGCTCGAACGGTGTCTTCACCACCGGGGCCACGCGCTCGAAGCGGACTTGCTCCGGTGCTTCCTTCATCTGCCGGCGCTTCGCGAGGAGCCGTTGCAGGTTGCGCCACTTGTTGCCCAGGCCGCGCATCCGGTAATGGTAATCGCGCGCACCGATGACGCGCAGAAAGTTCGGGCTGGAGACGACCACCTTGCCGCCGGGCTCCGTCACTCGCACCAGTTCGGCCAGAAACGTCTCGGCCTCATCCACGTGCTCCAGCACGTTCAGCGCGCCGACGCAGGCGAAGTGCTTGTCCGGAAACGGCAGCCGCTGGCCGTCGTAAAGCTGGCAGCGTTCGCTGAACTCCCGCGCCCTCGCGATGTTTGGTGCTGACACGTCCACGCCGTAAGCCTCCACGCCGTCACGAGTGAGTGCGCCCACGACCTGCCCGACGCCACAGCCCACGTCCAAGGCCCGGCCGTCCTTGCGCTCCGGTCGCAGCGCGTCGGTGTATTTGCCGTAGAACGCCGGATCCCAGCCCGCGAGAAACTCCGCGTAGGCTTCGTTATTCCGGTAAAACGACTCGTGCTGGGCCATGCCGCGCGGACTATCCGGGCGACGAGGGGGCGGCGGCAAGGGCAAGTTGAAGC
>CAZQEW010000106.1:14123-16072 GCA_964591495.1 uncultured Klebsiella sp.
CATGAAACTCTTGGTCATCGGCTCCGGCGGACGCGAACACGCTCTCGTTTGGAAACTCGCGCAGTCGCCGCACGTCACGCGGATGTGGTGCGCGCCCGGGAACGCGGGCATCGGCGAGGAACGCCTTGCGAAGAACGGTGCGGGCGTTGAGTGTGTCCTGGTCGGCGCGGAGGATCTGCCGGCGCTGCTCGCCTTCGCCCAGCGCGAGCGGCCGGACTTCACCGTCGTCGGCCCGGACAACCCGCTCGCGGCGGGCGTGGTGGATTTGTTCCAAGCCAACGGGTTCAAGATTTGGGGCCCGAACAAGCAGGCCGCGCAGTTCGAGGGGAGCAAGGCCTTCTCGCAGGACTTCATGGAGCGGCACGGCATCCCCACGGCTGCCGCCGGGACCTTTTCCGAGGTCAGCGCCGCGAAGAAATTCTGTGCCAGCCTAGGCGGCCGATGCGTGGTGAAAGCCGACGGGCTCGCGCTCGGCAAAGGCGTTTTGATTTGCACCACCCTCGCGCAGGCCGAGGCCGCCGTGGACGAAATCATGGTGAGCAAGGCCTTCGGCGCAGCGGGCCAGCGCATCGTCATCCAAGAACTGCTCGAAGGCATGGAGATTTCCCTGCACGCGCTCTGCGATGGCAAGGTCGCGAAGCTCTTCCCCACGTCGCAGGACCACAAGCGCGCGCTCGACGGCGACGCCGGCCTGAACACCGGCGGCATGGGCACCTACTCCCCTGCCCCGTTCCTCAGCGCCGCCGAGTTGAAGTCGGTCGGGGACGCCATCCTCCAGCCGTGGCTGCGCGGTTGTGCGGCGGACGGCATTGATTTCCGCGGCCTGCTTTACCCCGGCGTGATGCTCACCAAGTCCGGCCCGAAGGTGCTGGAGTTCAACGCCCGCTTCGGTGACCCCGAGACGCAGGTCTATCTCACACGGTTGGAAAACGACTTGGTGGAACTCCTGCTCGCCAGCGCGGAAGGCACTTTGGCACAGCACGAACTACGGTGGAGTGCGAACGCCAGCGTGTGCGTCGTCATGGCCAGCGGCGGCTATCCCGGCAGCTATCCGAAAGGCAAAGCCATCACCGGCCTGACCGCCGCGAACGCGCTACCGAACACCAAAGTCTTCCACGCCGGCACGGCAAAGAAGGACGGCCAGACCGTGACCAACGGCGGCCGTGTCCTCGGCGTCACCGCGTGGGCCAAAGACCTCGCCACCGCCCGCAACGCCGCCTACACCGCCGTGGAGAAAATTCACTTCGAGGGCGCACACTACCGCCGCGACATCGCAGCGAAGGCGCTTAAGGCGTAAACTTCAGCCGGATCACGAAAGCAGTCCGCCCGCACTCCCATGGGAGATGCGGGCGGTTGCTGTTTGGAGGGGGAGCACTTCAGGCTTTGCGGGCCTTGAGCACATCGGTCTTGCCGGGCACGGGCAGCGGATACATCCCGTCCGGGCCGGGCACGGTGGGGGGCGTGAGCTTGACGGCTTCGTCCCAGGACACTTTGTCGATGCCCTTGACCATGGTGTCGCTGACCTCGGACTTCATGGCGTCGTCCCAGGAGATTTCCTTGCCGGAGTAGGTGGCCATGCGGCCGAGGACGGCGGTCATCGAGCTGTCCGCGCCGTAGAAGGCCTCATTGAACGGCTTGTCATTGCGGATGGCGTCGAAGAGGTCGTCGTGCTCCTGCTGATAGGGGTCCTTGCCGCCGCCCTGGTAGCGCCAAGCATTGGCACCGGTGATGGTGTAACGGCCGAGGTTGGCCACGCCCTTGGTGCCAATGGCGTGCTCGGAGACGTCGTTCCAGCAGCCGAGCTGGTGGCGGCACTGGCTGAAGCAGACCGAGCCGTCTTCGTAGGTGAACTCGACGACGTGGTGGTCGAAAATCTCACCGTAGTCCGGGCCTTTGCGGGTTTCACAACCACCGTTGCCGCGCGCTTTGACCGGGTGGCCGTTCTTGAC
>CAZQEW010000107.1:0-729 GCA_964591495.1 uncultured Klebsiella sp.
CACGACGATTTTGTCGTGCGCGGCCTGGCCGGGTTCGATTTGCGGATAGACCTCGCTGCTGGCGACCCAGAGGCGGCCCTGCGGGTCGAAGTTGATTTGGATGGGCTTGGCGAGGTGCGGGTTCTCGGCCCAGAGCGTGACTTCGAGGCCGTCGGCCACGGTGAACTCGGGCGTGGGCTGCGGCGTGTGCTTGGCGGCGGCGGCCTTGCCGAGCAGCGCGGCGGGCTGGAGTTCGGGGCCGGGCTTGAAGCTGGCGTCGTTCAGGTGCTTGCACAGCTCGCGAATCTTCTTCTCCTCGGCGGCGATAAGCGGGTCGAATTGGGGCATCTCGACGGCGTTCTTGCCCTGCTCGCGTTTCCGAAAGCCGAAAATGTAGGCCATGTTCGCCGGGCGCGAGCGGTGGAAGTAGAACTCGTTTTTGCGGAGGATGACTTGGCGAAGCAGGTTAGAGGCTCTTCCGAACGCGGCGTGTTGCGCTTGTTCGTTGGCTCCAGCCCCGCCGAACAGTTCAGCCTTAATTTTACCAGCCAAGAATTGATAGCCCTGCGAGTTAAGGTGGATTCCATTCTCACTGCTAAAACGAGGAGCGCCCTTGCTGCCACCGACGTTAAGCGAGAACGAAATCGGGAAGGTGGGGAAATCAACGAACCAACCGTTTCGAGTCTTGGCAATGCCCTCCACTGCCTTTGCATACTTGGTCAGTTGCTCGTTATGCAGCGTTGGGTCGGG
>CAZQEW010000107.1:739-16026 GCA_964591495.1 uncultured Klebsiella sp.
AGCAAGGCGGCTGGCTTCTCCTTGAAGACCCCGGGGGGAATAGTGACCAGCGCAGGAGTTGGCAGAAACTCAAGACGCAGATTTGCATACGCAGCCTTGTGCTCAACTGCAATGTCGAAGATGGCTTTTGAATACGCTTTGAGTTGCTCATCGTGTTTCGCCGGGTCTGGGAAGGGTGTCGGCGATTTCTCGTGCCGAATTGGAGTCAGCAGCACGAACCGGCACCCCGGCGAAATCTTCCCAATCGTGTCCAGCAGCCGCTCGTAGTCCGCCTTGAACTTCGGCAGCCCCGCCTCGCCCGCGAAGGATGCCGCCATGCCGTAGCCGAGGAAGGCCACCGTTGGCTTAGTCTCCTCGATTTGTTTCTGGAGCAGCTCCCAGCCTTCGCCCTCGGGTTCGAGGCCGGCTTGGCGCAGCGAGAGTCCGAGGCGCGATTCGCCATTGGGCAGGTCCGCGCTCCAGCCGAGGTTGCGGAAGGTGACGTTGCGGTCCGGGAAGCGCGTGGTGAGCATCAGCTCGATCCAGCCGTAGTGCTGCTCGCGCTCGATGAGCGTGTCGCCCAGGAAGATGACGCGGTCGCCGTCCTTCAGCTCGAAGGGCGCGGCGGCGCGGGTGGAAGTGACAGCGGCGCAGGCGAGCGCCAGCACGGTGATAAACCAGCGGGTCATAGTGCCCGCGAGCTTGGCAAAGGGACGCGGGAAGGGAAGCGGGAAGTTGACGGCTGACGAGGGGGAAGGGGAGTTGCTTGGAGCGGGACATGGATCTCCGGTCGCCGCAGGCGTGGCGCAAAGACCGCTCGCGGTCAGGTTGGCCGGGTGCTATGGATTGCCCGTGCAACGCATCATCCGCCCAGGTCTCGCCTTTCTGCTGCTGGCGCTGCTATGGGTCGCCTCCCCTGCCGGCGGCGCGGATACACTGGTCTGGCGAGCGGGCGGCGAACGGGTGGACGCTGACATTGACGGATGGTCCCTCCCGCAGCTGCTCGAACACCTGGCAGACGCGACAGGTTGGCAGGTTTTCGTCCAGCCCGGCGCGCAGCTCAAGCAGCCGGTGTCCGTGAAGTTCAGCAACCTGGCGGCGGGTGACGCGCTGGGGCGGATGTTGGGGGAACTCAACTTCGCGGTCCTGCCGCAGCCCGGGGCTCCGCCCAAGCTCTTCGTCTTCCGCACGGCCATCGCCGACGCCACGCAGCGGGTGCCGGCGCGCGAGCCGGCCCGGGCCAAGGCCATCGCCGACGAACTCGTCCTCCTCCGCAAGCCCGGCAGCAAGGCGGACGCGGAGGAGCTGGCGAAGCGGCTCGGGGCGAAAGTCACCGGGCGCGTGGATGAGTTCGGCGCGTATCGGCTCAAGTTCGCCGACGCCGAGGCGGCGCGGGCGGCGCGCGACGCACTCAATGGCAGCGCCGACTTCAACGTGGATTCCAACTACGCCATCCCGCGTCCCGTCGTCACCGATCCGCTCGCGGCCAGCTCGATGGCGGCACTGACAATCAAGCCCGACGCCAGCGCGCCGGCGGGGCAGTTGGTCGTGGGCCTGATTGATGCGGCGGTGCAAAAGGTCACCCCGTCGAGTGCGTTCCTGCTGCCGGGCGTTTCCGTCGCGGGCGAGGCGGCCGCGGGCACGGCCGCGCCCACGCATGGCACCTCGATGTTCGAGACGCTGCTGCGCGGGCTGGCCAGCACGCAGGACGCGGGCGCGGCCTCCGCCGTGCGCGTGCTGCCGGTGGACGTGTATGGCGACGCGGCCTCCACGAGCACCTTCAACGTCGCGCGCGGCATCGTGGAGGCGCTCAACGCGGGCGCATCGGTCGTAAACCTGAGCCTCGCCAGTGCGGGCGACAGCGCGCTGCTGCACAACGTCATCAAACAGGGCGCGGAGCGCGGCGTGCTGTTCATTGCGGCGGCGGGCAACGAGCCCACGACCGCGCCCAACTATCCCGCGGCGTATCCCGAGGTGCTGGCCGTGACCGCCGGTTCGCGCGGCGGGCAGCTCGCCAGCTACGCCAACCGGGGCGAGTTCGTGGATGTGATTGCGCCGGGTTCCAGCATCATCCAGTTCGGCGGCCGGACCTACCTCGTGAGTGGCACGTCCGCGTCCACGGCTTATGTTTCGGGCATGGCGGCCGGGATGAAGTCGAGCACCGGCGCCAATGCGGCAGCGATCACGGCGAAGCTCGTCGAGGTGCTGGGCGTGAAGAAATGAGCATCGCAAGCCGATTAAACTGGCCACTGGTGCCGTCAATCTCAGCACTTCTCTTACGACCGCGATGACTGATAGCGTTCGGCCATGAGATCAACCAACCAGGACGTGTTACTGGCCGAGGTGACGGGGCGCCTCGTGGCCGAGTTTGCGCCCGAGCAGATCTGGCTGTTCGGCTCGCACGCCTGGGGCACCCCTCGCGTAGACAGTGATCTTGATTTGTTGGTGATCGTGCCGCACAGCGACGAACGGGCGACCCGGAGAATGCAGCGGGCGCACCGTTGCCTCAGCGGGATGGCCCTCAGCAAGGATGTGTTCGTGCAGACCCGCAGCGAGTTCGACCGCGACAAGGCGCTGCCCTCCTCCCTGCAACACCAGGTCATTACGCGGGGGCGAAAGTTGTATGGATGAGCCGCAGATTCGCCTGACGCGCGAGTGGCTCACCAAGGCCGCTCATGACCTGCAGAACGCGCGCATCGTCAGCACCGTGCCGGACGGCCCGCTCGACACGGCCATCTACCACTGCCAGCAGGCGGCGGAGAAGTCGCTGAAGGCCTGGCTTGTGTTTCGCAACCAGCCGGTTGAGCGCACGCATGACCTGACCCGGTTGGTGATCCTGGCCGCCGGTGGCGACCAGCGCTTTCTGGATTGGGAAGAGGCGGCGAACGTGCTCACGCCTTATGCGTCCGCGTTTCGCTATCCCGGTCTCACGGCGGATCCGCTCCCCTCCCGCGCTGAATTTGACGAGGCGTTAAGGCTCGCTGAAGGCCTCCATGTATTCATCTCGGGCCTGTTGCCCAAGGATTCTGCTCCATGAAGCCTGACTACAAAGCCGCGCACGTCACCGCCGAGTTTGACCACCCGGCCCCGCTCATCACCTGCCGCTTCGATCCCACGGGCAGGTTTGTGTTCGCCACCGCCGAGGATCGCGCGATTTTGCGCTGGGAACTGGCCGACCCCAAACAGAAGGCCGTCTTCACCGCGCACGACTCCTACGTGTGGGCGGTGGCGTTTTCGAAGGATGGCCAGACGTTGGTCAGTGCGGGCGGCGACGACACTTTGATGTGGTGGCCTGCCACGGCGGAGAAGCCCGCGCCGCAGCGCAAAGTCACCGCGCACCGGGGTTGGATCCGCGCGCTCGCCGTCAGCCCGGACGGCAAGTGGCTCGCCAGCGGCGGCAATGACCGGCTCGTGAAGCTGTGGAACCTGGCCGACGGCAAAATGGTTCAGGAGTTCACCGGCCACGAGCTGGACGTCTACAGCGTCATCTTCCATCCCGACGGCAAGTTCCTCCTCTCCGGCGACCTCATGGGCAAGGTGCAGCAGTGGGATCTGGCGACGGGAAAATCCGTCCGCGTGCTCGACGCGAAGGAGCTGCATTCCTACAACGGCGGCCAGCAGGTCCATTTCGGCGGCGTGCGCGGGCTGGCAGTTTCGCCGGACAAGAAGCAGCTCGCGTGCGGCGGCCTGCACAAGGCCAGCAACCCGCTGGGCAACGTCCACGAGCCGATTGTTCAGCGTTACGACTGGGATTCTCACAAGCTGCTCAAGACCCATCTCGCCGACGGCCTCACCAACTCGACCGTGTGGAACTGCCTCTTCCATCCCGATGGCACGCTCATCGCCGGGTGCGGCGGCGGCAGCGGCGGGCATCTGCTGTTCTGGGGCAAGGACGACGAAAAGCCCGCGCCCGCCTTCAAGCTCCCCGACATGGCGCGCGAGCTGGACCTGCACCCCGACGGCCTGCAGCTCGCCACCGTCCATTACGCCAAAAAGCTCCGGATCACCAAGCTGGCGCCCAAGCCGGCCGCACCCGCCAAGAAGGCGTGACCACGGCAACCACTTTGAAGGAGCACGGCGCGAGGCGCGTCCGACGCGCATTGCATTCGCAGAAGTGGTTTCGAGCGCATGAAAGACACCGTTCGCCTCCCGCGCGTTGGCCAAACTGCCGTGACCGGCGCTGCCCACATCCCCGGCTCCGCCAAGGCCACCGGCAAGGACACAGTCCGCCTGCCGCGACCGGCGGGAACCAAGTCGCCCACGACCGGCACGACCCTGGAAGACTACCTGCAGCAGCAAAAGCCGCATATCGGGCCGCAGCAGCAGTGACGCGCCATCTTTTCCTAGCGCCGGTCGCGGCACTCGCTACATTCCCGCCATGAGCGTGAAGGAACTTGAAGCTCAGGTGCAGGCCCTGCCGCCCCGCGAACTGAAGCAGTTCGCCAACTGGTTTGACTCGTTCCGGCAGGCATCGATGGTTGACGTGTCCGCTGAACAGCAAGCTGAACTCCTCCGGCGACGTGCCGAATTCCTTGCCGATCCGTCGCTCGCCGAGCCGTGGGAAGGCACCGCCGATCGTGTCCGTCAGCATCTGCATGAGCGCCGTGCTAAGAAAGCTCCCGCTCGCTGAACTGGACCTCATCCGCGCTGCCGAGTGGTATGACGACCAGCGGCCGGGGCTGGGTGAGGAATTTGTGGAGGAGGTGGACGCCGCGGTCCGTTCACTTGGTCGCAATCCGCTTCAGCACGGTGTCGTGTTTGCCGACGTGCGGCGTGTCCGGTTGAAACGGTTCAGACCTTACGCGGTTTTCTATTACCTGCATCAGGGCGAGGTCATTATCTTCGCGATCTTCCATGCCAGCCGGCAACCAGAGCGTCTGGCTCGCCGCCGCGCCCGGTTGCGTTGATGGTCATGCACGCCCTCGCCGAAGATTTCCTCTTCTCCCTCCGCCACGAGCGCGGCCAGGCGGAGCACACGCAGCGGACTTACAAGGCGCTGCTCGACAAGTTCGTCGCCTGGGCTGCCTTAAAAAAACTGGCGAGCTGGCGCGACGTGCGCCTCACCCATCTCACCGAGTTCCTGCAGCATGAGCGCGACCGCCGGTTGGCCGACGCGCCGGAGGAGTCCACCGCGAAGTTGAGCACCAGCAGCCTCTACCTCCAGATCGCCGCGCTGCGCGCCTTCTTCCGCTGGGCTGAGACGGAGAAACACCTGCCAGCGAACCCGGCGGAGAACCTCTCGCTGCCGCGCCGCTGGAAGCGCATTCCCAAGTCGCTCACCAAGGCTGAGATCGAGCAGATCCTCAAGCCGCTCGCCACGAATGAACCCGCAGACCTCTGCGATCAGGCCATCCTTGAACTTGCCTACGCCAGCGGCCTGCGGCTCGCCGAGCTGCGCAACCTCCGGCTCGAGCAGCTTCACCTTGAGGCCGGCTTTGTCACCGTCATCGGCAAGGGTAACAAGGAGCGCGTCGTGCCGGTCGGGAAGTTCGCGGTGGCGGCGCTGGGCCGCTACCTCACCGTGGCGCGCCTGCAGCTCGTCCGCCCCAAGTCGCCGGCCAACGTCTTCCTCACGCGGCGAGGCACGGCCTTCGCGCACATGACCATGTGGCTGCGCATCACGCGCCGCGTGCGGCGTGCGGGCGTCGAGCGGCACGTCACGCCGCACATGCTGCGGCACAGCTTCGCCACGCACCTGCTGGAGCACGGCGCGGACCTGCGCGTGATCCAGGAGCTGCTCGGCCACTCCAGCATCAGCACCACGGAGATTTACACCCACGTCGCCGGCCAGCGGCTCCGCGAGGTTCATGCCCGGCATCATCCGCGCGCGAAGTGATGGCGCGTCCCAGTTTCGCGGGTTGACGCTTCGTCGCTCACTTCTAAGATGGCCGGACTTTCGCCGCACACATGAGCCAGAACCTTGTTTCCAACGCCGTCCATCGTCCTTCCGCCGAAGCCTCCGCCCGCGCGCACGTCCAGTCGCTCGACCAATACCGCGCCCTCTACGACCGTTCGATCAAGGATCCGGAAGGCTTCTGGACCGAGCAGGCGAACCGCATCTCGTGGTTCCGTAAATGGGACAAGCTCTCCGAGGTGAACTACCACGACCCGGTCAGCATTGAGTGGTTCATCGGTGGCAAGCTCAACGCCTGCTACAACTGCGTGGACCGGCACGTCGAGGCCGGCCATGGCCATGTGACCGCGCTGATCTGGGAGGGCAGCAACCCCGATGAGTCCCGCCGCCTGTCCTACTGCGACCTCTACGAGCAGGTGCAGCGCGCCGCCAACGCCCTCAAGGCCCTCGGCGTCCACCGGGGCGACCGCGTGTGCATCTACCTCCAGATGATTCCCGAGCTGGCTGTCGCGGTGCTGGCCTGCGCGCGCATCGGGGCGGTGCATTCGGTCGTGTTCGGCGCGTTTTCAGCGGACTCGCTGGTCACGCGCATCAACGACTCCGGCTGCAAGGTCATCATCACGCAGGACACCGGCGTGCGCGGGGTGAAGCAGGACATCCCGATGAAGGCCAACGCCGACAAGGCCGCGCCCCGCACCCCGACCGGCGAGAAAATCCTCCTCGTCCGGCGCACGGGCACACCCGGCGAAATGCGGGCGGGCCGCGAGGTCTGGCGGCACGACGCCTTGGCCGCCGCTTCACCGGAGTGCAAGCCCGAGGTCATGGACGCGGAGGATCCGCTCTTCATCCTCTACACCAGCGGTTCCACCGGGAAGCCCAAGGGCGTCCTCCATACCACCGGCGGTTACCTCACCTACGCCGCCTACACGCACCACTACGTCTTCGACTACAACCCCGGCGAGATTTACTGGTGCACGGCGGACGTGGGCTGGATCACCGGCCACAGCTACATCCTCTACGGGCCGCTGGCGAACCGCGCGACGGCCGTGATGTTCGAGGGCGTGCCGAACTTCCCCGACTACGGGCGCTTCTGGCAGGTCGTCGCCAAGCACAAGGTCAACATCTTCTACACCGCCCCCACGGCCCTGCGCGCGCTGATGAAGGAAGGCGACAAATGGCCCAACCAGCACGACCTCAGCTCCCTGCGCCTCCTTGGCACCGTGGGCGAGCCCATCAAGGAGCCGGAGTGGAACTGGTATTTCCACACCGTCGGCAAAGCCCGCTGCCCTATCGTGGACACGTGGTGGCAGACCGAGACCGGCGGCATCCTCATCACGCCGCTGCCGGGTGCGACGCCCACCAAGCCCGGCTCCGCCACCCTGCCGCTGCCCGGCGTGCAGCCCGCCATCGTGGACGACCAGGGCAACGAACTCACCGGCAACGACGTGCGCGGCAACCTCTGTCTCAAGCCCGGTTGGCCCGGCCAGATGCGCACCGTCTTTGGCGATCACCAGCGCTTCGTGGACACCTACTTCAAGCGCTTCCCCGGGAAGTATTTCACCGGCGACGGCGCGTGGCGCGACCCCGACGGCTACTACTGGATCACCGGCCGCGTGGACGACATCATCATTGTATCCGGCCACAACATCGGCACCGCGGAGGTCGAGGGAGCGATCGGTGCGCATCCGGCCGTGGCCGAGGCGGCGGTGGTCGGCTACCCGCACGACATCAAGGGCTTTGCCATCTACGCCTACGTCACGCTCAAGACCGGCCAGACCGTCAGCGACGCGCTGCACAAGGAAATCAACCAGAAGGTCCGCGAAATCCTCGGCCCGCACGCCGTCCCGGACAAGATCCAGTTCACCGAGGGCCTGCCCAAGACCCGCTCTGGCAAGATCATGCGCCGCATCCTGCGCAAGATCGCCGAGAACGAGCTGGAAAACCTCGGGGACACCAGCACTTTGGCCGACCCGGGGGTCGTGGATTCCCTCGTGAACGGACGAGTGTGAACCCCTTCTCCCGCGCCCGCTGAACAGCCATCCGTATGGCCCCGTCCAAGGCCGCGATCACATGAAGCCTCGCACCCCCCCTTCGGGCCACGCTGGATTTACCCTCATCGAACTACTTGTAGTCATCGCCATCATTGCGATCCTGGCGGGGATGCTGCTGCCGGCGTTGTCCAAGGCGAAGGCCAAGGCACATGCCGTTTCCTGCCTGAACAACCAGAAGCAGATGAGTCTGGCGTTCCTGGTGTATGCCGGGGACTACGATGATCGTTATGTGGCCGGCAATTTCGCCGCAAACGCGCCGTTAACGACCGACCCGCTGATGTGGTTCAAGCTTTTGCTGCCTTATCTCGGAAACAACACGAATCTCTACAAGTGCGCGGGACACTTCGACAGCGGGACCCGATACGCAGACCTCCCTTACAACCTGGACTACGTGGTGAATGCGCACATCATCCGCCCCTCCACCACTGCGCTGCGCACCTCGCAAATTCCATCGCCGACTGAATACATCGTCACCACCGAGGACTCCCGGCAGGCGAATAATTTCAACTGGCGGGCGCGCGACTTCGAATTTGTCCGGGCCAATTAGAACGGTGCGGTTGGTTCAACGGGAGCCCGTTATGCTCTGAGCATGACCCGGCACAATCTGGGCGCAAACCTGTCGCTGGCCGACGGCCATGCCGAGTTTGTCAAGATGGCCAAACCGGTCCCCGGTGCCCCGACGGCCCCGCCGGATTTGGGTCCAATCGGCGACAGCAAGCTGACCGCACCCACGCCCCCGATGTGGACTTACAGCACCACCCCAAAGTTTTTTGTCCGGCTCACGGCAGAGGGCGACACTGCGGGCGGCAATGTGAACATGGGCTTCTAAGCTTCCCTGCCAGTTCAACACTTGGCCCTCGGGCGCTTGATCAAGTCACCAAGCCCCTCACCAGTTCCCCATGCACATCGGTCAGCCGGTAGCGGCGGCCTTGGAACTTGTAGGTGAGGCGTTCGTGGTCAATGCCGAGCTGGTGTAGCAGCGTGGTTTGAAGGTCGTGGACGCTCACGCCGTCGGCCGCGATGTTGTAGCCGAACTCGCAGGTCTCGCCGTAGGTCGTGCCGGCCTTCACGCCGCCGCCGGCCAGCCACACACTGAAGCAGCGCGGGTGGTGGTCGCGCCCGAAGTTCGCCGAGATTTTTCCCTGGCAATAGTTCGTGCGGCCGAACTCGCCACCCCAGACGACCAGCGTGTCATCGAGCAGGCCGCGCGCTTTCAGGTCGCGCACGAGGGCGGCGGCGGGCTGGTCCGTTTCCTTGCAGAGCCTCGGTAACGCCCCGGGCAGGCCGCCGTGGTGGTCCCAGTCCTGATGATACAACTGGATGAAACGCACGCCGCGCTCGGCGAGCCGCCGCGCGAGCAGGCAGTTCGCGGCGAACGTGCCGGGCGTTTTCACGTCGGGGCCGTAGTTGTCGAGAATGTGCTGCGGTTCGCCTGAGAGGTCCGTTGCGTCCGGGATGCTGAACTGCATGCGGAACGCCATCTCATAGTTGTCGATGCGGCTCTGAATCTCCGCGTCCGGCGTGCCGACGAGCTGGTGCTCGTGCAGTTCGCGCAGGCGGTCGAGCAGCAGACGGCGGCTGTCCTCGCTCACGCCGGCGGGGTTGTTCAAATAGAGCACCGCGTCCTTCGCGGCGCGCAGCAGCACGCCTTGATGCTTCGTCGGCAGGAAGCCGCTGCCCCACAGGTGCGCGCCGAGTGGCTGGCCGCCCTTGCCCTTGGTGATGAGCACGACGAACGACGGCAGGTTCGCGTTTTCCTGACCCAGCCCGTAGCTCAACCACGCGCCGAAGCTCGGCCGCCCGGCGATTTGCGTGCCGGTCTGAAGAAAGTTCACGCCGGGGCCGTGGTTGATGGCCTCGGTGAACATCGAGCGCACCACGCACAGGTCATCCGCGATGCCCGCCGTGTGCGGCAGCAGCTCGCTGAACTCCGTGCCGCTGCGCCCGTGCTTCGTGAACTTGAACGGCGAGCCCACGAGCGGAATGGACGACTGGTTGCCCGACATGCCCGTGAGCCGCTGCCCGCCGCGCACGGAATCGGGCAGCTGCTCGCCGTGCCGTTGGTTGAGCAGTGGCTTGTAGTCGTAAAGGTCGAGCTGCGACGGCGCGCCCGACATGAACAGGTAAATGATGCGCTTGGCCTTGGGCGCGATATGCGTTGCCCCGAGGATGCCGCGCTCGGCGGCCGGTGCGGCTGCGGCGTTTGCGGAAAGCATCTCAGCCAAGGCCGCGCCGCCCAGGCCCGCGCCGAAGCGGTTGAGGAGTTGGCGGCGGGAGAGCAAGGGCGTCATGGGAAACGGCGTTGAGTCAGTATTCGCAAAGCTCGGCCCTTTAGTAGGCCAGATTCGCATCCGCCGGAAGCACGATTATTTGGCAGTCGCCCGGCAATTTCCCTCCTTGGGCGGTGCGATTGGAGGCGGACAGGTCACCTTGTTCGCGATCACCTGGCGCGTCTGGCATCGGCCCGCTGGGAACAGGCGCGGATTTTGTCGTCGGCCCATTTCTTCTTTGGCTGCGGCGAGGGCCCGCCTCAAATCATGTGGCAAAACATCGCGTCCCGGAGCTTCGGCTCGAACCACGTGCTCTTCGGCGGCATGATGCCGCCGGCGTCGGCGATTTCCATCAGGTCCACGATGCTCGTGGGGAACATCGAGAACGCGCAGGCATACTCGCCGCTGTTCACCAGCTTCTCCAGCTCCGCCGTGCCGCGGATACCGCCGACGAAATTGATGCGCTTGCTCGTGCGCGGGTCGGTGATGCCGAAAATCGGGTCCAGCACGAACTTCTGGAGCAGCGTCACGTCCAGCTTTTCAATGGGGTCGCTCGTGGCGGCGAACTGCGGCCGGAAGTGCAGCGTGCGCCACTGGCCGCCGAGGAAGAGGGCGAGCTCGTGCTTGCGCGTGGGTTTGGGCGCGCCGCCCGGGCTGAGGATGAAAATGGCGTCGAGCTTCGCCAGCAACTGCTCCGGCGTGAGGCCGTTCATGTCCTTCAGCACGCGGTTGTAGGGCAGGATCTGCATCTGGTTGTGCGGAAAGGTGACGGTGAGGAAGCCGCCGCTGTGGCCCGCGCCCTGGCGTGCCTGGAAGACGCGCCCCGCCGCCGCGCTGCGGTGGTGGCCGTCCGCGATGTAGAGGAACGGAATCTGGGCGAACTGGCCGGCAACGAAGGCAATCTCCGCCGCGTCGCGCACGCTCCATGAGGTGTGCCGCACGCCGTCCTTGCCGGTGAAATCCACATCTGGCGTGCCGGCGGTTTTCTTCGCCACGAACTCATCCATTGCCGCGACGGCTTTGTAAGTCAGGAAGACCGGCCCGGTCTGGGAGTTGAGCGTCTCGATGTGCCGCACGCGGTCGTCCTCTTTGTCGGGCCGGGTGAACTCGTGCTTCTTGATGATGCCGTCGAGGTATTCCTGGCAGCTCGCGGCGGCGACGAGGCCCGTCTGCGCGTGGCCGCCCATGATCTGGCGGTAGAGGTAAAAGCACGGCTGGCTGTCCTGAAACAGCGCGCCGTCGGCGATGAGCCTGGCGAAGTTTTCTTTGCCCTTCGCGTAAACGGCGGGCGAGTAGAGATCGGTGCCCGGCGGCAGGTCAATTTCCGGCTTCGAGACGTGGAGAAACGAGAGCGGATTGCCCGCTGCCATCGCCCGCGCCTCCTCGGAGGACATGACGTCGTAGGGCAGCTCGCAGATGCGGGCGGCGAGTTCGGGTTTCGGACGGAGCGCGGCAAAGGGTTTCAAAGTCGCCATAAGGGGCGCGAAGATAGGAAGCGGACACGGTCATGGCACGCGAAAAGTGCGGCGGTGGCGACAGTCTGCCGCATGGCTTGCCCGGGCGCTCCCGCCCTGCAACAGTGCCTCTGCCCCATGAAAAATCCGGTCCGTTCCGATTCCTTCAGCCGCCGCCAGTTTGTCGCCACGACCTCTGCGCTGGCCGCGTCCGTCGCGCTATCCCGTGCGGCGGAAGCCCCGGTCCGGGCGACGGCACCCCCGCTGCTCACGCCCGCAGACAAGTTCCGCGACGTTTCACGCGGCACGCCCCGGCCGCATTCGCTCAAGGGCGACGCGCTCATCGCCGCCCGCCTTACGCCCGAGACGTGGCGGCTGGAAATCACCGCCGACGCCTCGCCCAACGCGACCATCAAGGAACCCGCTAGCCTCGGCAGGCCGCTGACGCTTGTCGACGGCAACGCGCTGGATTACGCCGCGCTCCTCGAACTCGGCAAGAAGCACGGCGTGAAGTTCCTCAAGGCCATGCAATGTCTCAACATTCCCGCGCCGCTGGGCCAGGGGCTTTGGGAAGGCGTGCCGCTGCGCGAAGTGCTGCGCCTCTGTGGCCCGCTCCGCAACGTGCGCCGGATCTATTACTGGGGCTTTCACAATCACGACCCCAAGCAGCTCTTCCAGTCGTCCCTGAGCTACTCGCAGGCGATGGAGACCCCGCCGGGCGAGCTGCCCGCGTTCCTCGCCTACCGGCTAAACGGCGAGCCCATCTCGCTCCTGCGCGGCGGCCCCGTGCGCATGGTCATCCCGTGGGCGCACGGCTTCAAATCCATCAAGTGGGTGCAGCGCATCGTCGTCACCAATGACTACCGCGCCAACGACACTTACGCCGAGCAGAACAATGACCCCGAGGCCCCGCTCAAGACCGCTGCGTATCTGGATGCTCTCCCGGCCAAGATTCCCGTCGGCCAGCCGGTGTCCGTGACCGGCCAAGTCATCGCCGGCTGGTCCGGGCTGAAACGCGTGGAGTATTCCGTAAGCCCGGCTGACGCGAAGGCTGACGCAGGCGAGCAGTGGGTCACGGCGCAATTGGAGCCGCCGCCCGCCGACTGGAGTGCCGTGCTGCCCGCCGGAGTTTCGTCGCGTGAGGTGCTCGGCTTCAATCCGCAGACCGGCCAGCCCGCGACCTGGCCGCTGCGCTACAGCATGGTTTCTTGGTCTGTCACGCTCGCCGGCCTCGCGAAGGGCAAATACTCCGTGCGCGCCCGCGCCGTGGACTTGAACGGCTTCGCCCAGCCCGAGCCACGCCCCATCCAGAAGTCCGGGCGAAACTCGCTCGAAGTGCGCGAGTTTGAGGTGGGATGAGCAGCAAAGCCGTGCGCTGCTGAATCGACGGCAGTGCCCTCTTCCGCTGCGACTCAGACACCGCGGTTGCCAACCACCGGCCTGGCTGTATTGAATCCTTCCCGCACATGAAACCGTCCCGTCTCGCCTCCGCCGTCGCCGCGCTTGCTGGCCTTTGCTCCCTCGCCCACGCCGCCGACTCCGCGCCCAAGCCCGCCTTCGTCCCGCCCAGTCTCTTCAAGCTCGCGGACAAGGACCTCGAAATCTCCGTCTGGGCCAGCGCGCCCATGTTGAAGAACCCCACCAACATGGACACCGACCAATACGGCCGCATCTGGGTGGCCGAGGGCGTGAACTACCGCTCCCAGTCCAAACGCCAGCCGGAGGGCGACCGCATTGTCGTGCTGCAGGACACCGACGGCGACGGCAAGGCCGACAAGTCGTGGACCTTCGTGCAGGAGCCGTTCCTGCTCGCGCCGATGGGCATCGCGGTCGTTGATAACAAGGTCATCGTCTCGATGACACCGGACCTCATCGTTTACACGGATGTCAACCGCGACGCGAAGTTCGACCCCGCCGTGGACAAGCGCGAGGTCATCCTCACCGGCTTCAACGGCCGCATCCACGACCACTCGCTCCACAGCGTCGCCGTCGGGCCGGATGGTCAGTGGTATTGGAACTCCGGCAACTGCGGCGCGATGTTCACCGACAAGTCCGGCAAGACCTTCCGCATTGGCAGCGCCTACGACCCCTACTACGGCCGGGCCAACCCCGGCGACATGGGCTGGAACCCGCGCGAAATCGCCGGCTCGAAGTCCGACGACGGCCACGTGTGGATCGGCGGCTTCGCGGCGCGCATGAACCCCGACGGCTCCGGCGTGCGCATCATCGGCCACAACTTCCGCAACAGTTACGAGCAGACCGTGACTTCGTTTGGCGACGTGTTCCAAAACGACAACGACGACCCGCCCGCGTGCCGTGTCTCATTCCTGCTCGAGGGTGGCAACGCCGGCTTCTGCTCCGCTGATGGCAAGCGCACCTGGCAAGCCGACCGCCGGCCCGGCCAAAGCGTCCCCACCGCCGAGTGGCGGCAGGAAGACCCCGGCACGATGCCGCCGGGCGATGTCTATGGTGGCGGCTCGCCCACGGGCATCGCGTTCGTCGAGGACAGCGCGCTCGGGAAGAAATATCGCGGCCTGCTCCTGAGCTGCGAGCCGGGCCGCAACACCGTTTTCGGCTACTTCCCTAAGCCGGACGGCGCGGGCTTCAAGCTCGAGCGCTTCGACTTCCTCACCAGCAACCCCGAGGGCAAGTTCGTCGGCAGCGACTTCATCGGCGGCTCGACCACCGTCACGCGCGAGTTGCACACGCTCTTCCGCCCGAGCGACGTGATGGTGGGCGCGGACGGCGCGATTTACGTGGCGGACTGGTTCGACCCGCGCGTCGGCGGCCACGCCACGATGGACGACACGCTCGGCGGCACCATCTACCGGATCGCGCCGAAGGGTTTCAAACCCAAGGTGCCCAAGACCGACCTCGCCACGCTCGACGGCGCGGTCACCGCGCTGAAAAGCCCGGCGGTGAACGTGCGCGGGGCGGCGCAGGCTGCCGTGACCGCTCAAACCCTGAAAAACAGCTTCCCCGGAGCCTTCATTAACCCCGTGGCCAAACTGCTCAAAGACGAGAATCCGTTCGTTCAAGCCCGCGCTGTCTGGCTGCTCTCACGGCTCGGACCGAGCGGCGTTAAGGAGGTTGAGGCGTCGCTGAAGAGCAAGGACGACCAGCTTCGCCTCGTCGCCTTCCGCGCGCTGCGTCGCAACGCCGAAGCTAGCAGCCGACGTGAGGAAGCGCTGGCTTCTCTCGCGCTCACCGCCGCAGCGGACAAGTCCGCCGCCATCCGCCGCGAAGCCGCCGTGTCCTTGCGGGATGTCCCGTTCGCGCAGAGCAAGAACGCGTTGCTCGCGCTGGCGAGCGGTTTCGATGGCCGAGACCGCACCATGCTCGAAGCCATCGGCACCGGCGCGAAGGGCAAGGAGGCGGAGTTCTACGCCGCGCTTTCGGCGGAGCGCGGCTCTGTGAGCCGCAGCGCATCCGCACCGAAGAACGCGTCCGGCAAACTCGGTGCTGCTTCGACCACCGATGCCGCTGCGGGACACAGTCCCGCGCTCCAGTGGGCGTCGCAATTCGCCTGGCTCGCGTGGCGCTTGCACCCACCGCAGGCCATCCCCGAATTCAAGACCCGCGCGCTCGCCGAGGCGCTGCCCGACGCCGAGCGCAAGCGCGCGTTGACCGCCATCGCCTTCAACGACACCAAGTCCGCCGCGGACGCGATGCTCGACAT
>CAZQEW010000108.1:0-15991 GCA_964591495.1 uncultured Klebsiella sp.
CCGACTTCACCGCCGCCCTCGAGCCGCTCTATTCCGCCGTCCTTGCCGACGTGCTGGATTCGCTTGGCTACCGACATCAGGCGTTGCCCGCGCACATCCGCCCGCTCACGCCGGCGAAGAAGGTTTGCGGCCGCGTCTTCCCAGCGGCGGCGCGCACGACCTACAAGATTCCTGCCAAGCCTTACGAACTTGAAATCGCCGCCGTGGACGCGCTCGCGCGCGGTGACGTGCTGGTAGTGGACGCGGCGGAGGACCAGACCTGCGCCTTCTGGGGCGAGTTGCTCACCACCGCGTGCCTCGCCAAAGGCGCGCGCGGCGTCGTGATGACCGCCTGCACGCGCGACATGTGGAAAATTAAGGACCTGAATTTCCCCGTCTATGGCATCGGCTGGCATCCTGGCGACAGCAAGGGTCGCCTCGATGTCATCACCGTCGGTGAGCCCATCAGCATCGGCGGCGTCCGCGCCCGGTTCGGCGACTGGCTGCTCGGCGACGAAGACGGCGTGGTCATCATTCCACAGGAAGTTGCCGCCGAAGCCGTCCGTCTCGCGCAGGAAAAAGTCTCCGGCGAAAACCTCGTCCGTGCCGCCCTCGCCGGCGGCATGCCCGTCGGCGAAGCCTTCCGCAAGTATGGGATTCTCTGAGTCACCAAGAGGCACAGAGGGCGCAAAGATGAAGCATCTTGCCCCGCCGCTGCTGTTCGTGCCGCTTGTGCCTTTTGGTGGCTAACCGCTCTGCGTTATGCGCGTCCTCATCGCCGGCCTCTTCCACGAGACGCACACCTTTCTCGAAGGCACCACTGGCCTCGCGGACTTTGAGGTGCGCCTCGGCGATGAACTGCTCGCCTGCACCGGCGACGCCTCTCCGCTCGGCGGCGTGCTGGAAGCGGCGAAGGGCTTCGGCTGGACCGTGCTGCCCACTGCCGACTTTCGCGCCTCGCCGAGTGCAACGGTGAAGGACGAGGTGGTGGAGACCTTTTGGCGCGATTTCCGCCAGCGGGCCGAGCCGGAGTTGAGGCGCGGCGTGGACGGCATTTTCCTGGTGCTGCATGGCGCAATGGTTTCCGAAACGCTGCCGGACGTGGAGGGTGAGTTGCTCGGCCGGCTCCGCGCATTGCCCGGCGCGGCGAACGTGCCGGTCTTCGGCGTCTTTGACCTGCACGCGAACTTTTCCCCCGCGATGGGCCGCCATGCGAACTGCCTCGTGGCTTACCGCGAAAACCCGCATACCGACGGCCGTGAGTCCGCCGTGCGCGCCGCCGGCCTGCTGCAACGCTGCCTCACGACTCGCGAAGTTCCGCGGATCGCATTCGCGCAAGTGCCCATCGTCTGGCCGCCCACCGGCACCGGCACCGCCAGCGAGCCGATGCGCGGCTTGGAGACGTTGGCTCGCCGCATCGAGTCTGGTGGCACCGGGATTTGGTCCGCCAGCGTCGTCGCCGGCTTCTCCTTCGCGGATACGTCCGACACCGGCGTGAGCTTCCTCGTCGTCACCACTGGCAGCGATGCCGACGCGCGCGCGGCGCTCGACGAACTTTCTGCCCTCTCCCTTCGCACCAAGGAACTTGGCAACGTCACCGAGCCGCCCGTGGACGAAGTGCTGGCAAAATTAGTCCCCCTCCCGCCCGGCCTCACCGTGCTGGTCGAGCCCTCGGACAACATCGGCGGCGGCGCGCCCGGTGACGGCACCAGCCTGCTGCGCGCGATGCTGAAACACCGTTTGCCCAACTGCGCCATCGCCATCAACGACCCGCAGGCGGTTGCGCAACTCGCACCGCTTCCCATTGGCGCGCGCGTCACACTGCCCATCGGCGGTAAGGGCAGCCGGCTGGATGCCGGCCCGCTGCCGCTCGAAGTCGAACTCATCTCGCTCCGTGATGGTCACTTCAAGCTGGAGGACAAGCAAAGCCACCTTGCCTCGATGTGCGGTGACGCCTTCGACATGGGCCAGTGTGCCGTCGTGCGCCACGGCGAAGTAACGATCCTTCTCACCAGTCGAAAGACGCCGCCGTTCGACCTCGGCCAGTGGCGCAGCCAGGGATTGGAGCCACGAGACTTTTCCTTCATCGGCGTGAAGGCTGCCGTCGCCCACCGCCGGGCTTACGATGGCATCGCCGCGCGGATGCTGTGGGTGGACACGCCCGGCCCCTGCACCAGCAACGTGCGCTCGCTGCCCTACCGCCGCATCCGCCGGCCGGTGTTTCCGTTGGACCTGTGAGCGCGGATTCCCGCTTTGCCTCAGCAGTGGTGCGGCCTAAACTCGTGGCATGAGCAACGCCGTCCTGACTTCCGAACTCCTCGCCCAAGGCACTGTCATCCGCGAGCCGATGGGCAACACGGCCGGCTACTGGGTTGGCTGCCCGGGAGCTTTTTACGACGAGTCGGAGCGCGCGTGGTATCTCACCTACCGCATCCGCCGCCCACGCGGCGTGCAGCCGGACCGCGGCGGTGAGGTGCGAATCGCGCGTTCCACGAACCTCAAGCAGTGGGACGATTTGCTCACGATCCGCAAGGACCAATACCAGTCCGCATCCATCGAGCGCAGCGCGTTGCATCGCGGACGCGACGGACTTTGGCGCTACTTCACCAGCTACGTGGACCCCGCGGACGGCCGCTGGTGCACCGCGTTGATGAAGGCGGCGAAGGTGGAACAGCTTGCCCCGGCGCAGCGCCAAGCCATCTTCACCGCCGCGCCGCTTGGCCTCGAAGGGGTGAAGGACCCGTGGATTCTCGAAGTGGACGGCGTTTATCATCTCTTCCTCAGCATCGCGCTGCCGACGCCGCGCACGAATGCCGGCTCGCACGGCACGCTCGACATCTTCAACACCGGCGAGTGTGTCTCCGCCACCGGTCTTGCGATTTCACGCGACCTCGACAACTGGGAATGGCAGGGCGTGGTGCTGAAGCCGGACGCGACCGGGTGGGACAAGTATTGCCGGCGCATCAACAGCGTGGCGCGCGTGGGCGATCGCTGGCTCGCCTTTTACGACGGCAGCGCGAGCGAGGCGGAGAACTACGAGGAGCGGTGCGCGCTCGCGGTGTCCACCAACCTGCGCTACTGGCGCTCGGTGTCGCCCGCCGGGCCGTTTGTCACCAGCCCGTTCGCGTCCGGCTCGGCACGCTACTTCGACGCCAAGTTTGCCAACGGCCAGTGGCACCTGTTCTACGAGTTCGCGCGGCAGGACGGGGCGCATGACATGAGGGTGGTAGTGTTGGATGCGAGTGCGCTGCCCGCGATATGATTCCAGACTACTTCGCCATCCCCGCCGCCGAACTCGGCAAGGGCACGCCCGTCCGGGTCCGCGTGCTCGGCGACATGGCGAGCCTCGCGGAGGACTTCGCGCGGACCTTGCTGGCCGAGATTCGCGCAGCGCAGGCGGCGGGGCGCGGCGGGACGTTCATCGTGCCGGTGGGACCGGTGGACCAGTTCCCAATCCTCGCGCGGCTGGTGAACGAGGCGCGGCTGTCGCTGCGCGAGGTGGTGTTCATCAACATGGACGAGTATCTCACGGACGACGATGCGTGGGTGCCCGTGTCGCATCCGTTGAGTTTCCGCGGCTACATGGAACGGGCGTTCTACGGCCTGCTTGACCCGGTGCTCGCGCCGCCGCTGGAGCATCGCGTCTTCCCTGACCCGCAGGATTGCGGCGCGGTGCAGCGGCTGATTGACGCGCGCGGCGGCGTGGACGTGACTTTCGGCGGCATCGGCATCAATGGTCACATCGCATTCAACGAGCCGCCGGAGCCGGGTGAAACTATTTCAACCGGGAACTTTGCAGCCTTGCCCACCCGCGTCCTCTCTTTGGCGCGCGAGACGCGCGCAATCAACTCGGTGACGGTTGGCGGAGGCATCGAAGTTGTGCCGACGCGTTGCGTGACCGTTGGGATGAGGGAAATACTCGCGTCGCGGAAGCTGCGGTTCTACTGCAACCGCCCGTGGCAAAGCGCGGTCGTCCGTCGCGTCTTGCATGGGCCGGTCACGCCGGCTTGCCCGGCCTCGCTGCTCCGTGTCCACCCGGACGCAGCGCTGACGGTGGCGGAATATGTGGCCCAGCCACCCGACATCCGGCTGCGATAAGGTGTTCGGACGGCTTAGGGCTTGGTCTCTGCCAGCTCGAGCAGACGAGTAAATTGCTCCCGAGTCAGCGCCGAGACCGAGAGCCGCGACTGGCGCACCAGCGGGATCTTCGCCAGCACCTCGTCGGCCTTGATGGTGTCCAGCGAGACGGGCTTGGCGAATGATTTGACCGGCGCGAGGTCCACGCAGGACCAGTCGCCTTCCTTGGCCGTCGGGTCGGGATACGCCTCCTTGGTCACTTTGGCGAGGCCGACGACCTCCTTGCCTGTGACACTGTGGTAGAAGCACACGAGGTCGCCGCGCCGCATGGCACGCAGGTTGAGGCGCGCGGCGAAGTTCCGCACGCCGGTCCAAGCCGTGCCGCCATCCTTGACGAATTGTGCCCATGCGTAGGCCTCAGGCTCCGATTTCACCAGCCAGTAGTTCATGCGCGGAGCTTGCTGCGGGTCCGTGGCGAAGTCGAGCGGCTGGCTGGGCGCGCGGCGCTTGACGGGCTGCTGGCAGGTCCGTAGGGTGCCTGCTCTTTGCCCCGCCCGCGGGCGCTCGTGTCCGCAGCGCGCGGTGAAGTGTTGAACCCGGAAATTGTCGTGAACGTAACCGTCGAACATCTCGGTCCCTGCAAGAAGCTCCTCCGCGTCGAACTGGACGTCGCCGCCGTGGATGCCGCCTTTGACTCCGTCACCAAGGAATTTCAGCGCCACGCCCAACTTCCCGGCTTCCGCGCCGGCAAGGCCCCGCGCGATCTCGTGGTGAAGAACTTCGGCTCCCGCATCGAGGAAGAGGTCAAGCGCAAGCTGATCCCCGACGCCTACCAGAAGGCCCTCGAACAGCAGAAGATCCGCGCCGCCGTCTATCCTGACATTGAGGAAATCCAGTTTGGGCGCGGGCAGACGTTGCAATTCGCCGCCACGGTCGAGACGCAGCCCGAGTTCGAGTTGCCCGAATACAAGGGGCTCCAGGTGAAGCGCGAGGCTGTCGTTGTCACCGATGCCGACGTGGACAAGGCGCTCAGCGTCCTGCGCGAGCAGCGCACGGACTACAAGGACGTGGCGCGGCCGCTCGCCGCCGGCGACATCGCCGTGGTGAACTACACCGGCACCTGCGACGGCAAGCCCATCACCGAGACCGCGCCGACCGCGCGCGGCCTCACCGAGCAGAAGGCATTCTGGATCCGGTGCGAGGCCGGCCAGTTCATCCCCGGCTTCACGGAGCAGCTTCACGGCATGAACGCCGGCGAGAAGCGCACGGTGAACGTGGACTTCCCGGCGGACTTCGTCGCGGCGCAGCTCGTCGGCAAGAAGGGTGTCTATGACGTCGAGCTCGTGCAGGTGAAGGAGCGCCTCCTGCCGGAAGTGAACGACGAGTTTGCCAAGGGTTTCGGCGCCGAGAATTTGGAAAAGCTTCGCGCCGGCATCAAGGCCGACCTCGAAGCCGACCGCAACACCAAGGCCAGCCGGTCCGTCCGTGACCAGATCATCCAGGCGTTGCTCGGTAAGGTGAACTTCGATCTCCCCGAGTCCATCGTCCTGCAGGAGACCCGCAGCGTGGTTTACAACATTGTGCAGGAAAACCAGCAGCGCGGCATCCCCAAGGAAGCCATCGAGCAGCAGAAGGACGCCATCTTCGCCAATGCCAACGCGAGCGCGAAGGACCGCGTGAAGGCCATGTTCCTCCTCAACCGCATCGCCGAGAAGGAAGGCGTGAAAGTCGAGCAGCAGGAAATCCTCGAGCGCGTGCAGGGGATGGCGCAGCAATACCAGATGCCCATCCAGAAGCTCATCAAGCAGCTCGAGGAGCGCAACGGCTTCGGCGAAATCCACGAGCAGATCCTCGTTGGGAAGGTGCTGGATTTCCTCCAGCTCCAGGCCAACGTCGAGGAAGTCCCGGCCAGCGCCCCGGCAGCCTGAGCGAAAGACAGCCCGGTTTGAAACGCGAAGCGGCGGTCATCGACCGCCGCTTTGCTTTTGGGAGGGGCGTTCTGCCTCAAATCGCACCCGGCAGCAGTTGCGCGCCGGTGCCGTTTTCAGCTGGGAAGATGGCCCGCCCTTTTTCCACCCGCACGCCGCTGGCGATGTCCTTCGCGATGAGCACCGCGCCATCCATGTCCACGTAGTCGAGTAGCGGCAGGAGCTGCGCAATGGCGGAGATGCCCACGCTCGACTCGCACATGCAACCGACCATCGTCTTGAGACCAAGTTCCCTGGCCCGCAGGATCATGCGGCGCGCGGGTGTAAGCCCGCCTGCCTTTACCAGTTTCACGTTGATGCCGTGGAAGTGGCCGACGCAGCGCTCCACATCTTCGGGCACAAGGCAGCTCTCGTCAGCCATGATGGGCAGCGCCGACTTGGCGAAGAGGCGCTTCATTCCCGCCCATTCTCCGGCGGGCAGCGGCTGCTCGATGAACTCGACGCCGAGCGCCTTCAACTCCGGAGCGAAGGCCAGCGTCTGCTCGACCGACCATGCGCAGTTCGCGTCCACGCGGAACGTGGCGTTGGTGTGCTTGCGCAGCTCGCGAACGATGGCGAGGTCATCTGGCGTGCCGAGCTTGATCTTGTAAATGGGCCAGCCGTCGAACTCGCGCATCTTCATCACCATCGTCGGCACATCGGCGATGCCGATGGTGTAGTTGCTCAATGGCCCGCCGCGCTGCGTGAGGCCCCAGAGCTTCCAAACTGGCTGGCCGCGCTGCTTGCCCCAGAGGTCATGCGCCGCCTCGTCCAGCGCGCATAAGGCGAAGCGGTTGTGGCCCAGCACGGGCAGCAGCCGATCCCACAGAGCCGCAGGATCGTCGAGCTGCTCGGCCTCGATGTGCCGCCGGGCAGCTTCGAGGTCGGCTCGCATCCCGGCGGCGGTGAACGCCTTGAAGGCGGAGCCGGATGCGCCTTCGCCGTAGCCGGTATGTGCGCCGTCGTTCAAGGCGACGAGCAAGTTTCGCTGCACGCTGATCGAGCCGACAGCGATGGTGAACGCGTGGCGCAGCGGCAGGTCAATTTCGCGGAGTGTCAATTGCATGGTTTAAGAGATCAGTTCGTGGACGACGCGCGCGCCGGTGACTTCGGCGTCGGTGAGCGTCTCATTGCGTCCGTGGTGCGGAAAGGCAACGCGCGTGTGATCGAGGCCGAGCTGGTGCAGCAGCGTCGCGTGCAGGTCGGGCACGCTCACCCTGTCCTTCACCGCGCGGTAGCCGAAGTCATCCGTCGCGCCGTGGATGTGGCCGCGTTTGAAGCCACCGCCCGCCAGCAGCAGCGAGAAGGCGTGGCGGTTGTGGTCGCGGCCCATGCCGTTTTGCGAGACGGGCTGGCGGCCAAACTCGCCGGCCCAGATGACGATGGTGTTGTCGAGCAGCCCCCGCGCTTTCAAGTCCCGGATGAGCGCGGCGGACGGCAGGTCGGTCATCCCGGCGATCTCGGCGATTTCGGTGTCCACGTTGCGATGCGAATCCCACGGCTGGATGAACGGCTTGACGGGCGTGAACACCTGCACGAAGCGCACGCCCGCCTCGACCAGTCGGCGCGCGGCCAGGCAGCGCAGCCCGTAGCTCCGGGTCACGGCATCGTCCAAACCGTAGAGCCGGCGCGTGGCGGCGCTCTCGGCTTCAAGGTTGAAGGCGTCCGTCGCCGCCAGTTGCATCCGCGCCGCGAGCTCATAGTTGCGAATGCGAGCTTCCAACTCGGGTTCCTGGGGAAATACGGACTGATGCCGGCGGTTCAACTTCGCCAGCAGCTCAAGCTGATCCCGGCGCGACTCCGGCGTGACTGGCTGTGCGGGCTGCAGGTTCAACACCGGCGCACCGCGCGTGCTGAATTCCGTGCCGCGATGCACCGCGGGCAGCCACGCGTTCTGCCAGAGCAGCGCGCCGTGCGTGCTGTAACCCTCGGGATCGCGCAGCACTACGTAGGCGGGCAGGTTCTGGTTCTCCGTGCCCAGCGCGTAGCTCACCCACGAGCCGAGAGACGGGCGGCCGAGGAAGATTTTCCCCGTGCTCAACAGCACGAGCGCCTCGCCGTGGTTGTTGTGCTCGCTGTGCATGGAGCGCACGAGTGTCAGGTCGTCGGCCAGCCCCGCGAGGTGCGGCAATGCGTCGCTGATGTCCATGCCGCACTGGCCACGCGCCTGAAACCGCCACGGGCTGCCGAGAATACGGTTCGCTTCGCTGCCTTTCTGGAACATCTCGACGCGCTCGCTGTGCACGGTGCCATCGAACTTGCCCAACGTCGGCTTGGGATCGAAGAGGTCCATCTGGCTCGGCCCGCCGACTTGCGTCAGGAAGATGACGGACTTGGCCGGCGGGTTGAACGCGGCGGGTTTGGGCGCGAAGGGCGAGGCCCCTGCTCCGGCATCCCGCGCCAGCAGGAAATCCATTGCCAGCGCGCCGAACCCGAGCGCGCCGAGGCGAAGCGCCTCACGACGCGTGACTCCGCCGCAGGTTGAAAGGTTCGCCAAGCTCACGGGATGCAGAGGAATTCGCTCGTGTTCAACAAGGTGTGGCAGACGCGGGCGAGCGCGGCCTCGCGGGCGGCTTGAAGGTTGGTTCCGGTCGTCAGCAGCCGCACCCCCTCGCGCTCGGCGAGGTCGTGGCACCAGCGGGTTTCGTCCGCATTGGGCGGACGCGCCAGTGCGAGGCGGAATGCGAGGTCAATCCGACTGACGGTGTCCGGCTGCGCGGCGCAGACGCGGCGCGCGAGGGCGGACGCGCGGTCGGTGACGAAGCCATCGTTGAGCAGCGCAAGCGATTGGCCCACCGTCGCCGAGGTGGTGCGCTGGACACAGTTCGCATTGAGCAACGGCTGATCGAAGGCGGCCAGCAGCGAGGGGTGATACGTGCGGCGTTGCAGTAGATAAAGGCTGCGGCGAAAGGCGTCCTCGGGCCGCGCCAGCTTGTTGGCGGCCACGCCCACGGTGCCATCCGGCCGCACTTCGGTGAGGAGCGGGGGGCCGCCGATCCGCTCATCGAGCTCACCGCTGGTGGCGAGCAGCGCGTCGCGGACCATCTCGGATTCGAGCCGGCGCAGACGCTGGTGCCAGAGCAGGTCATTGGCGGGATCGACCTGCCGGGCGCGGGCGGCCAGCGCAGACTCGGCGGCGGAACTGCTTTGTTGATAGGTGGACGAAGTGACGATGAGACGGATCAATGGCTTGAGCCGCCAGCCGTTGCGGATGAACTCGCCAGCCAGCCAATCGAGCAACTCCGGGTGCGTGGGACGCGCGCCGGAGACGCCGAGGTTCGCGCTGGTAGCGACCAGCCCGCGACCGAAGAGCTGCTGCCAGACGCGGTTCATCAGCACGCGGGCGACGAGTGCGGCGGCGGGGCTGTCCGGGGCGGTGAGCTGCTGGGCGAGGGCGAGCCGGGGGCTGGTGGCTAGCTCGGGCTGGCGACTCGCAGTCGCCGCTGGGCTCAGGGACGACGGCTGGAAGCCGCCGGCACGTAGCACCACGGGCAGCGCGGGCTGCACTGGCTCCGCCGGCTGGTCGAACTCGCCGCGGCGCAGGATGTGGACAGCGGCGGGCTTGTCCGTGTCGAAGACGACATGGATTTGAGGCGGCTGGGGACGGCGGGCGTTGACGGCGGCGATCTTCTGGTCGAGCCGCTCCCACTCGGCCTTGTCCGCCGGACGGAGCGCGGCCTTGGCCTCTTCCATCGACACGCGCAGCAGGCGCTCGAAGCGGCCCACGAGCCGGCGTTGATCCTCGGTGCGTTTCTCGAAAGGCGTGCGCGCGGCGAATTTCGCCTCCGCGCGGATCGCTTCAGGCACTCGGGGCAGACGGGCCTCCAGAATTTCGTCGCGGTAGCGGTCGCGGATGGCCTGCTGCTCCTGCTTGAGCGCATTCACCTCGGCGTCCAGCGCGATGTTCTGCTGGGCCAGCGCGGGTCGTGCGGATTTGGGCACGTCGGCCAGCACGCGGTCCTTGGGCCGCAGCCACGCCTGCGGGTTGAAGGCGGGCGCGAAGTGGGCGAGGAAACTGAAGTAATCGCGCTGCGTGACCGGCTCGTATTTGTGGTCGTGGCAGCGGGCACAGTTGAACGTGAGGCCGAGCAGGTTCGCGGCCACGATTTCGGTGGTTTCCTGCACCAGAGCGTGGTGCACGTCGGGCGTGTTGCTCTCGTCAATCTCGGTTTCGTCGGGTGCGGCGCGCAGGAAGCCCGTGGCGATGAGCTGCGTGCGGGCTGGCTCGCCGAGCAATTCGACGTCGCGCCAGTCGGACAAGGCGTCTCCGGCAAGCTGCTCGCGCAGGAATTGGTCAAACGGTTTGTCCTCGTTGAACGAGGCGATGATGTAGTCCCGGTAGCGCCACTTGTCATGGGCCACCTTTAGGTTGTCCGGGTCGTTGTCGAGCGTGACCGTGTCCACGTAGCCGGCGGCATCCAGCCACCAGCGCGCCCAGCGCTCGCCGAATTGCGGTGAGGCGAGGAGTTCCTCAATGCGATGCTGGATGCTGGATGCCGGATGCTGGATTTGCTCCGCAGTGGGCGGCAGGCCGGTAAGGTCGAATGAAAGCCGGCGGAGCAGGGCAGGGGACGGAGCGGCGGGTGAGAGCGTCAACCCGGCGGCCTCCAGTCGCGCGAGCACAAAGGCATCCACGGGATTGCGGACGCGGGAGCCGGCTTTGATGATGGGAACTGGTTGCGGGGTGAGCGGCTGGAAGGCCCAGTGGTTGGTGCTTGCTGGAACCGCTGTGATTTCAACCCATCCGGTTAGCCAGAGCAGCGCGAGGAGAATGCTGCGCGCGAGTTGTTGCCGGGGTCGCATGGTGGCCTGAGTCGTGGCAAGTTTCGTCAGCGCGCCGGCGAAAGCAACGGGAGTTTTCCTCACGTCCGAAATGCTGCCGCGGTGAGAACCCAAAGATTGGGGCCGGACAAAAAGTGCTACTCAATACCGCCGAAATCTTTGTCCGTTCCGAATCCTGGGGAGCCGCGCTCCCCTTACTTGCCACGCTTGGGCGACTGCTCGGCTGCTTCGCGGCAGGCGTCGGCGACGGCGGCGAGGTGGGTGAGGAAATCTTCGCGTTTTGCCTCGGGCAGCACGGTCAGCACGCTGGCCTGCAGCTCGACGGCGAGTTGGCGTAGCTCCTGATAGAGCTGCTTGCCCGCGGGCTTCAGGCGGATGCGGTAGGCGCGGCGGTCTTTCTCGTGCGGACGGCGATCCACCCAGCCAGCGGCTTCCATGCGCTCGACGAGCGAGGCGATGGTGTTGGGGTCGCTGCTCATCATCTGCGTCAGCTCGCCTTGGGTGATGCCCTTGGGGTCGGCCTCGGTCAGACAGCGCAGGGCGGTGAACTGGTCGGGGGTCGCGCCGGTGTGGGCGATGCGGCGGCGGAAGGCCTGGTTCAGCCCATACCAGGCGCGGCGCAGCAGCGGCGGCAGCCGGCGGCGGTCAGGCGAGTCAATGGGCAAGGCGGGGGTTGAATGCTGCCGGGCGGCCATAAGTCGGATGCTGCGTATGCGGATAATACGTGTCCGTAGTATTTGGTTGATTTCCGGACCGCACTCTGGAAAATCTCTCCAACGCTGGGAAGAAAATTTGTTGCGGCCCGGCGTGTGTTTGCCAATTTAACCGCCTCTTAGCCAGTCCAACTTAGCCGGCCGAAGCCATGAAACTTGCCTCCTTCCTCGCCGCCGCCGTCGGCCTCTCGCTCTCGCTCCCTGCCCCCGCCGCCGTCAAGGGCTGGCTCGCATGGCGCGGGCCCAACCAGAACGGCACCTCCCCGGAGAAGAACCTGCCGACCGCGATCGATCCCAAGAAGCCGCTGTGGACGGCCGACTTTCCGGGCCAGTCCGCACCGGTCATCGCCAATGGCAAGCTCTACATCATGGGCTACCTCGGCGAGGGCGCGGAGTTGCAGGAGGGCGTGCGCTGCTACGACGCGGAGACGGGCAAGTTCCTTTGGGAGAAGCGCTACACGGATTTCCTCTCGGATACGATTTATCTGCGCTACGCCACCAGCAGCCCGGCGGTGGACCCCGAGACGGGCAATGTCTACATGCTCGGCACGCAGGGCATGCTCAAGGCGTTCACCGCCGACGGCAAGGAGCTGTGGGGCTACTCGATGATGGAGCAGTTCGGCCGGCTCACCTTCCCAAACTCGCGCACCGCGTCCCCGCTCATTGACAAGGACCTCGTCATCGTGCGCGGCATCACGTCGAACTGGGGTGCTCAGGGTGCGGCGGGCGACCGGCTCTATGCCTTTGACAAGAAGACCGGCGAGCTGGTCTGGGCCAGCTGGTCCGGCGAACGGCCCAAGGACAACTCCTTCTCGCACCCGGTGCTGACGTGGTTCAAGGGCAAGCGCGTGTTCATCACCGCGACTGGTGATGGCAATGTGTTCTGTGCGAACGCCCGCACCGGTGAGGCCATCTGGCGCGTGCCGTTGTTCAAGGCCGGCATCAACTCGACGGCCGTTGTTCACAACAACGACAAGGTAGTTGCCATCTTCGGCACGCCCTATGAGCCGGGCCAGATGGTCTGCATGAAGATTCCTCAGGTTGAGCCGACACATGCGACGAACGCGCCGGTGGTCGTCGAGCGTCAGGCGGTTGAGCTCTGGCACACGCCCGAGATTTCCACCTCCACGAGCCATCCGATTCTCGTGGGCGACCGCGTGTATGTCGTCGCCGAGAAGGGCGACCTGTGCTGCGTGGATGTAAACAACGGCAAGATCCTCTGGCGCCTGAAGCTCGGCATCGAGCAGCGCAACGCCGGCATGGTCCACGCGGACGGCAAGATTTACGTGCCCATGCTCGACGATCCTGCCAGCAAGGCCGCCGGTGACAGCGAGGCCGGAACCACCGGTGCCTTTTACATCATCCAGCCCAGCGACAAGGAAGGCAAGATACTCAGCCATGTTCCGCTGGAAGGCCGCTGCTTCGGCACGCCGGCGGTTTACAACGGCAAGATCTACATGCAGACCACCAAGAAGCTGTATTGCTTCGGCAAGCCCGGCAACAACCCCGGCCTTCCCCCCGAGCCCGCCGCCGAGCAGTGGCCCACGCCCGGCAAGGCGACCCAGCTCCAGGTCATTCCCAGCGAAGTGCTCCTGAAGCCCAGCCAAACGGCGTCCTTCCGCATCCGCTCGCTCGACGCGAACGGCTTCGTGGTCCAGGAGAACATCGATCCGAAGTCGCTGAAGTGGGTCGGCTATATCCCGCCAACGGCCAAGGTTCGCGCCAGCATGAAGGGTGCTTTCAATGCGAACGGCCAGCTGGTCGCCGCCGCAGACGTGGTGCCCAGCGCCGGCGCGTTCGAAGGCACGGGCTCCGATGGCTTGAAGGGCTACATCCGTGGCCGCGTGCTGCCGGGCCTGCCCATCAAGGAAAACTTCGAGGGCTTCGTCATTGACCAGAAACACGAGACGGAAGAAGGCGTCATGTTCGCTTACCCGCCCCTCCCGTGGATTGGGCCGCGCTTCAAGTTCGAGGTGCGCGAGGCCGGCGACACCAAGGCGCTCGTCAAGGCGATTGACAACAAGTTCTTCCAGCGTGCGACGGTCTTCATGGGCGAGCCGAGCCTGAAGAACTACACCGTGCAGTCCGACGTGATGAGCGAGGGCAAGCCGCGCAAGATGTCCGAGGTCGGCCAGGTCAACCAGCGCTACCTCATCGTTCTCAAGGGCAACTCGCAGGAAATTGAAGTGAATTCCAATCAGGAGCGACTCAAGGTCGCCGCCCCGTTCAAGTGGAAGCCGAACGAGTGGTATACGCTCAAGTCCCGCGTGGACGTGAAGCCGGACGGCTCCGGCGTGGTCCGCGCCAAGGCCTGGAAACGCGGCGAGCCAGAACCCGCCGAGTGGAGCATCGAGGTGCCACACAAGCTCGCCCACCAAAGCGGCTGCCCCGGTCTCTACGGCTTCTCGCCCCAGGAGATGCGCGTGTTCATTGACAATGTCAGCGTGACGGCAAATTAACCCCTCCACCATCCCTCTCACCAAGATTCAGCATGAAAACCCTCCCCCTCCTCACCGCTGCCCTGCTCGCGGGCGGCCTCATCACCCACGCCCAGGACTGGACCCAATGGGGCGGCGCGCAGCATCGCAACATGTATTCCGCCGCCAAGGGCCTGCCGGACAAGTTTGAGCCCGGCAAGCTCGTCAAGGGCACCGAGAATTACGACCCGGCCACACAGAAGAACGTCAAGTGGACCGCCAAGCTCGGTTCCCAGAGCTACGGCAACCCCACGATTGCCAACGGCCGCCTTTACGTCGGCACCAACAACGATTCCCCGCGCGATAAGAAACACCTCGGCGACCGCTCCATCCTCCTGTGCCTGGACGAGAAGTCCGGTGACCTGCACTGGCAGCTCGTCGTTTCCAAGCTCAAATCCGGCAAGGTCAATGACTGGGAAAGCCTCGGTCTCCTGTCCTCGCCCACCATCGAGGGCGATCGCATCTACGTCGTTACCAGCCGCTGCGAGGTCCTCTGCCTTGATGTGAACGGCATGGCCAACGGCAACGACGGCCCTTACAAGGACGAGGCCAAATACGCCGTCCTCGACATCGTTGGCCCGGATGGCAAGGCCGCAGCGCCCATTGCGCCCGGACCGAAGGACGCCGACATCATCTGGCGCTATGACATGATGGACGAGTTGGGCGTTTTCCCGCACAACGCCTCCAACTGCTCCATCCTCATCGTTGGCGACATCCTCTACGTCTGCACCTCCAACGGACAGGACTGGACGCACGTCAACATCCCGTCACCGCTGTCACCCAGCCTCATCGCCATCAACAAGAAGACCGGCGAACTGCTCGGCGAGGACGACGCGAAGATCGGTTCCCGCATCTTCCACGGCCAGTGGAGCTCGCCCTCCACCGGCAAGGTCAACGGCAAGGACCTCATCTTCTTCGGCGGCGGCGACGGCTTCTGCTACGCCTTCGACGCGATTCCCAAGAAGGAAGGCGACGGCGCGTTCCTGAAAACCGTTTGGAAATACGACGCCAATCCGCCCGAATACAAGGCCAAGGACGGCAAGCCCATCAAGTATCCCGCCGCCGAGGGCCCCAGCGAAATCAACTCCACACCGGTCTTCTGGAAGAACCGCATCTATGTTGCGACCGGCCAGGATCCCGAGCACGGCGAGGGCGTTGGCCACCTCGTCTGCCTCGACGCGACCAAGACCGGCGACATCACCAAAACCGGCGTCATCTGGAGCTTCAAGGGCATCAACCGCAGCATCTCGACCGTGTCGATTGACCCCGCGACCGGCCTCCTGTTCGTGGGCGACTTCTCGGGCTTTGTGTATTGCCTCGATTCCGAGACGGGCAAGCTGCACTGGAAGCACGACATGAAGGCGCACATGTGGAGCTCCACCATGGTCGCCGACGGCAAGGTCTATGTTGGCGACGAAGATGGCGACTTCGTGGTGCTCGCCGCGAAGGGCGGCCCGAAGGCCGAAGTCCTGAGCGAGTGCAACCTCGGCGCGCCGATCTACTCCACGCCGGTCATCGCCAACGGCGTCATCTACATCGCCAGCAACACGCACCTCTTCGCCTTGCATGACTCCGCGAAGGCGAAGGCGGTGAAGCCCTGATTCATCCTAACGAACAAACTTTCTCAATCTTACTACCATGCCCATCCCCACTGTTGCCCCCGAACTCGTCGCCCAAGCCAAGGCCGCGCTCGACAAGCACCTCCTCGAAATCATTGAGTGGCATTTCAACCCCGCCACTGGCTGCCCCTTCTGGCTGGACTGGGCCAAGAAGAACTTCGACCCGCGCAAGGAGATCACGAAGTTCGAGGACATGCTGAAGTTTCCGCACTTCCAGGATGAATGGCTCCGCGATCTCCAGCCCGAGGTCTGGGTGCCCGCGCAGTTCAAGGGCAAGCCCTTCAACATTTTTGAGACCGGCGGCACCACCGGCATGCCCAAGCAGCGCATCGGTTGGAATGACTTCCGCGTGGATTACTCCGAGTTCAGCGACAAAA
>CAZQEW010000109.1:0-14817 GCA_964591495.1 uncultured Klebsiella sp.
CGGCGACCTTGCAGTCGTTCTTCAGCGAGGGCGTGGAGGTGTTAATGATGACGTGGTCGAAGTCCTTCGCGATGGCGAGGCACTTGGCCATGTCGATGTGGTGCGGCGGGCAGTCGAGCAGCTTCGAGCCAGGCACGAGCGCAGCGGGCTGCGCGAGCCAAGTGGGATACCAGTAGCTGGTGACCTCGCGCGTGGCCTGGTAGCGCGCGCCAGCGCCGCCGTCAAAGCCGTCGAAGGAGGGAGGTGAGAGGAAGAGTGCGCTCATGATTTGAAAATGTTCAGGGTGTGGTAGCCGCCGGGTTGAATGGCATCCAAGGCCTGTTGAATTTGTGTAATGAAGCGTTGCAACCGCGGCCAATGCGGGATGCCAAGTTCGAGGATGGCAATGCGTCGGTCCGCCAGATTCTGCTGGTAGCGGAGGCCTTTGTCCGCAGTGACAAAGGCGTCGAAGCGCTCTTCCGCTTGTCGCAGAAGAACGCCGTTCTTGAGTCCTTTCCAGCCCGCTTCATCAATGGTGGAGATTTCGTGTCCCGTGAGTGCCCGCCGCATGGGACGCGGAACACATTCGTCGAGGAGAACCTTCATGCCGCCGTGGCCAAGGTTCGGTATCCGAAGCGCAGCACTGCCTCGGCTTGTGACCGCTCAACAGTCGGGAACCAGTCGAGGAATTCATCCAACGTGGCTCCTTCAGCGAGATTACCCCAGAGTGCGTCAATCGGGACGCGCGTTCCGGCAAAGACCGGCGTGCCACCGAGAATCTCCGGGTCCACGTTGACCGGGAGACCGGCGAAGTCCTTTTGTTCGAGGACGATTTTCATTCCGCCTTCGTCGTCACCGTGCCGTTGGCCTTGATTTTGGCGAGCAGGTCGTCTCGTTGCGAGGTGTCGCCCGTGCTGCAGCCGCCGCCGGTGGCGGGGGCGTGCGTGTGCTCCTCTTCCTTGCGGGAGAAGGCACCGCGCGCGTTGGCGGCGGGGTTGATGGCGGCCTTGGCTTCGGCGAGGTGCCCCTTGCCAATGGTCACCCCGTTGAAGGCGCGTTTCTCCAGCTCAGCACTCGCGGAGAACGCCGCCGGGCGCGGGCCGAAGTTGTATTTCATGTTCAGCCACGTGTCGCGCGGCTTGCTGCTCAACGCGCCGCTTGGGTCGTAGCCGCAGTGGACCATGCAGTGCTCACAGCGCGGGTCGCGCGCCTTGCCGTCCACGACGCCGTAGTTTTCCCACTTCACCGTGCCCAGCATTTCGCCGTAGGTCGGGTAGTGGCCGTCGGTCATCAGGTAGCACGGCGCCTTCCAGCCCTTGACGTTGTAGGTCGGGATGGCCCACGCGGTGCAGGTCAGTTCGCGCTTGCCGGCGAGGAATTCCTGATACACCGGCGTGCCGAAGATGGTGAAGAGCCGGCCCCATTCCTCGATCTTGGCGAACTTCTTCCGCGTCATGTCACGCGTGAGGAAGAACTCCTTCGGGTCTTTGCCGAGGCGCTTGACCATGTCTTTCTTGGCGGCGTCGTAATCGTAGCCAGGGGAAATGGTGTGACCGTCCACGTTGAGCGAGCTGAGGAACTTGAACATGTCCTCCAGCTCCTGCACGTCAGTCTCGCGGTAGACCGTCGTGTTCGTCGCGCACTGGTAGCCGAGGATTTTGGCCATCTTGATCGCGGCGACGCATTCCTTGAAGACGCCTTCGCGCTCGACGATGAGGTCGTGGGTGAACTCCAGGCCGTCCACGTGGACGTTCCAGTAATGCCACTTGCTCGGCGCGATGGTGACTTTGGCCTTCGCAGCAGCATCGGCATTCCGGATGGCCTCGGCTTCCTTGTCCGTCACGAGCTTTTCGGCGACGAGTTGCTGCAACTTCGCTTCCATGTCCGGCGAAAAATTCGCGGCCATGTATTCCCGCATCTTCTTCCGCATGAAAACGCCGTTGGTGCAGATGTAAATGATGCGACCCTGCGCGCGCAGGCCGGCGACGAGTTCCTCAATCTTCGGGTAAATCAGCGGTTCGCCGCCGCAAATGCTGACCATGGGCGCGTCGCAATCCTGCGCGGCGGCAAGGCACTGCTCCAGGGGCACCATGTCCTTGAGCGAAGTGGAATACTCGCGGATGCGGCCGCAACCGGTGCAGGTGAGGTTGCACGTGTGGAGCGGCTCGAGCTGCAGCACCATGGCGAACTTGGGAGTCCGCTTGAGCTTGTGTTTGACGATGTGACGGGCGATTTTGACCGTCAACGCGAGCGGGAAGCGCATAGGTTATTGAACGGAAGCAACCTGCGGAACCGGCTCCCGCGCCACATCAAGGCGCTCTGCGGGAGTGGTTTTCGGTGATGTTTGAATCAGACCGGGCAGCAAAAATGTGGCGGGTGACACAGACTGCGTTGAGTGGAGCCGGCTGCAGGCCCCGCCTCCCAGCGCGACGAGCACCGGGAGCGTTGCCAACCGCAACCGTTTCCACATAAAACGCATCGCAACACTGTATGCACCCTGACAATGTCAGCGCAACGCCTATTTCAGGCTCCAATCCCGGGAGCTTCGTCGCTGGCATGTGGATCATCGTCGTCCTGGGGTTTGCCCTGGACACTTTGGCCACCGCGGCGGTCGGTGCCCCTTCAACCACCAAGCCCACCGCTGTCCCCCTGGCCACGTTTTCGGCGCAGTTTGCCGATGCAGCGCAAGCGAAGCTCCTGGCTGCCCGTAGGATGTGGCAGGCCGACACCAACAACATGGCCTTCGCGTGGGCCTTGGGGCGCGCGTGCTTCTGGCGGGGGGAATTCGCGGTGACTGATGAAGAGCGGGCCACCCTCGCCCAGGAGGGCATCGCCGTCTGCCGCACTGTAACGGCCAGAGCGCCCACCCTTCCGGAGGGGCATTACTACCTCGCCATGAATCTTGGGCAACTCGCCCGCACGAAGTGGCTCGAAGCCCTCGGGCTCGTCAGAGAGCTGGAAAGCAGTTTGAAGCTCGCGAGCGGCATGAACCCTCGCCTGGACCATGCCGGACCGGACCGGTGCCTCGGCCAACTTTATCGGGACGCTCCCGGCTGGCCTGTCAGTCTCGGCAGCAAGGCCAAGGCGCGCACCCACCTGATGCGGGCGGTGGAACTGGCGCCGGAGTTTCCGGAGAACCACCTCGCCTTGGTTGAGACTTGGCTGATGTGGAAAGACAAAAAAGCGCTCCAACGCGACCTAAAACCTCTGCCTGCAGTCATGGCAAAGGCTCGTCAGCTGTTCACGGGCGACGATTGGGCTGCCCACTGGGACGACTGGGAACGGCGATGGAAGGAAGTGCAGGTTGGAGCGGATGAGCTTTACGGCAGGAAGTGAGCCGACGGCAAATCAACTCAACCGTTTTTTCCGGTTTCCTCACCCCCACAACTGCCGATCCAACGAGCGATACTGGATGGCTTCCCCCAGATGCTCAGCCGTAATCGCTGAACTGGCTGCTAGGTCCGCAATGGTGCGGGCCACCTTGAGAATGCGGTCGTGCGCCCGGGCACTGAAACCCATCTCCGTCATCGCGTGCTTGAGCAACTCGGACGCAGCTTCGTCAAGCTGGCAAAACTCCTTCAGCTCTCGGCTGCCCATGCGCGCGTTACAGGTCACCTTTTTCCCGACGAAGCGCTCCTGTTGAAGCTTTCGCGCCGCAATGACCCGTCCGCGAATCTGCGCGGAAGTTTCACCCGGCTTGGCCGCCTGCATCTCGCGGAACTTCACCTGGGGCACCTCGACGTGCAGGTCAATGCGGTCCAGCAGCGGGCCGGAAATCCGCCCGAGGTAGTTCTGGATTTCGCGCGGTGACGACTTTGACTCATGTGGCATCTTGCCATCCGGCGTCGGGTTCATCGCGGCCACCAGCATGAACTGCGACGGAAAGGTCATCGTGCCCGCCGCACGCGAAATGGTCACTTTGCCATCTTCCAGGGGCTGGCGCATGGTTTCCAAGACCGTGCGCTTGAACTCCGGCAGCTCATCCAAAAAAAGCACCCCGTTGTGCGCCAGGGAAATCTCGCCCGGCGTCGGATTGATGTTCCCCCCGAGCAGTCCGGCATCCGAGGCCGTGTGATGCGGCGAACGGAACGGCCGCTGCGTCACCAGCGCCTGTCCCGGTGCGAGCAGCCCGACAATGCTGTGAATCTTGGTCGTCTCCAGCGCCTCATTGAGGGTAAGCGGCGGCAGGATGGTGGGTATGCGCTTTGCCAGCATGGACTTCCCCGTGCCCGGCGGGCCGATGAGCAGGAGGTTGTGACCACCAGCCGCACCGATCTCGAGCGCCCGCTTGACTGATTCCTGCCCCTTCACATCCGCCATGTCCACGAGTTCGTCCGGCTGGCACTCGAAGATCTTTTCCAAATCCACCTTTGCCGGGGTGATCTTCACTTCACCCTCCAGAAAACTCACCGCCTCGCGCAGGTTCTGCACCGGAATCACCTCCAGCCCGGCCACCACCGCCGCCTCCGGCGCGTTTTCCTTCGGCACCAAAATCCCCGCGCGGCCCTCCTGCTTCGCGCGCAGAGCCATCGGCAGCACGCCCTTCACCGGCCGCACGCCGCCAGTCAGCGCCAGTTCGCCCACCATGACATAACCGTCCAGGTCCACGCCAGCCATCTGCTCGCTGGCGGCCACGATGCCCACCCCGATGGGCAGATCGAAGCCCGGCCCCTCCTTTTTCACGTCAGCTGGCGCGAGGTTGATGGTGGTGCGTCCCATCGGAAAATTGAACCCGGAGTTCGTCAACGCCGTGCTCACGCGGTCGCGTGACTCCTTCACCGCCGCGTCCGGCAGGCCGACGATGGCGATGTTTGTGTCGCCATAGCCCACGTTGACCTCCACCTCGACCGGATACGCCTCAATCCCCTGCACGGCGGCTGAGCAAACCTTGGCTAACATGTGGTGATTTTGCCGAGTTCATCCCACCGCTTCCAAGGGAAAACGCCCCTGTCCCAATCCGTTCTCCCCTTGACTACCCGGGTAGCGCCAACCATATTCGGCGGCTCTTTTCCGGCTAGGAACGCCGGAGCGCACCCGACCAAAAATATGGCTAAGTCAAAGGCTTCCAAGCCCGCTGCTAAAACCGGCTCTCCGAAAACCGCCGCCAAACCCGCCCCCTCCCCCGCTCCGGCCCCGCGAAAGGCGGGCAAGTCAGAAAACGGTGCCCCCGCTGCCAAGCCCCAACCCCTCTCGCCGGCCGAAGTCGCGGCCCTGAGCGCAGCCGCTCAGGCGCTCCCGGCCGATCAGGCCGCCGGTGTGCCCCAGATTACCGAGGCCATCAAGAGCCAGGCCGGCGTGGACCTGACTGAGAAGGTGAAAGAACTGGTCCGGCTGGCGCAGGAACAGGGCTACCTCACCTACGGCGACATCAATGACGCCTTGCCCGACAGCATCGTCACCCCGGAGGATCTCGACGAGATCTACAGCAAGCTCCGCAACCTCGAGATCGAGATCGTGGACCAGGCTGAGGTGGACCGCGTCAAGCAGCCCGAGCCGGAAGAGGAGCAGGAGGACAAGAGCCGCCTGGACATCCTCGACGACCCCGTCCGCATGTATTTGAAGCAGATGGGGCAGGTGCAGCTGCTGACCCGCGAGCAGGAAGTCGAAATTTCCAAGCGCATTGAGGACGCCGAAAACGAGGTGAAGCGCATCATCTACAGCTTCGGCTTCGCGGGGAAGGAACACATCGCCCTAGCCGAGAAGCTGATCTCCGAGCCCCCGAAGGAGCGTTTCGACCGCGTCATCATCGACAAGAAGATCGAGAGCCGCGACAACCACCTCAAAGCCCTGCGCAAGCTGGTCAAGGAAGTCCGCATCGTGGACCAGACGGTGGACGAGCACTATTCCAACTGGCAGGCCGCCCCCAACAAGGCCAAGAAGGAGAAGGAGCACGCCACCTTCAAGAAGGCCGATGAAAAACTCCAAAAATCCTTCCCCAAGTTTTTCTACAAGCAGAAGGTGATCGAGGAGATGGCGCTCGTGGCCGAGAACATCCACGACAAGGTCCAGGCCAGCCTGCGCGTAATCGAGGAGCTTGAGGCCCAGCGCAAGTCCGCCCAGACCCAGCAGATCGCCGACGGCGAGCGCAAAAAGATCAAGGCCCTCGAGGAGTTCGTCCGCATGCCCTACGAGGATTACCTCAACGCCTACAAGCAGCTCCTCCATTTCTCCGCCAAGGCGCTCCAAGCCAAGACCGAGATGGTCGAAGCCAACCTCCGCCTCGTCATATCCATCGCCAAGAAATACACCAACCGCGGCCTCTCCTTCCTCGACCTGATTCAGGAAGGCAACATGGGCCTGATGAAGGCGGTGGAGAAGTTCGAGTATCGCCGCGGCTACAAGTTCTCGACCTACGCCACCTGGTGGATCCGCCAGGCCATCACGCGGTCGATCGCCGACCAGGCGCGCACCATCCGCATCCCGGTGCACATGATCGAGACGATCAACAAGCTCATGCGGGTGCAGAAGCAGCTCATCCAGGACTTCGGCCGCGAGGCCACCCCCGAGGAAATTGCCGACGAGATGCAGATGCCCGTCGAGCGCGTGCGCGCCATCATGAAGATGGCCCAGCAGCCCATTTCCCTCCAGAGCCCCGTCGGTGACAGCGAGGACACCAACTTCGGCGACTTCATCGAGGACAAGAGCGCCGAGAACCCCTCCGACATGACCAGCTACAGCCTCCTCAAGGACAAACTGGCCGACGTGCTCGACTCGCTCACCGAGCGCGAGCGCAAGGTTCTGGAAATGCGTTTCGGCCTAGCCGATGGCTACGCCCGCACGCTGGAAGAAGTCGGCAAGATGTTCAAGGTCACCCGCGAACGCATCCGCCAGATCGAGGCCAAGGCCCTCCGCAAAATGCGCCACCCCACCCGCCTGCGCCAGCTCCAGGGCTTCATCGACACCGAGGAACTCGGTCTCCGCCCGCCGCCGGTCGCGGCGTAGGCAGAACACTATTTCGCGTCGCAAAGCGCCGGCCTGATGGTCGGCGCTTTGCGCTTTTACAGAGGAACGGCAAAAACTGCCCCGGCGGCGGGCGGTGGGACGCGCGGGGGATTCCCGGCCGGGGTGCAGCGCGCCCCATTCTGAGACGGTGGAATTTGCGCCTCCGGGTCCGTTGACAATTCCGGACTGCCCGTGGCAGGTCGGACTTAAGACGTGGTTCTGGCGCGAGTCTCCGCCCAGCGGCTTGGGAATCCAAGCAATGGCAGGTAGCACAAGCGGTGGTTCGACTGGGAGCCGAAAGGCGAAGCGGAAGGCTTCTGCCTAGCGAAGGATCACCCGGATGTTGGGCGCATCAATCACGTATTGCCGCCCGGGCGGAGAGGTCGGCACCTTGGAGAGGTATCCGGCCTTGACCAAATCCTCGAAACTTTTCGGCGAGCCTCCCTTGGCGGTGAACCACACCTGCACGGCGGAGTTGAGTTCCTCGAGGGTTGGCTCCTTGGCTTCCTGCTGAACGGGGACCGGAGCCGGAGCCGGCTTGGCTTCGGGCTTTTTGCGACAGCCCGCGATGGCCGCCACACATACGAGCATGAGCGAGATAAGTTTCATGGCAGGCAGAGTCACTGTTTGTCCCAAAGCGCCGACGGGTGACCGGCGGGAAACTGCATTCCGGTCTGGCTGGGCTTCATCAAATCAGTGTGTCCATCCACGAAGCCGACCGGTGCCCGCTTGTTGTGTCGTGCAATCATGCGCACGGGGTCGCTGGTGTAGTTTGGCGCATTGCCGGGGACGCGCATGTAGACATTGGCCGAATTGGGGGCCTCCGTCCACAGGTCCGGGTCGGTGACGTTGGGGTTGCTGACCAGTCCGGCGTCCGAAAAGATGAGGGAATCCGAGGGTTTGGCCACCTGGACTTCACGGACCTTCGCGGTGGAACCCACGGGCAGCACGATCCCAAACTCGTTGTGATTCATGGCGATGCCCAGCTTGTTGGTGCTTCCCGCCCCGCCGCCCGCGGACGTGGCGGGCAGGACGAGCGCGACGCAGTCGAAGGACTTGGGATTGTTCGGGATGTAGCGGTTGAGCTTGTCCGGCCACCAAGTGGCGGCGGCATTGGGCACCAGACTGGCAGCCGCAGTCGGCTCGTCCGGCTAACGGGGATTTCGCCACAGGAAGACAAAGATATTGTCGCTGTCCTCGAGATACATCCGGGAGGCCATGGAAATCTGCCGGTTGTTGTTGAGGCACTGAATGCCTTTGGCCTTCGCCTTTGCCTTCGAGAGTGCGGGCAAGAGCATCCCGGCCAGCACCGCAATGATGGCAATGACGACGAGGAGCTCAATCAGGGTGAAGGCACGGCGTCGCGTCGGAAAAGCATGCGCACACATGAAGGGTCTGATGGGTTGACCCTAGGCGCTTGCCGGTTGGCGTCAACTGGCAACTCTGCCGGTCATGCGAAACCGAGCCCCCGCCCGACCTCACCGGGCCGGCTCGGCGCGCCAGACCTTGAGGTCGTCGAACCACCCGTGTTTGCCCGCCACGCCGAGTTCGATCTTTGACTTGGTGGCGTGCCCGATGCCGGAGGATTTCAGGTAGCCCGCCGGCTGGCCGTCAATCGTCACCCGCATCTCGTCCCCGACGGTCTCGACCACCAGCGCATACCATTTGCCGGCTTCGAGCTTGGCGGGATAGGTGACCGTCCGGCCCTTGAGGAGCGCGGCGCGCTCGGCCTTCTTCTCCGGCTGCTTGTTCATCGCGTAAATGTCGTTGCGCATGGTCCCGTCCCGCTCGTCAATGAGCGTCACGCCGGTGAGCCGCACCTGCGCGCGGCAGATGTGGCCGTAGTGCGCGCCGGTGTATTTCCGGTCGTCGAACTCCACGTCAATCATCGTCGCCCCGTCGAACTTGATGCGGCACTCCACCACGCTGTCCTTGGTGGGGATCTCCAGGCCGTGCACCGCCGCGTGCGCCCGCACCACGGACTTGCCGTCGGCGCTGGGCTGATCCTTGTCGCGCGTCTGCGTGCCCTTGAGCGCGCCCTGCTCGACGACGAATGTCGGCACCACGCGATGCCAGACCTTCGCCGGTTCCGCCCCGGAGAAGTCATCGGCGAAGAGCAATTCGCCTTTCTTGGCCAGCGGCTGGGCTGGGATCGGTGGCAGATCGGCCGCCTGAGCGGCGACGGCGAGGACGGGGGAAGCCAGAACGAGCAGACGGTGGAGGAGCGTGCGCATGATTTAGTTGGCTTCTTGTAGCAGGATCGCCCTGCCCTTGGCCAGCCCTCCCCTGCCCTGGGGCTTTGGCTCGACCGGGCGGACGGCGGGCCATTATCTTGCGTGACACATGCACTCACCGGTTTCCGCCCGTGTCGCTCGTCGTGACTTTCTGCACCTCAGCACCGTGCTCGCCGCCGGCGTTCCCCTGCTCGCCACCGCCGCGCCGGCCGCCGGCAAGGGGCCGCTCATGGCCTACGTGGGCACGTTCAGTTCGCCGCTCAAGGACATGCTGCCCACCCAGGTAGACCTGCCGCCCGGCAACGGCCGGGGCATCCAACTCTTCCAGGTCGACCGCGCCACCGGGGCACTGAAACCGAGCGGCGTTTACGAGTCCGGCGTCAGCCCCAACTGCCTCGCGCTCAACGCCGCCGGCACGCGCCTCTACGCCACCAACGAGACGGACCGCCAGGGTGAGGCCAAGGAAGGCTCGGTCAGCGCATTTGCCATCAACCGCGCGGACGGCCAGCTCACGCTGCTCAACACCGTGCGTTCCGGCGGGGCCGGGCCGACTTACGTGAGCCTCCATCCGTCGGGCAAGTTTCTGCTCATCGCGAACTACTTCGGCGGCTCCGTCGCCGTGCTGCCCATCCGGGCAGATGGCAGCCTCGGGCCGGCCACGGACGTGAAGCAGGACGCGGGCACGATCGGACCGCGCACGGCCAAGAACGCGCCGCCGGGCAGCTTCGCCTTCAGCGGGCACGACCACACGCACGCACACATGATCCAGACCGATCCCGCCGGACGCTTCGTCCTGCATGCCGACCTCGGGCTGGACCGGATCTTCGTGTGGAAGTTCGACGCGGAGAAAGGCGTGCTCACCCCGAACGACCCGCCCTCGGTCTCGTTGCCGCCCGGTGACGGCCCGCGCCACTTCGCGTTCCACGGCAACGGCCGCTGGTGCTACTCGCTGCAGGAGGAGGGCTCGACCATCATGCTGTTCGACTACGACGCCACGCTCGGCCGGCTCGCGGCGCGGCAGACGATTTCCAGCCTGCCGCCGGGCTACGCGGGCAGCAACTTCTGCTCGGAGATTCTCGTCTCGGCCGACGGGCGGTTCGTCTATGCCGGCAACCGGTTGCACGACAGCGTCGCGATTTTCGCGGTGGGGAAGAATGGCGAGCTGACCTTCGTGGCGGATGAGCCGACCCGGGGGAATTATCCGCGGAGCTTCGCCTTTGATCCCACGGGCCAGTTCTTCTACTGCCTGAACCAGCGGGCCGACCACGTCACGGTGTTCCGGGTGGACCGCCGCACCGGCAAGCTGGCGTTCACCGGGCATTACACGCCCGTGGGCAACCCGTCGCACCTCGTTTTCCTCGACCTCGCCAAGGGCGGCTAACGCAGGTTGGTGGCCATGCCTCCCCTACCCCGCCAAACTCCCCCTCCCATGACCTCGCGCCGAAACTTCCTCACCACGACGGCCGCCTCAGCCACGCTCGGGGGCTGCGCCGCCCTTCGTGCCGACTGCGATCTGCTCATCCGCAACGGCACGATCTACAACGGCAGCGGTGGCCCGCCGGTGACCGGTGATGTGGCGGTGCGTGGCGACCAGATCGTCGCCGTCGGCAGCGTCACCGGTGTCACCGCGCGGCGCACGGTGGACGCGCGCGGGCTCGCGGTCGCACCGGGCTTCATCAACATGTTGAGCTGGGCGACCGAATCGCTGATCCACGACGGGCGTTCGCAGAGCGACATCCGGCAAGGCGTGACGCTCGAAGTCATGGGCGAAGGGTGGTCCATGGGTCCGCTCAACCCGCAGATGAAGGAAGCCATCGCGAAGGACCAGGGCGACATCAAGTTCCCCGTCGAGTGGACGACGCTCGACGAATACCTGCGCTTCCTCGTGCGCCGGAAGATTTCCTGCAATGTCGCGTCCTTCGTCGGTCCCGAGACCCTTCGCATCCACGAGCTGGGCTATGAGGACCGCGCGCCGACGGCCGCCGAATTGGCCCGCATGCAGGCGCTGGCCCGCACCGCGATGCGCGAGGGCGCGCTGGGCATCGCCTCGTCGCTGATCTACGCGCCCGGCTTCTACGCCAAGACGGATGAACTGATCGCGCTGTGCAAGGTGGCGGCGGAATACGACGGCCTCTACATCTCGCACCTGCGCAGCGAGGGGAACCAGTTCATCGAGGCGCTGGACGAGCTGCTCACCATTGCGCGCGAGGCGAAGATTCGCGCCGAGGTTTATCACCTGAAGGCCGCCGGACAGGCGAACTGGCCGAAGCTCGACACCGTCATCCGCAAGATCGAGGCCGCGCGCGCCAGTGGCTTGGCCATCACCGCGGACATGTATACCTACACCGCCGGCCAGACCGGCCTCGACGCCGCGATGCCGCCGTGGGTGCAGGAGGGCGGTTACCCCGAGTGGGCCAAGCGCCTCCAGGACCCCGCCATCCGTGAACGCGTGCGCCGCGAAATGTCCACGCCCACGGACAAGTGGGAAAACCTCTACCTGGCCGCCGGCAGCGCCGACCGCGTCATCCTCGTCGGCTTCAAGAACGAGAAACTCAAGCCGCTCACCGGCAAGACGCTCGCGGAGGTTGCGAAGCTGCGCGGCAAGTCGCCGGAGGAAACGGCGATGGACCTCGTGGTCGAAGACGGCAGCCGCGTGGGCACGGTGTATTTCCTCATGAGCGAGGACAACGTGCGGAAGCAGATCAAGTTGCCGTGGGTGAGCTTTTGCAGCGACTCGCCGTCGCTCGCGCCCGAGGGGGTGTTCCTAAAATCCAGCACGCACCCGCGCGCCTACGGGAGTTTCGCGCGATTGCTGGGCCGCTACGTGCGCGACGAGAAGCTGATCCCCCTCGCTGATGCCATCCGCCGGCTCACGAGTTTCCCGGCCGAGAACCTGCGCCTCAAGCAACGCGGCTGGCTGCGGCCTGGCTACTTCGCGGACATCGTGGCCTTCGACCCCGCGCGCGTGCAGGACCATGCGACCTTCGAAAAGCCGCACCAGTATTCCACCGGAATGGTCCACGTCTGGGTCAACGGCGAGCAAGTCCTGCTCGACGGCGACCACACCGGCGCAAAGCCGGGGCAGGTCGTGCGCGGGCCAGGCTGGAAGCAGGCGTGAGCCAACGCTTTCGCCTCCGCACTTTCGCTTGCCCGGCACTCACTTGAACTGCGCGCTGCCATGCGGCGTCAGTGTCTCCCAGTCACGCACATGACCTTGCTTCAACTTCGCCGCATCACCGTCGCCTTAATTGGGTTGCCGCTCCTCGGCCTCATCGCTCACGCAGCCCCCGCTCCCTGGCAAGCCGGTGTTGCCACCGCCATCATCACGCCCCAGCAGGCGATGTGGATGGCGGGCTACGCCAGCCGCACGAATGTAAGCCAAGGCAAATTCGACGACCTCCACGCCAAGGCGCTCGCGCTGGCGGACGAGCACGGCGGACGAGTGGTCTTCGTCACGCTCGACCTCATCGGCATCCCGCGCACGATGCGGAAGTCCTTGGAGGCTCGCGTGGAGAAGGCGTGGCAATTGCCGCCGGGCGGACTGCTGCTCAACGCGTCGCACACGCACAGCGGACCGGAGTTCCGCGTCGGCCGCGTGCCCGCTGATGACGATAACTTCAAGCCCAGCACGCTCGGCGACACCTACGGCCGCGAGCTGGAGGACAAGTTGTTCACGCTCATTGGCAAGGCGCTGGAAACGCGTGCGCCGGCCCGGCTGGCCTACAGCTTCGCGCGCGCAGGCTTCGCGATGAACCGTCGCCTGCCGACGAAAACCGGCTTTGCGAACAGCCCGTATCCCGAGGGCCCCGTGGACCAATCCGTGCCCGTGCTCCGCGTTGAGGGCGCGGACGGCAAGCTGCGCGCGGTGCTCTTCGGCTACGCGTGCCACAACACGACGCTTGCGCTCTACCAGTTCAGCGGCGACTACGCGGGCTACGCGCAGCAATACTTCGAGGCCGACCATCCCGGCGTGACCGCGCTCTTCATGCTCGGCTGCGGTGGCGACCAGAATCCTTATCCGCGGGGCACCGTGGACCTCGCGCAAAAGCACGGCCGCGCACTCGCCACAGCGGTCGAGGCCGCGCTCGCCACGACGCTGAAGACGGTGAACGCCCCGCTCCGCAGCGCGTATGCGGAGATTCCGTTGGACTACGCGCCCGCACCGTCGCGCGAGGAATTCACCGCCCGGCTCGCCTCGAAGGACCGTTACGAGGCCGCGCACGCAAAGCGGATGCTGGAGCGCTTGGACAAGGGCGAGAAGCTGCCGACGCAGTATCCGTATCCCGTGCAAGTCGTGCGCTTCGGCGACGCGCTGACGATGGTCGCGCTCGGCGGCGAGGTGGTGGTGGACTACGCGCTGCGGCTGAAACAGGAGCTGGCCGGCCCTGCCGTGTGGGTTGCGGGCTACTCGAACGACGTGATGGGCTACATCCCGAGCGTGCGCATCCTAAAGGAAGGCGGCTACGAAGGCGGCGGCGCAATGCGCTTCAGCACCACGCATCCCGGCCCGTGGGCCGAGTCAACGGAGGAACGCATCATCAGCAAGGTGCGGGAGCTGAACGGGGGGCTTTTCAAGTAGGCGACGACCTGTGGCGTCTCTGACTGTCTTTCCTTCTCCCTTCGCGGAGCGAGGGGAGAAGGTGGCCGAAGGCCGGATGAGGGGTGCGGCCACCAAGCTTACGAAGCGAACCGCTCACCCCGGCCCTCTCCCCTCATCCGATGAAGGTAGAGGGAGGGAAGAACGCAGCTTCCAGTTGGCGATTCGGCGGAGCCTAGCTCGGAATTGAAGTGAGACTCCTCACATCGTCTCCTGCGAAGCTTGGTCACTTCACCGTCAGCGTCATGTCCTCCATCAGGGCGAGGGCGACGGCTTCGGTGATTTCGCGCACGTCGAAGTTCGTGATGATGCGGCCAGCGTAGCGGTCGCGGCCGAGGATGTCCGAGGCGCTGGCCTGGCCGAGAATGGCGGCGTCTTTCAAGCGGATGGCCGAAACTTGGATGTCGGGGACTTGATGGACCCGGTCGCCCGAGACTTCGCGGATGACGAGCTGGCGGCTGGAGATGAGGACTTCGATGGCCACGTCGGCAACCTTCGCCAGCGCTTCGCGGTCCTTGCGGGCGGCCTCACCGTTGGTGTCGGCGAGAATCGCGTCGAGGGAGCGGCTGGGAATGAGCTGCGTGGCGATGCGCTGGTCGGCGAGCGACGCGCCGCCCATGCGGAGCGGGCGACCGAAGAGGCGCTCGACGTCGCGGGCGGTTTGCTTATCGGCGAGCGTCGGCTCGGGACGGGCGGTGTCGGTGAAACGGTTGTCGCGGGTCTGGCGTTCGTTGGTGGTGGTGATTTTGCCGGGGCCTTGGGGAACTTGGTTTTGGAGCGTGCCAGCGGGAAGCGTGACCGCCCCGCCGGCGTTGATGGTGACGGTGTTGATGGGCTGCGCGGCGTTCGCGGGCGCGGCGATAGTGGAGTCCACGGTGGTGCGCGTGGTTTCAGTGCGCTCGTTGCGCGAGGCGAGGCGCGCGCCGGTCTTCTCGTCCACGAGGTCGCGGTTCACGTGGATGAGGAAGCGCGGGCTGCCGAGCTTGGGGTAGGCGGCCTTGAACTTCTCAATGACGGTCTGCGCCTGCTGCGGCGTGATGAGCTGCGGCAAGCCGGTGATGGGCT
>CAZQEW010000109.1:14843-15860 GCA_964591495.1 uncultured Klebsiella sp.
CACGTAGGTGCCGGGCGTTGCGCCGGGCACTGCAGGCGCGGTGGTGACGGGCACCGGGGCATTCGCGGGCGGAGAGGCGGGAGCTTTGGCTTGTCCGAACGCAGCGAGCGGGAGGGCGAGGGCGGTGAGGAGGAGTGTGGTTTTCATGTTCGGGAACGGCGGCTGGTTGAAACCGCCTAAGTCATCTTCAACAGGAGGCGTTTGATCTGGAGGTGGCAAGTTGGTGCAAAATCCTCCTCGATTGGTCGTCCAAAGTGGAATCCACGACCTGCTTTTCAATCGAGGCTTGGAAAGCAGGCGAAGCCTTCCCGATATTCACGATCCGCAGCCCTTGAAGAAGCTCGGCGATTAGGAACCAATCGTCGTCATTCATCTCAATCTCTGACTCCTTACGGCCATTGCGCACCCATAAGTCAATGTCGCCCCCGTAACGCTGATACACAGCGAGCTTCGGCGCAGTAAGCAGAGCTTGTTGTGTTGATGGCATGGAGGGTGGGCGGATTAATGCGCCTGGCGCACGCGGATGGTGAAGTTCTTGGCCTTGTTGTTCATCGAGACGAACTCGACGGCTTCCTGCGCGCTCTCGGTGAGGATGAGGTTGGTCCACGGGGTCTCGTCGCCGGTGGCCGCGCCGCCCTCGTCCTTGAACACGCAGCTAATCTGCACCTGGATGCGACGGGCCTCGCGGTTGCGCACGTTGGCGACGACGCGCAGGCGGCCGTCCTCCAGCGTTTGCTTCTGGATGCCGGAGCTGGTCACGGAGCGCTGGACTTGGGCGTCCATGAGCGCGAAGGGCGCTTTGTTTTCGAGGTCGTAGCGCTGGGCGTTGCGCGCCTCGAAGGCACCACCGGAGTGGCAGCCGGGGAGCGCTACGGTGAGAGCAACAATAGGAATGAGGATGAGTTGTTTCATAGTTGGAGATTTGGATTAGCCACAAAGAGGCGCAGAAAGCACAAAAGGGGAACTCAAGCGGACGCTCGCAAACGCATCTGCTCTTTGCGCCTTTTGTGCCTCTTT
>CAZQEW010000110.1:0-15839 GCA_964591495.1 uncultured Klebsiella sp.
CAAAGCCGAGTCCGCCGGCATTGTGGACAACCCCAAGCAATACGCCCTCCACCTCGCGCAGCGCGGCTACGTCGCCTTCGCGCCCGACTACCCGAGCTTCGGCGATTCCAAGTATGACTTCGACCCGCGCCACGGCTACGCCAGCGGCACCATGAAAGCCATTTGGGACAACGTCCGCGCCGTGGACCTCCTGGAATCACTTCCCGAGGTGGACGCCGCGCGCCTCGGCGTCATTGGCCACTCGCTCGGCGGGCACAACGCGATGTTCACTGCCGTCTTCGAGCCGCGCCTGCGCGTCATCGTGTCGAGCTGCGGCTTCACCACCTTCCGCAAGGACGACCTCCCGAGCTGGACCGGCAAAGTCTATATGCCGCGCATCGCCGGCGAATTTGGCAACGACGCCACGCGCATGCCGTTCGACTTCCCGGAAATCGTCGCCGCCTTCGCCCCGCGCCCGTTCCTCACCTGCTCGGCGGAAGGCGACACCGACTTCGACGTGTCCGGCGTGCGCGACGTCCTCGCCGCCGCGCGCCCGGTGTATGCGCTCCACGGCAGGGCAGGGGACTTGGTCGGTTACTATCCCAAAGGCCCACACGCCTTCCCCGACGACGCCCGCAAGGTGGCCTACGAGTTTCTCGACCAGCACCTGCGCGGCGCGAAGTAGGGTTTGCCGGCAACTTGCAGTCGGCGTCTCTGGTTACCGACAAGGGAGTCGCTTTGGAGCTATGCACTAACAACACGGCGACTACAAATCGCCGGCAACCCGCTCCGCCCTCGCCGTTGCCATCCTGCTTCCCCTCCCGCACACTGCGCCCCGCAGATGAGCAAACGTTTCTACATCACGACGGCGATTGACTACGTAAACGGCCAGCCGCACCTCGGCCACGCTTACGAGAAGGTCCTTGCGGATGTCATTGCCCGCAGCCGGCGCGCGTTGGGCGAAGAAGTTTTCTTCCTCACGGGCCTGGACGAGCACGGGCAGAAGGTGCAGCAGGCCGCGCAGGCGGAGGGCAAATCCGCGCAGGCCTATTGCGATGAGCTGGCGGCGAGCTGGCAGGCCTTCGTCACCAAGCTCGGGCTGACGAACGATGATTTTGTCCGCACCACCTCGGCGCGGCACAAGGCGGTGGTGCAGGCCATTCTCACGAAGCTTCATGCCGAGGGGCAGTTTTACCAGGCCAGCACGGAGGGGTTTTATTCCACGAAAGAGGAGACCTTCGTCACGGCCAAGGAGCGGTTGCCGGACGGCTCGTTCCCTCCGCACTACGGCGAGGTGGTGCAGCTCTCGGAGACGAACTGGTATTTCAAACTCGGCGCGCATCAGCAGTGGCTTATTGACCACATCGAGGCCAACCCGTCATTCATCCAGCCGGACTACCGGCGCAACGAGGTGCTCGGGTTCCTCAAGAACAACACGCTGGAGGACTTGTGCATCAGCCGGCCGGCCGCGCGCCTGACGTGGGGCATCCCGCTTCCCTTCGACCCGGCCTACGTGACCTACGTGTGGTTCGACGCGCTGGTGAACTACGTCTCGGTGCCCGCCGCGCTGGGCGATGCGACAGTGCTGGGCGCGCTGCAATCGCCAATCGCCGATGGCCAATCGACATTCGGCAATCAGCAATCGCCAATCGCTGCCTGGCCGGCGGACGCGCACGTCATCGGCAAGGACATCATCAAGTTCCACGCGGTCTATTGGCCGATCATGCTCAAGGCGATGGGGCTGCCGTTGCCGAAGCAGCTCCTCGTCCACGGCTGGTGGCAGAAGGACGGCGCGAAGATGAGCAAGAGCACGGGCAACGTGGTGGACCCGGTGGCGGTCATTGATGACTGGGGCCTCGATGCCTTCCGCTACTACGTCGTGCGCGAGCTGGACATCGGCCCGGACGGCAACTGGACGGATGCGGGCTTTGCCGCGCGCTATCAGGCGGAGCTGGCGAATGGGCTGGGCAACCTGGTGAACCGTTCGCTCTCCATGCTGAAGCGTTACCGCGCCGGCGTGGTGCCCGCGCGGCACGACGAGCTGGCGGCGGAGGCCAATCAGTTCGCGCAGGCGGCCATCGCGGCACTGCGGGAAAGCCAGTTGCAAGGCGCGCTGGTCGAGACGTGGAAGCTCGTGACCCGCGCGAATCAATACGTGGACCAGACCGCCCCCTTCAAGCTCGCCAAAGATCCCGCGCAGGCCGCACGGCTGGACGAAGTGCTCTACAACCTCGTCGAGACCTGCCGGGTGCTGGCGGTGCTGTTGCACCCGTTCATCCCCGGCACGGCGGCGAAGATTTTTACGCAGCTGAACCTGCCGGGCGTGCCGGACCAGCTGGCGTTGGCGGTCTGGGGCGGCTTGCCGGGCGGTCACACCATTGGCGAGCCGGCGGCGTTGTTCCCGCGCCGCGACCAGCCAAAGGCTTGAGCGGTGGCCGCCGCGCGCTTTTCTGGCGCGACAGCCCGGTGGTTGCTGCGCTAGCTTCGCGCCATGTTCCAACTCGGTTTCGTCTCCGCCATCCTGCCGGAACTTTCGCTCGACCAGGTGCTCGCCTTCGCCGCCGCCGAGCGGTTCCGGTGCGTGGAGGTCATGTGCTGGCCCGTGGGCAAGGCGGAACGGAAGTTCGCCGGCATCACGCACATTGACGTGGAGGGCTTTACGAGGTCGCGCGCGGAGGCGGTTCACGAGCTGTGCGCGAAGCACGGCGTTTCGCTCACCGCACTGGGCTATTACCCCAACCCGCTCGACCCGAACCCCGAGGTCTCCCAGGTCGCGGTGGCGCATCTCCGGAAGGTGATCCGCGCCGCCAGCGTGCTGGGGCTCAAGCACGTGAACACGTTCGTCGGGCGCGACTGGACGCGCAGCGTGGACGACAACTGGCCGCGCTTCCTCAAAATTTGGAAACCGCTGATCGCCTTTGCCGAAGACCATGACATCAAGGTGGGCATTGAGAACTGCCCCATGTCCTTCACGCGCGACGAGTGGCCGGGCGGGAAGAACTTGATGACGACGCCCGTGATCTGGCGGCGGGCCTTCAGCGACATTCCCTCGAAACATTTCGGCCTCAACTATGACCCGTCGCATTTCGTCCTCCAGCAGATGGATCCGGCCAGCCCGTTGCGCGAGTTTCAGGAGAAGCTTTTCCACTTCCACGCGAAAGACGTGAAACTGCATCGCGACCGGCTCAACGAGGTGGGCGTCTTCGCGCATCCGAACGAGTGGCATACCCCGCGCCTCCCGGGATACGGGGAGATGGATTGGGGCAAATTCATGGCGGAACTGATGACGACGAGCTACCGCGGGCCGGTCTGCATCGAGGTGGAAGATCCGACGTTTGGCAAAACGCTTGCGGGTCGGCAGGACGCCCTGCGCGTCGCGGGCAACGTGCTGCGGCCTTTCTGCTGCGGCTAAGCCGAAAACCGCGTGCCGTTCGGCCAAGCTGAACGATCAGGTGGGCTGGGATTCCACCCAACGCACGGCGTAGTGGATCAGCTCGGGACTGGTGGCGAGCTTGAGCTTCCCCTTGATGTTCACACGGTGGACTTCGACCGTCTTGACACTGAGGTGTAGCTGCCCCGCGATTTCCTTGGTGCTGCGGCCCCGGCCGATCAATTGGAACACCTCGAACTCGCGATCGGTCAGCGTTTCCACCGGCGAGGCGGCCGGACCCGCGCGCCGGCCGGTGAAGGCGTCCATGATGCGCGCGGACATCTTTTCGCTGACGAAGACGCGGCCCTCCAACACCGCGCGGATGGCGTCCATGATGCGCTTGCCGCCTTCCTGTTTCATCACGTAGCCGCGGGCCCCGGCGCGCAGCACGCGCTCGGCGTAAAGCGCTTCGTCATGCATGGAGATGACCAGCACGCTCAAACCGGCGGCGACCGCCTGCAGATCCTTGATGGCCTCCAGCCCGCTTTTTCCCGGGAGGGAAATGTCCATCAGCACCAGATCGGGGCGCTGGCTTTCAACGGCCCGCAAGGCCTCCCCGGCGTCGGCGGCCTGCGCGCAAACCGCCAAATCAGGTTGGGCGGTAATCAGGGCGGCCAAGCCATCGCGCATCATCGGGTGGTCATCCACAATGAGGATTTGCTTGCGGGCCGGGCCAATGGATTTCTTGCGTGGGCTTTTCATTGGGGCAGGGGTGCCTTGGCTGGGCGGGTCGGCTGGTGAACCGAGCACGCGACAGTGGTGCCCGCTGGGGACCCGCGCTGCACCACAATCGAGCCCCCGATCATGCCAGCGCGATACTGCATGATGCGCAGCCCGGCGCCGGTCCGGGGGGGGAGCTCGGGAATGCCGATGCCGTCGTCCTTGATCGCCAGGAAAATGCGGTTCGATTCGGCGGCGAGCCCGATCTCCAGTTGGCGGGCCTTACCGTGCTTGAGAGCATTGCTCACGGCCTCCTGCGCGATGCGGTAGAGATGCGTGGCCACGGTGTTGTCATGGATGGGCACGGGCCGGTCGCATCGGAAGACGCAGCTCACGCCAAACATCTTCCCGGTGGTATGGGTCAATTCCTGAAGGGCAGACATCAGCCCCTCCGACTCCAGCACCACCGGGCAAAGGCCGTGGGCGAGCATGCGGGTCTGCGAAATGATCTCCCGGACATGCGCCGCGATCTGCCCTGCCTGGGCGGAAAGCTTCTTGGTCCGGCGGGCCAGCGCCTGTTCCAAGACCTGCGCCATCAGTTCGGTGCCGGCCAACTGTTGGCAGATACCGTCATGCAGGTCCTGTCCGATGCGCCGCTGTTCCTGCTCGCTTATGTTGAGCACCTCCCGCTCCAGGCGGCGGCGGTCCGTGATGTCCAGCAACGTGCCGATGATTTTGACAGGCTGACCGTCGAGGAGGACGGCCTCGCTGGAACTGTGCACATTACGCTGCTCGCCGTCCGGTCGCATGATGCGATACTCGAAACTCCAGCCGCGACCCCGCTTCAGACCCGCCTCGATTGTGGACCGGGCGCGGGCGCGGTCATCAGGGTGGACGTAGCAATTGAAAAACTCGTCCGACAGGGGTTGAAGTGCGCCCGGTTCGACCCCGAGGATGCGGAACATTTGATCCGACCAGCGCGGCTGGAGCGGGGGGCCAAGCTCGATTTCATAGCTGCCGAGCTGCGCAATTTGCTGGGCCTTGGCGAGGGTTGCCTCGCTGCGGCGCAGCGCTTCCTCCGCAACAGCCAGCCGGTGGTCACGCTCGATCTGCGCCAACGCGCGCTGGACCACGGCGGGCAAGAGGTCGAGGAACTGGGCGTCCTTCACCAGATAGTCCAGCGCTCCGCGCTTCATCATCTCCACCGCGACCCGCTCGTCGCCTTGTCCGGTGATGACGATGAAGGGGAGACTCCGGGACTGGGCCTCCAGCTGGCTGATCAGTTCGCGGCCCTCGACATCCTGCAGCTTGAGGTCGAGCAAGAGGAGGTCGGCCCGCTGTTCCCGCAACCAGGCCAGTGCCGCCGCGCCTGAATTGGCGGCGGCAGCGGTATGCCCGGCCCGCCGCAAGGTGCGCTCGATCAACCGGGCCAGCCCGAGATCATCGTCCACCACGAGCACGGTGGCGGGCTGGGCGGGGGATGACATGGTCAGGTTTGGGTGTCCAGCTCCGGCACCTGCACGAGCGAGACAAACATGCCGAGCTGCTTGATGGCTTCGGAAAACCTCTCATAGTCCACCGGCTTGACGATGTAGTTGTTGCAGCCCAGCTCGTGACAGCGGGCCACTTCCCGCGGATCATCCGTGGTCGTGAGCATGATCACGGGCAGCTTGCGCAAGCCACTGTCAGCCTTCACTTGGCGGAGCACTTCCACGCCGTCCACCTTGGGCATGCGGATGTCCAAAAGCAGCAGATACGCAGCGTCCGATTGGCGGTGCGGCCCGTCGCCCCGCCGAAAGAGAAAGTCCAGGATCTTCTGTCCGTCCTCAAACCACTTGATCGAGTTGTTCAACCCCACGCGGGCGAAATTCTTCTCGATGAGCCGGGCATGCCCGGCGTCATCTTCGGCAATGAGGATGATCACTTCGTTGGTCACGGACACCGTTTAGCTTGTCGGGTTCGCGGCGGGCAAGCTCACAAAGAACGTGCTGCCCTCACCCGTGTTGGACTCGACCCATATTTTGCCCTGCTGCCGCTCGAGAATGCGCTGCGCGATGGTCAATCCCAGCCCTTCACCCGCTCCTCGCGCGGGGTCGAGCCGGTGAAATATCTCAAAAACCTTGTGCTGGTGCTCTGGCGCTATGCCAATGCCGTTGTCACGCACGGCGTAGATGGCCCGCCCACCCTCGACCCGTCCGCTGACCCGGATGGACCCCGGACGGGCGGGATCGAGATACTTGACGGCGTTGTCGAGCAGGTTGGTGAAGACCTGATTGACCTGCAAAGAGTCACCAACGCAATCAGGGAGTGGGGCAAGCTCGAGTCTGGCGCTGGCCTGCTGGAGCTGAAATTCCATGGCCTGGGCGATCTGGTGAACCATCGCGTTCATGTGCAGCGGTTCCAGGCGCAAGGCCGCGCGCCCCAGGCGCGAGAAGCGGAGGAAGCCGGAAAGGAGCGCGTCCATCTTGGTGACGCTGGCCTGGATAAAGGAGAGGGCTTCCGGCACGTCATCATCCAGCAGCTCGCGCAGCTCGTCCCTGAGCTTGGCCGGTCCTGAGTTGCCGTCGAGTTTGGCATGGATGCTCGCGCAGGCGCGGGCCAGTTCCTTGCTAAACCCCTGAATGTTGACCAATGGCGACCGCAGGTCGTGGGAAGCGACATAAACGATGGCCTCCAGCTCCCGATTCTTTTCCTCGAGGGTGCGCGCGAGCTCGGCCAATCGCGCTTCATCCCGCTTCTGTTGGGTGATGTCCGTGCGGATCGCAATGTATTGCGTGGGTTTGCCGTCCGGACCCAAGAAGGGGAAGATGGTGGTAGCCACCCAGTAGTAAGAGCCGTCCTTCGCGCGATTCCGCAGCTCGCCTTTCCAGACCCGGCCATGGCTGATCGTCTGCCAGAGGTCACGGAAGAACTCCTTTGAGTGATAACCGGAATTGATCAGGCGATGATCTTGCCCCATCAGCTCCGCGCGCGTGTATTGCGAAATCTCGCAAAACTTGTCGTTCACGAAGGTGATCAGACCGCGCGGGTCCGTGATGGCGACGATTGAGTGTGCGTCGAGCGCGGCCTGCAGGTCCTGTAACTCACGCACGGATTGATCGGCGTGATGAAGCTGGCGGGACAGTTCCATCGGTGTGCCGGCTTGAGGCTCCAACACCCCGTGTCGCCCAGTTAGATGGGCCTCGGTCATCTTGGGATCGGCGGCCATGTGCAGGGAGGATATGCCCCCCAGCGAATCTGGCACGATTAAACCGCCACGGCGGCGGCACGTGATTTGGCCCGACTTCGCGAACGGGAGGCGGGGCGGGACTGCACCTGCGATTGGTTTCTGGAGGCCTGACGGAGCCAAGCCTCCGCGCGTAACCAATGGTCTAGGTCACGACCTTCGGGTCGCCCTTCCTCGATCCAGATGGACATGGCGCACAGGGCGATTTCATCGTGCGTGGGCTCGTGGGACATGGCCGTTGTCTGGTCCGACCCGTCCGCCGACGTTATGGGTTTGGCACTCATGTGAAATAAGTTCTGGGTTCCAAACAGTGTGGCTAGACCATCGTGGGCAGATGCGCGCGGTATTGGGTGGGGGACTGGCCCGCGAGCTTCTTGAAGATGCGGTTAAAGTGCGTCAGGGACTGGAAGCCAACCTCGTAGGCGATCTCGCTGATGCGCAGATTGGGATTGAGCAGAAGGTTCTTGGCCTTCTCGATGCGAATGCGGGAGAGATAATCCGTGAAGTTGATGCCGGTGGCCTTCTTGAACATCTTGCAGAAGTAGAAGGTGCTGGTGTTGACCGCTTTGGCGACGGTGCCAAGCGACAGGTCTTCCTTGTGGTGCTCCTCGATGAACTGCTTGGCGCGCGTGATCATCGGCGGCTCGGCGTTGGCTGCGCGGACCATGATCTGGTTGCTGACGAGGCCAAGGTGGTCCGCGAACGTGTTGAGGAGATTGAGCGCGGCGTCATGGCGCTTGGGCGGCAGCACCGGGGTGTTGAAGTAGGCTGCGCGCAGTTCATCGCGTGATTGGAGGACGCCGGCGTCGGCCGCCAGCTTGGCGGCGCGCTCGAACTGGGCCTCCGTGGGTTTGCGGCGGAAGACCTGGCCGGTTTGAAGATAACCAATCGTCTTGTCCCCCGTGCGAACGGGCACGGCGGAGTCACAGAGCCCAAACGCGCAGGTTACGGAAGCGGGGCAAGACTTCGCGGCATCGGCCAATTGTTGCTGGGCTTGCAGGCAGGCAGCGCAGGTGCGGCTGCGCTCGGCCATCATGGCGCAGAAAGGGTTTTCATTCCGGCGGCCGTGGTGGGGGAGCTGCCAGCTCTCGACCGGGCGAAGGTTGACGGGCAGCCCGGTGGTCTCGTTGAAGGCCCGCTCGTAGTCCTGATACATCTTGGACTCGGCCAGCGTGGTGATGATGTGATTGCTGTTCTCGTGGGTGTTCATAGGGAGCCTCTGATGGGTTGAGTTAGCCAGACCGGGACGATGGGCCGCGCGTTTCTTGCCCGGCACCACACCGTTTCTTGTCGTTCCGATCTTGTCTTCACGCCGCCAAGGTAGGAGCAGCGGCGGGAGGCAACAATTGGGGAGGCCCCTAAACCAGCAGGCAGGCCAAGGCCTACCGTGACTAAGGGAAACGCCTAGCTGGCCGGTGTCCCATCGGCCGGCATGAGCAGGACCTGCAACGGGATGCGCGCGATGATCTTGGCGTCGAGGGCAATATCGAGGGAGTATTGGCCCGGCTTGTTGAAACGCATTCCCTGAAGGTTGAAGACCAGGTTCACCGTGGCGAAGAACTGGCTTTCCGGCAGGCGGATGTCGATCGGCGTTTCGATCTTCGGCAACAGGCTCTGGCCATCATCGTCGATGAGATTGACCCTCAGGGTGTGTTTTCCCTCGTCGGTGTCCCGGAAAATGATGCGAAGCGCGACCGAGCAAAACGGATGCAGCGCCGGAAACTGACGGACTAAAATCGTGTCGAACGCCCCCATCAGGCAGAGCTTCCCGCCGTAATCCTGGGCTGAGTCGCACAAGCTCGCGATTTGGACTTCCATGGCCGCACTATCGCCGGGCCGCACGGGTTGACGAGGAAAAAACCCGGCGGGCTCGACACCATCCGCCGACGCTCCTAAGCTCGAACAAAACACCGCCCCATGCCGAACATCCTTCGCCGCGTCAGCCTGACGCAATGGATTCTGATCTCAATGGTCGCGGGAATCCTCATTGGATGGGCCTTTCCCGAATCGGACTACCCGATGGTGGCGCGGAACCTCAAGGTCGTCTCCAAGCTCTTCCTCAACCTCATCAAGTGCATCATCGTGCCCATCCTCGTCGGCACGCTCATCATTGGCATAGCCGGGCATAGCGATGACTTGAAAGCCGTCGGCCGACTCGCCTTCAAGTCGTTCATCTACTTCGAGGTCGTCACCACGCTCGCGCTCGCCATCGGCTTGCTGGCGGTGAACTTGACCAAGCCCGGGGTCGGCGTGGTGCTGCCACCTTCAGCAGACAAGGGCAGGGAGTTCGTCGCGAAAACCCAGACCACACAGGAAATGATCGAGCACATCGCGCCGCGTAGCTTCTTCGAGAGCGCGGCCAACAACGATGTCCTGCAAGTGGTCGTTTTCACCATCCTCTTCGCGCTGGCGCTGGCGCAGGTGAAGGGCAAACCCAAGGAGACGATGCTCAACTTCTTCGAGGGCCTGAGCGAGGTGATGTTCAAGTTCACCGGCCTTGTGATGCTCTGCGCGCCCTTCGGCATCGGCGCGGCGATGGCCGTGACGGTCGGGCACAGCGGACTAGGTGTCTTGAAGAACCTCGGAATGCTCGTCCTCACGCTCTATGGCGCGCTGGTCGTGTTCTGCCTCGTCGTGCTGGTGCCGGTCGCGCTCTGGGCGCGCATTCCGCTGCGCAAGTTCCTCCGCGCCGTGAAGGAGCCGGCGCTCATCGCCTTCTCCACCACCTCCTCCGACGCCGCGCTGCCCGACGCCCTCAAGCGCATGACCGAGTTCGGCGTGCCCAAGCGCATCGTCTCCTTCGTCTTGCCCACGGGCTACTCCTTCAACCTCGACGGCAGCACGCTCTACCTCGCCATCGCGTCCGTCTTCGTCGCACAGGCGGCGGGCGTGGAAATGACCTTGGGCCAGCAGCTCATGATGATGCTCACGCTCATGCTTACGACGAAGGGCATCGCAGCGGTTCCGCGCGCGTCATTGGTCATCCTGTCCGGCACGCTCGCCAGCTTCGGCCTGCCGCTGGAAGGCGTTGCCATCATCCTCGGCGTGGACGAGCTGATGGACATGGCGCGCACCACGGTGAACCTCGTCGGCAACTGCCTCGCCTCCGCCGTCATGGCCCGCTGGGAAGGCGAGCTCAAGGACGAGGACCAGACGGTGACGCCGACGTAATCCAGCTGGTCGATTCCCCTTGCCGCACGGCACCCGCTTTCCGACGCTTCCGCCCATGAGCACCCGCATGCCCGCCCTTGTGAACTACGCCGCCGCGCCGCACAGCGTCGAGTTGCGCGAAGTGGCCTACCCCGACATCGGCCCGCGCGACGTGCTGCTTCAGGTGCAGGCGGTGAGCGTGTGCGGGAGCGACCTGCACCAGTGGCTTGGCGGCGCGAGCTGGAAGGTGAATTACCCGGTGGTGCTCGGGCATGAGTTCGGCGGCGTCATCGCGCAGGCGGGGCACGAGATCAAAGGCTTTGCCGAGGGTGACCGCGTGGTGAGCGAGACCGCGGCGGTGATTGACGAGCAGTCGCCCTTGAGCCGGCAGGGGCTTTACAACCTCGACCCGCACCGGCTCGGATTCGGTTACGGGGTGGACGGTGCGATGACGGAGTTCGTCAAGGTGCCAGCGCGCTGCCTGCACCGCATTCCGGACGGCCTGCCGTTCGAGAAAGCCGCGCTGACGGAGCCGTGTTGCGTGGCTTACAACGCGGTGGCGATGAACGGCCGTGTCCAGCTCGGTGACACGGTGCTGGTGCTGGGCCCCGGCCCCATCGGCCTGCTCTGCGCGGTGATGGCGAAGCTCGCGGGCGCGCGGCATGTCATCGTGGCCGGGCTGCCGGCGGATGGGCAGCGGCTCGCGGTGGCCAAACAACTCGGCGCACACACCACGGTCACGGGCGACCCGTTGCCCGCCGTGCGTGAACTTGGCGACGGCCTCGGCGTGGACGTGGTGATTGATGCGGCGGGAGTCTCCGCAACTTTGCAGACGGCGATGCAAGCCGTGCGGCCGGGCGGGCAGATTCTGAAGGTGGGGTGGGGGCCCCAGCCCCTCGGTTACAACCTGGATCCGCTGGTGCTCAAGGCCGTGCAGTTGCGCGGAAGCTTCTCCCACAACTGGCCGGTTTGGGAACGCGTCATCGCAATGATCGCCGCCGGCCAGATCAACCTCGATCCCATCATCAGCCGCGTCGCACCGCTCGGCGACTGGCGTGATTGCTTCGAGAAGATGCATGGCGGCGACTACGTGAAAGCCGTGTTGAAACCCAATTCTTAGCTGCGAAAGAACGCAGAGTTCGCGAAGAGTTCCACAGGGAAAATCCTTTGCGCGCTTTGCGTCCTCTCACTGAGAACGCACACCTCATATGCCCCTGGCCACGATGCCCAAGTGTTTTCTGGAGACCATCTGCGTCGAGCGCACGATGACGGTGGACCAGTGGATTGACCTGGCCGCCCAGCTCGACCTGGACGGGCACGAATTTTACTACGGCTTCCCCGGCATCACAGACCTCGCGACCTGCGAGCGTTACCGGCGGCGCGTCGAGGCGCAGGGACGCACCATTCCCATGTTCTGCTGCGCGCCGGACTTCACGCGGCCCGACGCGGCGGAACGCAAGGCGGAGGTCAAGCGGCAAAAGCCCTTGCTCCGCGCCGCTGCTGCGCTCGGCGCGAAATATCAGCGGGTGCTATCCGGCCAATGGCGGCCGAACGTCACGCGCGCCGACGGCCTGCGCTGGGCCAAAGAGTGCATCCTTGACCTCCTGCCCGCGGCCGAGGCCGCCGGCGTCACGCTCATCATTGAGAACCACTACAAGGACACGCTCTGGCAGTTCCCCGAGTTCGCGCAGCGGCTGGATGCATTCGTCGAGCTGGTTGATTCCATCCCAGTCACGCCTTGGTTCGGCGTGAACTACGATCCGTCGAACGCCATCATCGCGGGCGACGATCCCATCGCCGTGCTCGAAGCTGTGAAGCATCGCGTCGTCACGATGCACGCGAGCGACCGCTACTTCGAGGGCGGCACTATTGAGGACTTGCGGAAGCAGGATGTGAACGCGACGACTGGCTACGCGCCGTTCCTCAAACACGGTGTCATCGGGCGCGGGCTGAACGACTACGACCGCATTTTCGCGATCCTAAAAGGCGTCGGCTTCAAGGGCTGGATTTCCATCGAAGACGGCCCGGACCCGGCCACCGGCATGCAGGACATCGCGGACTCGGCGGTCTTCCTGCGGGCGAAGATGCGGTCGTATGGACTTGCGTAAGTGCGTGTAAGACTTGCCGCGCAGTTCGGGGTTCCCCACGATGGCGGCGCGGTTTGAACCACGTTCATCACATGACCAACGTAATCATCACCGGCGCGAAGGGTCGCATGGGCCAGACACTCATCGCCTGCGCCAAGCAAATGCCCGGCCTCCAAGTCGTAGGCCAGATCGACCTCGGCGATGACTTGGCCCCTCTGCTGGCCAAGGCGGACGCCGTCATTGATTTCAGTTTCCATGAGGCCACGTTGCCGTTCGCGCACCTCTGCGTGCAGCAGGGCAAGGCGCTCATCGTCGGCACCACCGGCCATGCCGAGAAGGAAAAGGCTGAGCTGCGCGCCTGTGCCGCGAAGATCCCCATGGTCTGGGCCTCGAACTACTCCACCGGCGTCAACACCCTCTTCTGGCTTACGCGCAAGGCGGCGGAAATCCTCGGCCCGAGCTTCGACCTGGAAGTTGTCGAGATGCACCATCGCATGAAAAAAGATGCCCCCAGCGGCACCGCCACGACGTTGCTCGAAATCCTCGGTGACGTGCGCCAGGTGCAGCTGGCCGAGGCGCTTCGCCACGGTCGCAAGGGCATCACCGGCGAACGCACCAGTTCTGAAATCGGCATTCACGCCCTGCGCGGCGGCGATGTCGTGGGCGACCACACCGTCATCTTCGCCGCGAACGGCGAGCGCGTGGAACTCACGCACAAGGCCAGCAGCCGCGAGACCTTCGCCAACGGCGCACTCCGTGCGGCGCAGTGGGTCGTGAAGCAGCCGCCCGGACTCTACGACATGCAGGACGTGCTGGGCTTGAAGTGAAACAGGAACTCCGAACGGACAACCCGGAGCCGAAGGCTTACATCGCCCTCGGTTCCAATCAGGGTGATTCCACCCGGTTGCTGCGGGATGCATGCCGCCGGCTGGCGGACTTGGCTTCGGCCCCGATCCTGTGCTCCTCACTCTGGCGCAGCATCCCGGTCGAGTGCCCGCCCGGCTCCCCGGACTTTGTGAATGCGGTGGCGGTTCTTCAACCACGGGCGGGCCTGACCCCAGAACTGTTGTTGGCTGAGCTCAAGCGCATCGAGGGTGAGTTCGGGCGGCGCCCCAAAATAGTTCTCAACGAACCTCGCCCCCTCGATCTCGACCTTATCGCGTGGGGTCGCGAGGTGAGACAGTCCGCCGCCCTGACCCTGCCTCACCCGCGCGCCCACCTGCGCCACTTCGTGCTCTGTCCGTTGGCCGAACTTGCGCCAGACTTGGTGCTCCCTGGCCAACGGCAAACCGTTCGGCAATTGCTCGCCGCACTGGGACCGGCCCCGGACTTGGTGCAGCTGGCCGGGAGTGCGATCTCCTGATCGGATTGCCTCTTGCAACTTCCGGGCCGGGCTTGTCTTTCGCCGCCGGCTAGTCAAGATTCGCCCGGTGGTCAGGGCGAGTGGCGCAGTGGCTAGCGCAGATGCTTTACACGCATTTGGTCGGGGGTTCGAGTCCCTCCTCGCCCACCAGCCTTTATTTATTGGTTTTCTTCACGATTGGAAGCAAAGTTACAACGGTTTGTTACAACAGATTCGGCCGTATCACCCCTGTTTTCCACCGTTCATCGGTGTCGGAAAATCATCATTTTTGTTTCGAACGCAGCCAGCTCTGACCGCCAATTCAGCGCGGACTCCATCGCCTCGGTTCGCTTCCCATCACACGTTCCGGGCAAATCTTCACGATAGCGACTTGGCGGTTGGATGCTTCAGCACACCAACGCGCTACGATTCGTTTTAAGGCGTTTTGATCGCGCGTTCGACTCGGAGTAGCGGGCTGTTTGGGCGGCTTTTCTGCGCTCTGCTGTTTGCGGGTGTCGGGTGTGTTTGCGAGTATCGGAAACTTTGAAAAAGTAGGCCTTTCGAGCAGCCCAGGAGGGCTGATTGCCGGCCGCGCAGGGGGCGCGCAACGCTTTTTGCGCCGATCGGCCGCAAACCCGATAAGCCGAGAAGTGGCAAACCGCGAAAGCGGTTAGACTCGGAGGGCTGTTTGGGCTTCTATCCGCCTGTGTCCGACCTCCTCGCCGCCACCGAGCGCACCTTGAGATAAACGCTGCAACCAGCGGTCAAAAGTCTTGCCGCCCTCGGCCTCGGGCAGGGTGTGGATGATCTGTTGTTCACTGAATCGACTTTTTATCATGTTCTGCTGCTGCTTTCTTCCCAGCAGGACTCCAGAAATGTCACGTCCAGCTTTTCGGGGTTAGGTCACGTATGCATTGACCAATGCCCCAACGGCGAACCCCAGGGCGGTCATGTCGCCGATGAGCGCTGTCACGAATCAAACCATCAAGGAACTGATATTCGCCGCCAACCGGTTCCGGGCACCCGGAGCCACTGCCAAACCAGCAGCGCAGCCAGCGAAGAAGGATTACACCCTGACCAGCCATTGCCCCGACAGTTCGCCAACCCGCAGCGCCTGCAGGCCGAATCAGGCGGAATACTCCAAGCCTATCTGCATCCTCAATCCCACGTCCCGGTTCAGCTCAAAGGCTACCTGCTCGCGGAGCCTCATCCCGCGCTCGTGGGCCAGCCCAACGGGGACGAACTCATGGCGTAGCGCTTCCTCCACGCCAACCGCGACGCGCTGCTCCTAAACCAGGCTGATGACCAGTTGCCCCTGAACCACCGGGAAACCGGCAAGCTCGGCCGCACCGTGCTGCGCTTCTCGCCGGCCCGCGCACCGGAGGCGTTCAGCTCCAGCAGCCTGACGGCGGGGGCTGAACTCGCTGTGTTCTTCAGAAAATCACTTCGGTAGAGGCTGTCGGCTAAATTCATGGACTGAAATTTGCAGAAGCCGGTGCTCGTTTTGAATGGGTTACTGCGTAAACGACGCGCGCACCGCGGGCTTGGTGACCTTGCCCATCGCATTGCGCGGGAGTTCGGCGACCACGCGCAGGCGCTGCGGGATTTTGTAAACGGACAGGCGGCCCTTGCACCACTCGCGCAACGCAGCGAGTTCGAGCGATGCGCCCGTCTTCAAGACGACCACGGCGGTGACGGCTTCGCCCCAGGTGTCGTCCGGCAGGCCGAGCACGGCGCATTCGCGGATGTCGGGGTGTTCGAGCAACGCGGCCTCAATCTCCAAGGCGCTGAGTTTGTAGCCGCCGCTCTTGATGATGTCCACGGACAGCCGGCCCATGATGCGATAGTAACCGCGCTCGATGACCGCCATGTCGCCGGTGCGGAACCAGCCGTCGTCGAACGACTCGGCACTCGCCTCGGGCCGGTTCCAGTAAGTGCGGAAGACGCCCGGGCCGCGCACCTGGA
>CAZQEW010000111.1:0-2986 GCA_964591495.1 uncultured Klebsiella sp.
TGGCCAGTGCACGCCAGCAGCTGCTCCAGACGGGGCGCGAGGAGCTGGATTACCGCCTCGAAGCAGGGGGCGGTAAATTCCGCTGGTATCGCGACCAGATGTCGCTGGTGCGGAGCACCTCCGGCGCGCCCCAGGAAATTGTGGGCTGCCTGGTTGATATCACGGAGCGCAAGGAGGCGGAAACCGCGCTGCAGGCCAGCGAAGCGCGCTTGCTCGACGCCCAACGGATCGCCAAGTTTGGCAACTGGGAGCACAACCCCAAAACGAATCATCTCTACTGGTCCGAGGAGGTGTATCGGATTTTCGGCATCGAACGCGCGGCTTTCACCGGCACCCTGGAAGGATTCCTTGCCCTCGTTCATCCCGACGATCTCCGCAAAGTGGACGAGTCCTATCAACAAGCCCTCATCACCCGCCAGCCCTACCATTACACGCACCGGATCTGTCCGCCGGGCGGCGGTGTCAAATATGTCGAGGAGCAGTGCCACGTCGATTATTCCCCGACGGGCGAACCGCTGCTCGCGCGCGGGACCGTGCAGGACATCACCGAGCGCATCCAAGCCGATCTTGCCCTCCGAGCCAGTCAACAACGCTACGAGAGCGTAATCCGGCACATCAGCGACGCCCTCATGGTGGACGACGTCGAGGGCAAGGTGACCTATGCCAATGAGCGGTTCGTGGAGCTCTTCGGCATCCCAGCAGCGGAGCTCCCAAAATTTCGGCTGGCCGATTATCTCGACGAACCGACGACGGATCTGCTGGCCAACTATCGCCACCGGTTGCTGCGCAACGAGGAAAACACCGCCCGCCTGGAGTTTGAGTGCCGGCTCTCGAAGTCCCGGCGCATCTGGCTGCAGCTCAGCATCTCGGCGGTGCTGGAGGGGAAAACGGTCACCGGCACGCAGTATCTGCTGCGGGACATCTCCAAGGAACGCGAGGCGCAACGTCAATTGCAGCATTCCCAACGGCTCGAATCCATTGGCACGCTCGCGGGCGGCATCGCCCACGATCTGAACAACGCCCTGGCGCCCATCCTCATGGGCATGGAGTTCCTCCGGCATCAGCCGGGCGGAGATTCCGGCATGCTGGAAACCATGGAGAGCAGCACCCGACGCGCCGCCGATATGGTTCGCCAGCTCCTTACCTTTGCCAAGGGGGCGGAGGGAGACCGGGTGGCCGTGAATCTGAAGCACCTGATCAAGGAAATGCAGGGCATCATCAAGGGCACCTTCCCCAAGAACATCGACATCAGCGTGCGCTACAGCCCCGACCTCTCGCCCGTGCTCGGCGATGCCACGCAGCTCCATCAAGTGCTGCTCAACCTCTGCGTCAACGCCCGCGACGCCATGCCTATGGGCGGCAAGCTGAGCATCGAGGCCGACGAGGTGGAAGTGGACGCCCTCTACGCCGCCTCCGTGCCGGGAGCCAAGTCCGGCCATTATGTGCGGTTGCGGATCCGGGACACCGGTGCGGGCATCCCCGCCGAGATCATCGAGAAGATTTTCGACCCGTTCTTCACCACCAAGGCCCCCGACAAGGGCACCGGGCTCGGGCTCTCCACCGTCATGGGCATCATCAAGGGCCACGGCGGATTCATCCAGGTCTACTCGCAGGCTGGTAACGGCGCGTGTTTCACCATCCACCTGCCGCCGGAACGCGCTGGCACCGCCGCCCCCGAGCCGTCTCCCACCAAGACCGTGGCCTTCGCTGGCAACGGGGAGAGGGTGCTCCTCGTGGACGACGAGGCCGCCATCCGCAACGTAGGCTCGGCCTTGCTCGAAGGGTTAAACTTCACGCCCATGCTGGCCTGTGACGGAGCCGAGGGCCTGATGGAAGTGGCCTGCCACAAGGCAGAACTTTACGCCGTGCTCACGGACATGCACATGCCCAACATGGACGGCCTGAGCTTCATCCGGGCCGTGCGCCGGGTATTGCCCAACATCCCCATCATCGCCATGAGCGGGCGGTTCGACGGCGCCTCCCTCCATGAGCTCAAAAACCTCAAGGTCAACGCCACCATCAACAAGCCCTTCACGGCCTTCGAACTGGCATCGGCCATGCAGAAAATCCACCAGTGACGGGATGTTCCAAGCCAGCACCCAACCGGAGCAGCCGATCCCTGCCCGACGCCTTGGCCCAATCCTCACGGCCAAATCTGCCCAGGTTTACCGTCCGCCGTCCGAGCGGGCACCTGCCACCCGGTCGTGGACGCCGTCCGGCGCTGTTGCTAGCATGTTCCGCGTGATGCCCATGGCCCTGCGGCCGGGTGCAGCCAGCTCCGGCGCGCCCAGCCTTCCCGCTCTCCCCCCCGCTGGATGAACGCCTTGGCCCGGAGAAAACCCCACGTCCTGCTCACCACCGGCCTGCTCGCGCTGCTCGTGGGTCTGGGCGGGCTATTCTGGCGCGCAGAGCGGCGCCACGCCACGGTCTCGGCCTTGGACAATACCGTGCTGGCGCTCGCGGAGGAGGCCGATTTTGACCGGCGCCTGTTGGATGGCAGCGTTGATGAGATGCGCGCCCATGCGCACTTCTTTGCCGCGCTGCCGGCGGTGGGGGACGCGAGTTCCGGCGGCGGGCAGGAATCCGTGCGGCAGCGCCTCCAGCAAGTCTTTACCGCTGCCATCCAGCACGGCGATGACATTGCCCGGCTGAGCTACCTTGAAGTCACGGCGGGTGCCCGGGAGCTGGTGCGCGTGGAGCGCAATGCGGCCGACCGGCAGCCCCGGGTCGCCACCCCGGGCGAACTCAACGCGACCACCATCGCCCAGGAGCTGCCACCGGCCTTGGCGCTGCCGCCGGGGGAAATCCACCTTTCCCTCCGGCACGATCCCACCCGGCCGCAGCTGCGGTTCCTCAAGCCCGTCCGGAACACGGCCGGCAAAGTCACCGGCATGCTCGTGATGGACCGCGATCTGAATCCGTTGCTGAGCCAGCTTGGCCAGCCGAGCTCGCACCCCGGTGCGAGCCAGCATGAAACCTGTCTCAC
>CAZQEW010000111.1:3086-15744 GCA_964591495.1 uncultured Klebsiella sp.
GCTGTGCGTTTGTGGCAGATGATCCCATGGACGTCCGTTCAAAGCACCATCTGGACTGCCCTTGCCGACCGGCTGAAGCTGGGCGCGGCCATGGGCGGGTTGCTGGTGGCCGGCTTGGGGGTGGGGATGACCCTGCTGGCCCTCTCGAGGAGCCGCCCACCTGCTGACCGTGGCTCCAGTGAGCTGCCGGCCGGCAGCCCTGAGCGAAGGGGTGCCCTGCAAGCCGGCCTGCTCGCCACCTTGGTGGGGCTTTTGGCCGGAGGCGGAGCCGTCTTTGTGATAGGCCGAATGGATGCTGAAGTGGCCCGCTCGCACACTGAGTCGGCGGCCACCCTCGCCATTGAGCGCGTGGCTGATGCCCTGGACGACTCCGAGCATCTCGTGGAGGCCCTGCGGCAGCTGCCCCTCCGGGATATTCGTAACCAGGAGGAATTCGCCCGCCGCGTGGCCGGATTGGCACGCAAGGCGGGGCAGGGCGTAACCCTGCTGTGGTCGCCTGAAGGAGTGGTGCGCTACAGCTTTCCGCTGGCCGGCAATGAAGCCGCCATCGGGCACGATCTGCGTGCGGATGCTCGAGCGGGCAAATTGGTTCAAGCTTCCATCCAGTCAGGGCTGGCGCACTGGGATGGGCCCTACGAGCTCCGTCAGGGCGGCATGGGCATGGTGCTGCGCATGCCGGTTTACCGGGACGACGCCCCGCCCGGAGAGGCGGCCTTCACGGGGGTGGCTACCAGCGTGGTGAACCTGTCCCTCCTCATGCGGCGGCTGACGGCAGAACGTCCTGAGCACGAGCTGCGGGTTTGGATTGCCAACGGCGACGGGCCAATGACCCAGGTGTGGGGACTCGCCGAGCAGCCCGCTGGCGAGGTTCGCACCAGCCGGGCCCTCACCACCAGCACCAGCGGCATGGGCCTGCGGGTCGAAGTGGCGGCTTGGCCGCGCGAGGCGGCCTCGGCCTGGCGGCTGGTGGCCCGGGCAGTGGGCTTGGGGCTGGCCGCCGGCCTGCTGGGGGCGCTGGCCTTCGCGCTGGAAAGCTGGCGCTCCGGCCTCCGGGCGCTGGGCAAGGAAAGCCTCAAGAATCAGGTGTTCCTGCAAACCGCGACCGACGGCATCCACATTGTCGACGACCAAGGGAACCTGCGGCGTTTTAGTGATTCCTTTGCCCGCATGCTGGGTTACACCGGGGAAGAGATCCTCCGCCTGAAGATTCAGGATTGGGATACCAGCCCGGTGCCCGACGGATTTCCCCAACTGCTCAAACGCCTGGCGGGTGCGCCGGAAGGCGTGCGGTATGAGTCCCGTTACCGGCGGAAAGATGGCTCGATGATCGAGGTCGAGATTGCCTGCCGTCTGGTGTCGATCGAGGGCCGGACGGTGTTCTGCGGCGCGGCGCGCGATGTCTCGGAGCGCAAGCAGGCGGAGGCGGCGCTGCGCCGGAGCGAAGAGGAGTTTCGCACGCTCGTGGAGTTCGCCCCCATCGGCATTGTCATGGTGAACGCGGAAGGCCGGATCTGCATGGTGAACGCCCGGCTGGAGAGCGACACGGGCTACCTCCGGCAGGAGTTGCTCGGCCAGTCCGTCGAGGTGCTCGTGCCGGTTCGCCACGTCCACGCCCACGCCGCCCACCGGCAGCGCTACGCGGGCTCACCGGGAGTCCGGCCCATGGGACCGGGGATGGATCTGCACGCGCGGCGCAAAGACGGCAGCGAATTCCCCGCTGAGATCGCCTTGACCCCCATCGAGACGTCCCTCGGGAGACTGGTGGTTGCGTTCATCCAGAACATCAGTCTGCGCAAAGCGGCCGAGGCGGCGCTGGCCGAGCAATTCGCCTTCCAACGCACGCTGCTCACCGGCGCGGGCGCGGCCATCATTGCTACCACGACCGAGGGCACGATTACCCTCTTCAACCCCGCGGCAGAAGAGTTGATCGGCTACCGGCCCGACGAGATGGTCGGCAAGCTCACCCCCGCCGTGTTCCACGATCCGGCCGAGGTCGTCGCCCGCGCCGCCGAGTTGTCGGCGGAGCTGGGCCGGGCCATCGAGCCAGGCTTCGAGGTCTTCGTGGCCAAGACCCGCGGTGGCGATCCGGAGACCCGGGAATGGACTTACGTGCGCAAGGACGGCGCGCGCGTGCCGGTCCTGCTCACCGTCTCCGCCCTGCGCAACGATACGGGCGCGATCACCGGCTACCTCGGCGTCGGCCGCGACATCACCGAGCGCAAGGCGGCGGAAGCCGCCCGCCTCCGGCACATCCGGACCCTCGAGTGCGTGGACAAACTCAACGCGGCCTTCCGTCGTGTGAACAACCGGGAAGGCACGCTGGAAGCGGCGCTGGATGAAATCGCCGGCATCATCCCGTGCGGAACCGCGTTCCTGCTGGCCCCGTCCGACCCCTCCGCCGCGGAGTGGGGCGTCACCACCCATTCCGCCGCCGACCGTTCGCGCCGGCGCGCCGCGCAGGGCCTGCGAGGCCCGATGACTCCCGAGACAGCGGCGGTGTTCCGCCAAATCCATGCGGCCAGCGACCCGATCGCCTTCGGGCCCGCGGAACCCGCCGCCGTGCCCGCCGCCCTGGCGGAGACGCTGCAGAGCCAAGCCGGCCTCGGCATCTCGCTCCGCACCCAGGGGGCCCCGCCTTGGATCTTGTGGCTCAGCCAGGACAACACCGGCGCAGGTTGGGACACCGAGGCGCGCTGGCTGCTCACCGCCATTGCCCGGCGCATGGAAGACCTGCTGGCCGTTTGGTTGTCCGCCCAGGAGATTCTCCGGCTGAACTCGGAGCTGGAACAACGGGTGGACGCTCGTTCCATGGAACTCGAGGTGACCAACGAGATTCTCAAGCGCTCCAACCAGGATCTCGCCCAGTTTGCCTCCATCGCCTCGCACGACCTCAAGTCCCCGTTGCGCGCGATCGACACGCTGGCCTCCTGGATCAGCGAGGACCTGGGCGAGAACCAGTCGCCGGCCATCCGGGAGAACCTCCGGCTCATGCGCCAGCGTGTCCGCCGCATGGAGCGCCTCCTGGATGACCTGCTCGCCTATTCGCGGGCCGACAAGGTGAAGGACGCGGTCCGGCCGGTGCAGGTCAGGGAAATGGTGGCCGAAATCACCGCCCTCATCGAAGTGCCGCCGGGCTTCCGGGTCCAACTCCTCGGCGAGCCGGCGGGATTCACCACGGCCGTCACTCCCCTGCGCACCGTGCTGCAGAACCTGGTCAACAATGCGGTCAAACACCATGACCGCAAGACGGGGCTCATCGAGATCTCCGTCCACGAGCGGGGCGACTTTTACGAGTTCCAGGTGGATGATGACGGCCCCGGGATCCCGCCGGAACATCACGAGCGCATCTGGGGCATGTTCCAGACCTTGCAGCCCCGGGACAAAGTCGAGGGCAGCGGCATCGGGCTCGCCCTGATCAAACGGCTCGTGCAGCACTATGGAGGCGTCGTGGGGCTGCAGAACCGGACGCCGCGCGGCGCTCGATTCTCCTTCACCTGGCCCAAGACCATCTCCTCCCCGAACCAAGCCGGTTGATGCCGGGCCGCGACGCAGCCCCCCCTGCCCCCATGCCTTCCGCCGCGCACCCCCACCCCGCCAAGCCCGTCTGGGCCGTTCAGCGGATCGCCGCCACTCCCTTCAATCATGGGCTTGCACCCCACGCCCATCCCTTGCAGAAATTGCCTGACACTCGGCCATGAACTTGCCCGCCCAGCTCAAACTGCTCGTCATCGACGACGACGACATCGACCGCATGAACGTGGAGCGGATGCTCGGCAAGTCAGATGCTGAGGGCCGGGACTACCGCTTCGTGATGACCCGCTCGAAGGCCGAGGGCCTGGCAGCGTTGCAGGCCGAGCAGTTCGACTGTCTGCTGCTGGACTTTCGCCTGCCGGATGGCGACGGTCTGGAACTGCTGGCCGAGGCCGCGGCCACCCACCTCCGGCTTCCCCCCACCGTCCTCATGACCACGCTCAACGACCGGCAGACCGCGCTCAAGGCGCTCTCGCTCGGCGCGCAGGACTACCTCGTCAAGGGAGAGTTCACGCAGGCCATGCTGGTGCGGGCCATCCAATACGGCATCCAACGGGACCAGCTCGTGCAGGAACGTGACCGCCTGCTGCGGGAACTCCAGGCGGCGATCGAGAACATCAAGACCTTGAAAGGGCTTTTGCCCGTTTGCAGCTCCTGCAAGAAGATCCGGGACGACAGCGGCTACTGGGACGCGGTCGATTCCTACATCGTGAAGCATGGGCTGGCCACCGTCTCCCACAGCCTCTGCCCGACGTGCATACGCCAAATGTATCCCGGCATGGCCGACAAGATCATCGCGGCCACGGCAGCAGAAGAGCGCCGGACCAATCCAAGCACCCCGGGGTGATTTCCCTCCCAGGCGGGCAACGGGCGGGCTTCCGTGACCGGGCGGGCCTGCTTGGTCCAGATTGAGCCACCTGCAATGGCGGAACGGTTCTGGTTACCGCTTCACTGTCACTCCGGCTGCAGGCGGACTGGGGCAATCGCCGGCTAGTTGGCCTGCTTGCCACCCGGCGCGGCGGGGTGCTTCTGGTGGAGGCGCTTCCAATAGTCCTGCCAGTATTTGTCGTAGTAGTCCTGCGCGGCTTCGTCGATGTGCGGGAGCTTGGTGACCTTGGGGGCGGTGGCGGGGTGGTAGCCGACGAGATGCCCCTGCCCTGCGCGCGTGCGCGGCGAGACGAAGCGCCAGTCGGAATCGCCGAGGACGTCGGCGCAGAGCCTGGCGAGCTCGGGGTCGTAGGACTTCAGCTGGGCGCGGGTGTGGATGTGGTTGTGGTCATGGTCCATGGTGCGGTTCGTGTCAAACCAGGCCTGGACGCCCTCGGCCCAATACTCGGCGGGATTGACCAGCGCGTAGCATTGCTTCGGCCCGCCGAAGACGATCAGCACCTTGTCGTGCCCGGTTACTTGAGCGTCAGCGCGGACGGTGCGGCCGTTGACCAAGATGTCGCCGCCGTCGAGGCACGCGCGGAGAAAGTCCTTGGGCTGGTCGGGAAAAGATTTGGCCAGCGCATCGAGCAGGCGGACGGGCGTTTCGCTGGTGACGCGCCGGAACTTCTGGGCGGCGTAGCCATCTTGGTAGATGCCCTTGGCCTTCGCGTTTTCGTAGGCTGCCCGCACCCTGGCCTGTAACTCGGCATCGAAGCCAGCCCCCTGGATCACGTGCCCAAACTCATGGATGAGGATGCTCTCCATCTGCATGCCGCCGTCGTATTCCATGACATCTTCCTCGGCGAAGAGCACGACGGACCGGCCATTTTTCTTGGTGAGGAAGCCGCGCTGGCGCCAGTTGTAGAAGTCGAGTTCCTTGCCGGTCTTGTCGGACTTGAACAGCGGCACGTCCGAGGTCAGCTCGTTGTGGGCGACGAGCACGCACAAGACTTTCTTGTCCCGGATGCGCTGGGCGATCTCCGGGCGGAGGGTCTTCATGACCATGTCGAACTGATAGGCCGCCTCGCGATGGGTGAAGTCGGAAACCTTCTCGGACGTGGCGATGAGGATGTCTTGGACCAGCGTCGCCTTGCGGAAGAACTTTCCGTCGAGCTGGTATTCCGCCGCCTGCGCTTCGGAGATGGGTTGAACTGGGAAGGCTGGTGCAGCCGCGTGGACCTGCGCGCCGAGCAAGGGCGCGGCGGCAAGCAGGACAAGGGCGAAACGGCGAAGCGAGGTGACGGTTGGCATGACTGGGTTGGGTGCGGGAGGGGAACGTTACCGGTAGGCTGAAACCGGCTTCGGGACGACGCCGATGGCCGAGTAATTGAAGCCGCTCTTGAGCGGTTGGTAGGTGCCGACGATGGCCACGCTGCGCTGGGCGCTGATGGCGGATTCCATGCCCATGCACCAATAGGCGGCATTGATGACGAGCCGACGCAGACCGGGATTCTCGAAGTCGGTGCCGCTGCCCATGGTGGATTGGAAAACGCGGGCCTGCTTGCCTTCGCTGGTTTGCCAGTGCTTGAACCACGCGACCGGGAGCGGCTCCAGTTTCGGGTTCGGCGGGTCATCGGGCTGGCGGCCCATGAGCGGCTGGCCCCAGACGAGCGCGGTGCAGTTGGTCGGCAGGCCCGTGCCTTCCTTGTAAGTGCGATACACGTCCGAATTGCCCCAGATGTCAGTCACGCCAATGAGGATCGGATGATCCTTCTGCTCGGGCACGATGCTGCCGCGCGTGGAGTCGGCCTGCCAGCGGCCGTGGTGGCCCAGGAAAGCACCGCCGAGGATGTCTTCGCCCCAGCGGACTTGCTTGCCGTTGATCTTATAGGGCAAGGGAGCGTGGAAGCCGTGGTTGCCCGTCCGGATGGAGATGATGGGCTTGCCGGAGTCCACATACTTCACGATGAGTTCGCGCTCGGCCATCGGGAGCGTGAGCAGCCGGGGGAAAAAGATGACGAGGTCAGCCTTGGCGAGGTGCTCCAGGCCCGGGATGTGATGCGGTTTGAACTCCTTACCCTTCTCGGGATAGACCGGCATCGTGGGATCCACCTCGCCCTTGTCGTTCACGGCGAAGAGCACGGTGCAATGAAAGCCCTGATGGGTGCTGAGGATCTTGGCGAGCATCGGCATGGACTGTTCGCTGCGATACTCCTGGTCGGCCGCGATCAGGACGATGTGTTTGCCTTTGCCCGGGCCTTCGCTGCCGGGATAGCTCAGCCACTGCTCGTTCTCCGCCGCCAGCGCCACGGCATGAAGCGCGATCACAGCGCAGGTGAGAAACAAACGAACGAGCAGTGAAGAGGGTGCCATGATTGTCGGGATGGTAAGTCGGAACTGGGTTTTTGGTCGCCGCGCTGGACGGCGTAGTGCGGAACGTATTTTTGCCCGCGTTGTCCGAGGGTATGCAGTCGATGCGCAGTCGTCCAGTGCGCGAGGCTGCTTTGCGAAATCACCCACCAGCCAAGCGGGCGGTGATGGCGGCCGAAAAATGATTACGGATGGCGGATTACCCCATACCCTCCCCGGATGACGCTGCATCCAAACATCCTGAGCGAGATTCTCGCTGCGCTGGCCGATGTGTTTGCCCGCGGCCAACACGTGGCGCAGGTGGTGGACGCACGGCTGCAAGCAAACCGCAAGTGGGGGGCACGCGACCGCCGGACCTTTGCCGAAGGAGTTTACGAGAACGTCCGCTGGTGGCGCTGGCACTGGCATCTGGCGGGCTTGCCCGATGCGGAGTGCCTGGTTCCCGAGGCCATGTCCGAGGCCCGTTTGCAGGCCGTATGGGAAGCCTATTGGCAACTCCGGATGGGCGGCGATACGCTACCTTCCACTGACAACCGGCAGACGCCGGAGGTGGCCGGGGCAAAAGCACGCGAAGCGTCGCGTGCCATCCGCGAATCGATCCCCGACTGGTTGGATGCGATGGGCGAACGTGACTTCGGCACCGACTGGCCCGGCCTGCTGAGCGCCTTAAACCGGCCAGCCGACGTGTTCCTCCGGGCCAACACGCTCCGCATCAGCGCCGTGGACCTGCGCGGGGTGCTGACGAAACAGGGCGTGGCCACTGAGCCGGTGCCCGACCTGCCGGATGGCCTGCGGCTCACCGAGCGGCGCAAGCTGAACCAGCTCGCCGCCTTCCGTGAAGGCCTGTTCGAGGTGCAGGACGCGGCTTCCCAGCTGATCGCACCATTCCTTGAGGTTCAGCCCGGGCAACAGGTGATTGATGCGTGTGCCGGGGCCGGCGGAAAAACCCTGCACCTCGCAGCCTTGATGCGTAACGAGGGGCGGCTGCTGGCCTTGGACATCCGCGAGCGGCCCCTTCGTGAACTCGAACAGCGGGCGCAACGCGCCGGCGTCCAGAACCTGCGCATCGGCCTGCTGCAGCGGCTGGAGGCGCATCCCGATCTGCGCTTCGCCGCGGACCGGGTGCTGCTGGATGTGCCCTGCTCCGGACTTGGCACGCTGAGGCGCAATGCCGATCTGAAGTGGAAACTCACTGCGAAGGAGGTGGAGCGCCTGACCCGCTTGCAGGCCCGCATCCTGCGCAGCCATTCGGAGTTCGTGCGCCCCGGCGGCAAACTCGTCTACGCCACGTGCAGCCTGCTGGCGGACGAGAATCAGCGCCAGGTGCAGGCCTTTCTGGAGGAGCGTGGGGCCGCGTGGAGCCTGGAACAGGAACTGCACCTGCGCCCCGACCGCGAAGGTTTCGATGGCTTTTACGCCGCCCGGCTGAAACGCCACACGGAGTGATCACATAGCATCGGTTTCTGCGCAGCGAGTCCACCGCCTTGACTCGGACTTAAGGCCGGTGCCAGCCTGAGTGCCGCTGGCGGGTCTTCGCCTGCATGTTCGACGAATTGTTTTCGCGTTTCCGGAAAACTCCCGCTGCACAGGACCTGTTGCGGCGCGTGGAGTCGGGTGGGACTTTGCTTTGTGGCGGTGTGACGGGATCGGGGCACGCGTTTCTGGCGGCTTGGCTGCACCGGGAGTTCCCCCACCGGCCCCTCCTGCTCGTGGCGGAAAACCTGAAGGCTCAGGAAACCCTTCATCAGGACCTTGAAACATGGCTGGGGGTTGCCCGGCGCGGGAGCGGGGGAGTTTCAGCTGCACAGCCGGTCGGAAACGCACCCACCGCACCGATTGCAACCATCCCGCTTCAGTTCTTTCCCGCCTGGGAAATTCTACCGCACGAGGACAAGCTGCCGCATGCGGATGTCATCAGCGAGCGGCTGGAGACCCTGGTGAGCCTGATGGGCTCCTTCCCGGGCAAGGCCGGCCATTCGGGCGCACCGCGGATCACCACTTCCGTCACCGCCCTGCTACAACGGACGTTTCCGCCGGCGATGCTCGCCGCGCGCACCCGCACGTTGCGGCGTGGTGAACGCGTGGATCCCCTCGACCTGGTCGGATGGCTGGAAGACAACGGCTATGACTCAGAGGCGCAGGTCTCGGCCAAAGGGGAAATCGCCTTGCGCGGAGGCATCGTGGATGTGTTTCCCCTGACGAGCCCGTGGCCCGTGCGGCTCGAGTTCTTCGGCGACGAGCTGGAATCGCTGCGGACGTTTGATCCGGTCACCCAAGTGTCCCGCGAGGGCGGCCAACTGACCGAATTGATCCTGCCGCCAGCGGGAGAAATTGGAGTGCTGAAACGCGAGGCCAGGAGCCAACCCGCCGAACCGCTGGCCTCCCTGATCGATTACCTGCCGGACAACACGCTCGTGCTGCTGAGCGACCCCGAGGCGGTCGAAGCGCACGCCTTGGGCTACGGGGAGCAGGTTCCCCCCGAAAGCCCATTCATCGCCAGCTGGGACGCACTGCGGGACGCACTGCGGCGGCGAAGGTTGACCGTGCTGGCCCTGACAGACGACGAGGGGTTGGCCTCGGTCCCGACCTTGCCAGAGGCTTCGGCTAACGCGGAGGGGACGCGTTCACCCGCCAGGCCCGCCAACCACCCGCCCCTGCTCGCTTCGCTCGAAGCCTTTCGGCCCATCTCTGACCGGATGCCGGAACCGGAGATCGCCCAGGCCCAACGCCGGGCATTTTTCCACCAATTGGTCCGCTGGCAGCAGCAGGGTTTCCATGTTCAGGTGGTTTGCAACAATGACGGCGAGGCCCAGCGCTTCGAGGAGGTCTGGCAGGAAACCGTCCCGAACGCGGCGGGCGAACAGGACCACCGACCGGGGCCAAACCGCCGGCCCATGCTGGGGCTGGGCACCCTCGCGCGCGGCTTCCTATGCGACGCGGCCAAAGTGGTGGTGGTGACGGATGCGGAGGTATTCGGCCGCTACAAGGTGCAACGGCCGCGCCGCATGAAATCTCCGCACGCGATCGCCGCCCGCTCCGCGCTGGACATTGATTTCACGGAACTCGAAGAAGGCGACTACGTGGTGCACCTGCAGCATGGCATCGGGCGGTTCCGTGGCCTCAAGGTGCTGCCGGCGGCCGGAACGAAGGACCGCACCCGCCTCGAGCCCGACGTTCCCGCGGCAGCGGAGAGCGGGCAGGAGTGCCTGGTGCTGGAATACGCCCCTTCAGATGCGGACCGCGAGCCGCCCCGGCTTTACGTGCCGGTTACGGAGGCCCATCTCATCAGCAAATACGTCGGCGCCGGCAAGGTTCGGCCGCCGCTGAACACGCTGGGCGGAAAGCGCTGGGAAAAGACGAAACAGCAGGCCGAGCGGGCCGTTCGGGACCTCGCTTCCGAGCTGCTCGCCATCCAAGCCAAACGGGCCACCCAACCCGGGCACGCGTTCGGGCCGGACACGCCGTGGCAGCGCGAATTCGAGAGCGCTTTTCTCTTCGAGGAAACAGCGGACCAGCACCGCGCCATCGCGGAGACCAAACAGGATCTGGAGTTGCCCAAGCCGATGGATCGCCTCATCTGCGGCGATGTGGGCTTCGGGAAAACGGAGGTGGCGATTCGCGCCGCGTTCAAGGCCGTGATGGGCGGCAAGCAGGTGGCGGTGCTGGTGCCCACGACCGTGCTGGCACAGCAGCATTACAACACCTTCCGCGAGCGCATGGCCGATTATCCCGTGCGGGTGGAACTGCTATCCCGCTATCGCACCCGCAAGGAACAACTTGGCGTCGTGGCGCAGCTGGCGGCTGGTGCAGTGGACATCGTGGTCGGCACCCACCGCCTCGTGCAGAGCGATGTCACTTTCAAGGACTTGGGGCTGGTGGTCATCGACGAGGAGCAGCGTTTTGGCGTGATGCACAAGGAGCGGTTCAAGCTGATGCGCTCGCATGTGGATGTGCTCACGCTCAGCGCGACCCCGATTCCGCGCACGCTTTATCTGGCGCTGACCGGCGCGCGTGACATGAGCACCATCCAAACGCCCCCCCAGGACCGCCTGCCGGTGGAAACCATCGTCGAGCATTACGACGAACGCGTCATCCGCGATGCCATTCTGCGCGAACTCGAGCGCGGCGGGCAGGTGTTCTTCCTCCACAACCGGGTGCAGACCATCGAGGCGATGCGGACCCGGCTGATGACCCTCGTGCCGCAGGCGCGCGTCGTCGTGGGACACGGCCAGATGGACGGCGACGAACTGGAGGACGTGATGACCATGTTCGTGAACGGCGAAGCCGACGTGCTGCTGTCCACAACCATCATCGAGAGCGGCCTGGATATTCCCAACGCAAACACCCTCATCATCGACCGGGCGGACCGGTTCGGGCTGAGCCAGCTTTACCAGCTGCGCGGGCGCGTGGGCCGCTACAAGCACCAGGCATTTGCCTACCTCCTCCTGCCCCGCCACGCGCGGCTGCTGACCGATGTGCGCAAGCGCATGAGCGCCATCAAGCAATACGCCCAGCTGGGGAGCGGCTTCAAAATCGCGATGCGAGACCTCGAAATTCGCGGTGCGGGCAACCTGCTGGGTGCCCAGCAGAGCGGTCACATCACCGCCGTGGGTTTCGAACTCTACTGCAACCTGCTCAAGCAGAGCGTGTCCGCTCTCAAAGGCGAGAAGGCGAAGCCGAGGCGTGAGGTCACCCTGCGCCTGGACTTCCTGGCGATGAACCCTGTGACTGAGGCCACCGCTCCCACCATCACGATGCCAGCGTCCCGGAGGCCGGTTTCCCGTGCCCCGGCACAGCCCGCCAAACCGTCCATCTCCGTCCCGCGCGAGGGCGGCGTCTGGATTGACGACAGCCCGCCGGAACCGGAGTTGGAGACGGTCGAGATGAAGCAAGGCGGGGCCTTCCTGCCGGCGGCTTACATCGCCGAACCCCAGCAGCGCATTGAAGCCTACCGAAAACTCGCGCAGGCGGAGACCAAGGCGGAGGTGGACGCACTGGCCCGCGAACTGAAGGACCGCTTTGGCAAGCCGCCCTTGCCGGTAGAACTGCTGCTGCTGGCCACCGAGGTGAAGCTGCTGGCCGGTGAACGCGGGCTCGATGCAATCGAGACCAAGGCCGGCAAGCTCATGCTCCACCGGCGCGGCGACTTCATCCAGCTCGGCGGCAAATTCCCGCGCCTGACGAAGACGGAACCGCTCGCGTTGCTCAAGGAAATCAAGAAGCTCCTGCTCTCGCTTTAGTGGCCGGGCTCAAAATCCAGCTTTGACACGTTTTCACACGGTTGGCAGGGTGCGCCCCGCTTGCGCCGGGCGGCCTTCGTTTCCAGAATTCCAAGGCAGAACAACGTCCGCGCCCGCACCAATTTATGGCTGAACTCACAGGCAATTTGCTCGTCGCCCAATCCGGTGGCCCCACCGCCGTCATCAATGCCAGCGTCGCCGGCGTCATCCAGGAAGCGGGCCGGCACGACTGCATCGAGGAGATTTACGGCGGCCTCAACGGCATCCTCGGCATCCTCAACGAGACGCTCATCGACCTGAACGAGGAGAAGGCCAAATCCATCGAAGGACTCAAGCACACGCCCGCCGCCGCGCTCGGCACCTGCCGCTACAAGATTGATTTCAAGAAGAAGCCCGAGAAGGCGGCCAAGGACATGGACCGGCTCTTCGAAGTCTTCCAGGCGCACAACATCCGCTTCTTCTTCTACGCGGGCGGGAACGACTCGCAGGACACGACCAACAAGATTCATCAAGAGGCCGTGAAACGCGGCTGGGACATGCGCTGCATCGGCATTCCCAAGACGATGGATAACGACCTGCCCCACACCGACCACTGCAACGGCTACGGCTCGTTTATCAATGATACGGCGACCACCGAGATGGAGGTC
>CAZQEW010000112.1:0-15519 GCA_964591495.1 uncultured Klebsiella sp.
TGGTAGATGTCGAAGAGCACTTTCACGTAGGGCGAGCCGACTTCCTTGAGGATGCGGACACTCAGGTCCATGTCGTCGCAGAAATAGTCCGGGTGGCCCTTCATCTCGACGTTGACCTTCGAGTTCAGCATCTCCAGCGCGACGGTGACTTTGTGCTTCTCCGCGAACGGGGCAATTTTCTTGAGGCCGGCAATGGTGTTCTTCGTGGCGTCTTCCATGGTCAGCCCCTTGCGGAAGCCGGAGAAGGTGATGACGGCGGGCACTTCGTGCGCGGCACATTGCACGATGCGCTGCTCCAGCACCTTGAGACACTCCGCGTGCTGGTCCGGCTGCGCGAAGCCCTTGGCAAACCCGTGGCTGCCGGCGATGGCGCACTTGAGGCCGAGTTCCTTGAGCATCGGCCAGTGTTCGGGGCCGACGAGCTCGATGGACTTCACGCCGAACTTCACGGCGAGCTTCGCCAATTCGGGAATGGTCAGCGGGCGGAAGTTCCAGGTGACGAGCGACTGGTTGATGCGCCCATTCTTCGCGACATAGTGGTCCCCGGCCTCGGCGGCGCGGACCTTGGACGCGGTGAGCACGGACACGCCGGCGAAGGCGGCGGCGGTTTTCAGGGCGGAACGGCGGGAGGTTTTCATGATGAGAGCTTGGAACTGGATTACACGGTGCAAATCTGCACGCCTTGCTTAAGCGAGGCGATCTTGTCGTCGCGCTTGGGGATGAACTCCTGGCCGACGTAGCCCTTGTAGCCGGTGGCCTGGATGGCGCGCATGATGGCCGGGTAGTTCAGCTCCTGTGTGTCGTCAATCTCGTTGCGGCCCGGCACGCCACCGGTGTGATAGTGCGCGAAATACTGGTGGTCGCGCTGGATGGTGGCGATGACGTCGCCCTCCATGATCTGCATGTGGTAGATGTCGTAGAGCAGCTTGAAGCGCTCGGAGCCGATGGCCTTGCAGAGCGCGACGCCCCACGCGGACTTGTCGCACTGGTAGTCCTTGTGGTTCACGCGGCTGTTGAGCAGCTCCATCACGAGCGTGACGCCGCTCTTCTCGGCGAGGGGGAGGATGCGTTTGAGGCCGGTGGCGCAGTTCTTCAGGCCGGTCTCGTCATCGAGGCCATCGCGGTTGCCAGAGAAGCAGATGAGCTGCTTGAAGCCCGCATCGGCGCATTGCTTGATCCGCTCAGTGTAAATCTCGACAAGCTTATCGTGGTGCTCAACCCGGTTAAATGCCTTTGAAATCCCGCCGAGTGTTGCTTTGCCCGATTTGGATTTTGCGTCGGGAATTTCCACAGAAGGAAAGCTGACCATCGCGCAGTGCAGCCCGTGCTTCTTTACGGTGGCGAAGTCCGGTGGGTCGAGCAGCTCGATGGATTGCAGGCCGAACTGCTTGCCGGCGGTGCAGAGGTCGTCGAGGGACACCTTCGGGTAGCACCACTTGCAGGCGGAGTGGTTGATCTTCACCTTCGCGGCCGCGTCGGCGGCCGTGAGGCGCTGGCCAAGTGCGGCGGCGGTGGCGGTAATTGCGGCGACGCGGGTGGCGGCGGTGCGACGGGAAAGCGGTGTGGTCATGTGTTGAAGGGCGTTGTTGCGCGGCCAGTTCAATCCCGGCGGTTGCGCGCGTCAAAGCGAATCTTTGCCCCGGCCCGCCGCACTGTTACGCTGTGCGCATGACCGACTTCGATGCCCAACTCGCCGCCGAGCTGGCCGCCCTGCGCGAGGCGGATCTGTTGCGGGAATTACGGCGGGTGGATTCACCAGCCGGCACGCGCGTCGCGCTCGGTGGGTGCGAGCTGCTGAACTTTTCCTCGAATGACTACCTTGGCCTCGCGAATCACCCGGCGCTCAAGGCGGCGGCGGTGAGCGCGGTGGAGCAGTTCGGCGCGGGCGCGGGAGCGTCGCGGCTCGTGTGCGGATCACTGGCGGTGCACCACGAGCTGGAGGAGGCGCTGGCCGCCTTCAAAGGCACGGAGGCTGCGCTGACGTTTGCCACGGGTTTCGCGGCCGCGCAGGGCGCGATCACCGCGCTCTTGGGCAAAGGCGACGTGCTCATCGTGGACAAGCTCGTGCACGCCTGCATCGTAGATGCCGCCAAACTCTCCGGTGCAAAGCTGCGGGTTTTCCGGCACAACGATCTCAACGACCTCGAAGCGAAGCTCAAGTGGGCCGCTAAACAGTCTCCCTCACGCACCACGCGCCACACGCCACGCATCCTCATCGTCACCGAAAGCGTGTTCAGCATGGACGGCGACCTCGCGCCACTGCTCAACCTCGTCGAGCTGAAGGAACGATACGGCGCGTGGCTCATGGTGGACGAGGCGCACGCGACGGGCCTGTTCGGCGAGCGGCGCAGTGGGTTGGTGGAGGAGTTCGGCCTCACGGGCCGCGTCGAGCTTCAGATGGCGACGCTCGGCAAAGCGGTGGGCGCTGCGGGCGGCGCGATTTGCGGGAGTCGCAAGCTGATTGACCTGCTGGTGAACCGCGCGCGCAGTTTCATTTTCTCGACCGCGCCGGTGCCGGCTGCGGCTGCAGCAGCGCGCGCCGGACTCGAAGTGATTCAATCAGCGGAAGGCGCGGCGCGGCGGGAGCGACTGTGGCTGCTCGTGGAGGAATTGAAGCGCGGGCTCATCGGAGCCGGCCTGGCACCGTCGGCAGTGCGCGCGCCGATCGTCCCGGTGGTGGTCGGTGCCGAGGCACGCGCGGTGCGGCTGGCCCAGGCCTTGCGCGAGGCGGGCGTGTTCGTGCCGGCGATCCGTTATCCGACGGTCGCACGGGGCGCGGCGCGGCTGCGCTTCACCGTGTCCGCCGACCACACGGCAGGCGATCTCGCGCAGCTCTCCGACGTGCTCGGTTCAATCGGCAACCGGCAACCGACCATCGACAATGCATAAGCTCGCCAGCCTGGACCACGCGCACGTCTGGCATCCTTTCACTCAGATGCGCGATTGGTTGCGCCGCGAGCCGATTGTCATCACGGCGGGGCAGGGGAGTTTGCTGCGAGATGTCCGCGGGCGTAAGTATCTCGATGCCAATTCCTCCATCTGGACGAACCTGCACGGCCACAATCATCCGAAGCTCAACGCCGCGCTGAAACGCCAGCTCGGAAAAATCGCGCACAGCTCTGCGCTGGGTTTCGCGAACGAGCTGGCGAGCCTTCTGGCGGAGAAGCTCGTGCGACTCGCCAATGTGGAAGGCGCAAGGCGCAAGGCGGCATCCAAGGCTGCCTCGGGCATTCCGCGCGCCGCACTCCGCACTCCGCAATTGAACAAGGTCTTTTTCTCCGATGATGGCTCCACCGCGATGGAAGTCGCGTTGAAGCTCGCCTACGAGTTCACCCGCCGCACGCGCGGACCGAAGACGAAGCCGCGCTTCCTCTCGCTGGCCGGCGCGTATCACGGCGACACCATCGGTGCGGTGAGCCTCGGGCACATTGACCTGTTCCATAAAGCCTACGGCGGGATGCTCTTCAAGACCGACCAGGTCATGTCGCCGTATTGCTACCGATGTCCATTCAACCGCGCGCAGCCGGAGCGGGCAGACGCGCGTGAGTATCGCCGCTGCAACTGGGAGTGCGTGGGCAAGGTGGAGGCGAAGTGCGCCGCCGCGCGGAAGCGGGGCAATGACTACGCCGCGTTCGTCTTCGAGCCGCTGATGCAGGGCGCGGCCGGGATGATCCCACAGCCGACGGGTTGGCTGAAACGGGTGACGGACCTCGCGCGCGGCCACGGCGCGTTGCTCGTGGCGGACGAGGTGATGACGGGATTCGGCAGAACGGGAACGGGTGAGAAAGCGGGAAAGCGGGAAAGTGAGAAAACCGCTTCCGTGCGGCCGCCGACTTTTCCATCTGCTCAATTTCTCACCGGCTGCTCCGCGGCTGAGGTGCGACCTGACTTTCTCGCCCTCGCGAAAGGCCTCACCGGCGGCTACCTCCCGATGGCGGCCACGCTCACGACGCAGTCGGTGTTTGATGCCTTCCTCGGCGAATATGAGGAGTTCAAAACCTTCTTCCACGGCCACAGCTACACGGGCAACCAACTGGGCGCGGCAGCGGGCCTGGCGAGTCTGGAGCTGCTGACGAGCAAGGCATCCCTCGCCGCGCGCGTGCGGCTGGAGGAGGATTTCCGGCGCGAACTGAACTCGCTGTGGTCGCTGCCCCACGTCGGCGACGTGCGGCAAGTCGGCCTCGTCGCGGGCATCGAACTCGTGCGCGACTGGCGGACGAGGGAGCCCTTCGCCTTGGCTGAGCGCGCGGGCATCCGCGTGTGCGAAGCCATGGCACGGCGCGGCGTGCTCACGCGGCCCATCGGCAGCGTGGTGGTGCTGATGCCGCCGTATTGCACGACGCGTGCGCAGCTCCGGCAAATGGTGGGGGCGCTGCGCGAGGCCGTAGAGGAAGTGCTGTAGAAAGCATAGTTCGGTCGCTGAAAATTTTCTGGGATGCGTGTCGGATTCTGGCGTCGTGCCGACATTCCTAAGATGAAAGCAGCGTTATGGATGACCTGAAGCTTCTCCGGGATTTCGCGACCAACCATTCCGAGTCCGCCTTTGCCACGGTGGTGGGGCGCTATGTAAATCTGGTCTGGTCAGCGGCGCATCGACAGGTGCGGGATGCGGCGTTGGCAGAGGAAATTTCCTCGGCGGTGTTTTGTGTGCTGGCTCGGAAAGCGGGGTCGCTGCCAGAGGGAACCGTGCTCGCCGGCTGGCTGTTGCGAACCACGCGGTTCGTGGCGGTCAACGCGTTGCGGCGCGAAGCCCGGCGGCGACAGCGCGAGGAGGAAGCCATGAACATTCTACTTCACCAGACTACGCCGGAAGTGGCTTGGCAGCACATCAGTCCGTTGCTGGACGAGGGATTGGCCGAACTGGGTGAACGCGACCGGGATGCGCTGGCTTTGCGGTTCTTCGAGCAACGGAGTTTTCGCGAGGTGGGGCAGGCATTGGGCACGACGGAGGACAGTGCTCAGAAGCGTGTGGCGAGGGCGGTGGAGAGATTGCGCCGCTTTTTTGAGCGGAACGGAGTGGGGGTGCCGGGGACCGCACTGGCGGCGCTCCTCGCGGAGCGAGCTGTCCGAGCGGCCCCGGCGAGCGTTGCGGCCAGCGCGGGTGCGGCGGCTGGCGCAGTCTTCATCACAGGAGCAACCCTGCCGCTGTTGGCGCGTGGTGTGTTGGATACTTTGACTTGGCTGCGCTGGCGGGCGTTGGCTTGGCAGGGGGCGGCGGTGTCGGGGACGCTGGCCGCGTTGGTGTGGCTCGGCGGCTCACTCGGTCGTCCAAAGGAGGCCACCGACCCAAAGCAAACCGCCCTGCAAGCTGTGCGCCCCCGGCCCGTGTCAAACCCTGTTCCGGCCGCTGCGCTCGCGGCGAAACGGCGCATCATCGATCCGGCGCAGGCACTTACTTTGCGCGTGCTGGACTCGGCGTCGGAAGCGCCATTGGGGAATGTTGCCGTGACCCTGGTCGAGGTTCTCGAGTTCTCTCGCCGGCAGACGAACGAGTTCTCCACAGATCGGAGTGGTTTGGTGCTTCTGCCGAAGCCGCAGGGCGCGCCGACGAATTGGAACTACCGCCTCGAAGTCGCGCGTGATGGTTACGTATCCAAATTCATCAGTTGGTCGCATGCACAAGGTGACGCACAGGCCGATTTTCCCCGGGCTCACACGACCCGGCTGGAGCGCGGTACGGAGATTGGCGGGCTGGTCACGGGGCCGTTGAACGAGCCAGTGGCGGGTGCGCTCGTGATTTTTAACGTCAACAGCACCTCCCCCTTCGATGCGAAGGAGCGCGAGCGGCTGACTTGGATGGGGAGCTACCACACGGAACTCACCGACATCCACGGGCGCTGGCATTGCAATCACGTGCCCACGAATTTCGGTCGCATCTACTACCGGTTGGTTCATCCGGATTATCAGGAAACGACTTATTACACCGAGGCTCCGGAAAACTCTGTGCTCCGCAAACCAAGCATCCCGAAGGCAGATTTCGCCCAGCAGCGGGCGGTGATGGTGATGCGGCCGGGCATCATGGTCGCAGGGCAGGTGATGAACGATGCCGGTCGTCCGCTGGCTGGGGCCAAGGTTACCCAGGATCATTTCTTCGCGAAGCGGGGTGCCAACGTGTTGACCGACGGGAATGGGCGTTTTCAGTTCCGCAACGCCGTGCTGGGTAAACTCACCCTCACCGTCGCTGTGGCTGGACATGCGCCGACGAACCACACCTTCACGGTGCAACCGGCGAACAATGAACTCCGCTACGTCTTGCCCGCCGGCCGGGAGTTGCGCGGTCGGATCCTCGATGAGTCCGGCCAACCGGTGTCGGATGCGCGCGTTTACACCGGTCCGAGCGCACATAACACGGCGACCATAGATTGGACCGGCCGGAGCGATTCCGCCGGGCGGTTCGAGTGGGCGGAGGCCCCGGCGTATCAGGAATCCTACATCGTGAGGGCGACTGGCTATGAGTGGCAGACCAACTTGGCGCTCGTGGCGGACGGGACAGAGCAGTTGGTTACGCTGCGGCGACTTGGTGCCAGCTTGCCAAGCGCGATGCGTTTCGCTGGGCTGGTCACCGACGCGCAAACGGGAAAGCTGCTGGATACGTTTGAGGTGTTCACCGCACAGCCACGCACTTACATCGGAGGTAGTAGCCGTGCGACCAACGCGCCGTTTGAATTCGGCGACTTGAGCTTGGCCGCGACGGGCAGTGAGGGCCGTTACAACTTTCTCCTCACCGGGCCCCTCCGACGCTTCGTGACCGAGGTGAGGGCGGAAGGCTATCTGCCCGCGCGCATGACTAACGCGGGCGGTTCAGGCGCATCGCACACCTTGAACTTCGCCCTTCGTCCGGCGGTGCCCATTCGCGGCGTAGTGCGTTCGCCGACGGGCCAGCCCATTTCCGATGCCACGGTGGTGTTGGCTGCACAGCGGGCATTCCTGCCGCTCGAAGAAGGCGGACAACTCTCCCTGCACAATTTCAAGCCGCAGAATGGTGCGTTTACTCACTCCACGGAGCAGGGCGAGTTCCGTTTCAACCCGCACCTCGCTGCGCAGTGGCTCGTCGCGGTGCATCGCACTGGATTTGCAGAGCTCCGCCTCGGGGAGCCGCGCGATGCCTACACGTTGGAATTGCAGCCGTGGGGTCGCATTGAGGGAGAACTGCGGCTCGGCACAAATGCCACGGCGGGCTTGCGGGTGAAGCTGCATTCGCCGCAATGGGTCATCAACCCGGCGCACTCGGTTTCTCCTTATCAACAAACGAAGACCAAAACCGAAGGCCGCTTCGCGTTCGAGTTTGTTCCGCCCGGCGAACACTCGATCTCGTTTGTCCCTGACATCCCCATCAGCGTAGGACTCGCACCGCATAGCCACACCGTGCGCGTGGCTGTCCAGCCTGGTGCAACGGCGCAGGTGCGGTTGGGCGGCGCGGGGCGGACCATCGTCGGCCGGGCTGTAGCCGACGGACTGGGGCGCGAGGTGAACTGGCGGCAAGACGTTCATCGGCTGACTTCCATCTGGGAGTATCCAAAGGAAATCGCCAGTTACCCGCCTTCCCGGGATTTCGATACGCGGGAGGCTTGGGCTGCGGCGGTCAATCAAATTAACGCCCGACGAAGCAACTATTTCAACTCACCCGTCGGCCGTGACGCCCAGCTCCGTCGCCGCGAGTATGTGCTGCTCTTTCAGTCGGACGGCAGCTTTCGCGTGGATGACGTGCTGCCCGGAACCTACGATGTTTACATCGGTCCGCGCGTGACCGCGACCAACCGATACGCCATGCACGGTCCGGTGATTGGCTCGGTCTCAAAGTTGGTCGTCGTGCCGGAGGGGGGTGCGGATTCGCCAACGATTGATTTGGGCCTTCTCCACCTCAAAGCGAGTGCAAAACCGACTCCCGCTCCAAAGAAGGATTAGCGCACCGACTTGGGCCGTAGAGGAGACGCTGGGCCGTTGAACTTGGGCGCGCTTACAGTCCCAGCAGTTCCTGTTGCCAGGGCAGCAGCAGGGTGGCTGGTTGGCTGTTCTTGCGAGACAGCAGTTCGAGGGTCTGCTTGCTGGCGATCAAGGTGGGGTCGATACCCAGTTCGGTGGCACGCCTGTCGCGGTGAGCTTTGTAACGATCAAACCGGGCGTGCTCGGCATCGGAGGGATGGTAGGACACTCCGCGCAGTTTTTGGGGGCATTCCGCAGGCGGGATCGCCAGGCCGCGCGAAACGGCTTTGAGCACCCCCTCCCTGCGGTGCGGCGCAAAGCGGCGCGGCAGGAGCGGGTCCAATGGCGCGTCATCCACGGCAGCAATGGAAAGATCCAACAGCGACTCGTGGCTCAAGAGGAAGAACGGCGGCCGGTTGCAGCGGGTGGCCTCCTTTTCGCGCCAGTGCCACAACTCGCGCAGGACGGCGAGTTCCTCGCGGGTGAGCCGGGCTGAGCCTTTGATGCGCCACTCCCGCTCGGGGTCGTGGGGCGGCAGGATGGAGCACTCCGCCACGAGTGCGGCGCAGCTCTGCTCCAGCCAGGCAATGCGCTTTTTGGCGGCGAGCTGCTCGCGGAGCCGGGTGACCAGCGGATGCAGATAACGCGTGTCATTGCGGGCGTAGTCCGCCATCCGCTGGGTGAGCGGGCGTTTGGCCCAGTCCGCCTTCTGCGGTCCTTTTTCGAGCGCCACCCCGAGGGTTTGGGCAACCAGGTCTTGCAGGCCAAACCGCATGATGCCCAGCAGCCGCGCGGCGATCATGGTGTCGAAAATGCGGTCCGGCACGAAGTCATGATGCTCGCGCAGCAGGCGAAGATCATAGTCGCTGCCGTGCAGCAACAGTTCCCGCCCGCGCAGGGCTTCCCACAAGGGCGTCAGTGCCAGGCCGGCTAGGGGATCCACCAACACATCCGCGCCGGGAATGCTGAACTGCAACAGGCACAGCTTGGCAGGGTAGGCGTGGAGGCTGTCCGCCTCGGTGTCCAACGCGATCCACTCCGCCGCCCGCAGGCGCGGAAGGAAGTCCGCGAGTTGTTCCGCAGTCTCGATCACGGCGGAAGGATAAACGCCCCAATTCCGCCTCCAAGCTCCAAAGCAAACCCGGCACACCTTCCAATTCCTTTGATTTCCCTACCCTTGCGGGAACGTGCTTCCGGGCTTGGAGCCCCGCGATTCTTCTTCTATTTTTTGCCCGTGAATCTCTTTGCTGCCTTTGCCGAGACCGTGGCACGTCGTCGTTATCAGCCCGCGATTTTTTGGGGTGAGGCGCAACTGGCGTATGACTGGATCGCGCAGCGCGCGGCGTGGCTGGCGCGGACAATGGCTGCGGATTACGGCGTTCGCCGGGGTGATCGCGTGGCGGTCTGGCTCAAGAACTGTCCGGAATTTCCCGCGGCCCTCTTTGGCGTCTGGCGCGCGGGCGGGGTGGTGACCGTCATCAACAACTTCCTCAAGCCCGAAGAGGTGGCATACATCCTTGGCGACTCCGGTGCGCGGGTTGTCATCACGGACCACAGCCTGGCGGATGGCCAGGCCAAACTTGCCGCGCTCATGCCGGAGCTAAAGTTCCTGCGCGTTGAGGATTTCGCAGCTCTGCGGGAAGACGAGGCCCCGGCTCCGGCTGATCTAAACGAATCAGACCTCGCCGCGCTGCTCTACACTTCCGGCACCACGGGGCATCCGAAAGGCGCGATGCTCACGCACGGGAACTTCCTCGCCAATGTGCGGAGCTGCTTTGTCTGCCTCGATTTCCGCGAGGAGGACCGCTTGCTGGTGCTGCTGCCGCAGTTCCACAGCTTCATGTTCACCGTGGGCACGCTCACGCCGCTGCTCCGGGGGTCGAGCGTCGTGCTGGTGAAGTCCGTCAGTCCATTCAAGCATGTGCTCGACGACATCATCCATCGCCGGGCGACGATTCTGCCGGCCGTGCCGCCCATTCACCGTGCGCTTGCAGGGCTGCCGGCAGGCGTTGAGTTACCGTCACTGCGGCTCTGCATCAGCGGTGGGGCCCCACTGCCTCTGGAGGTTCTGCATCAGTTTCAGGCGCGGTTTCCGAACCTGCCATTGCTGGAAGGTTACGGCCCGACCGAGAGCAGTCCGGTGGCCACAGTGAATCCCCTGCATGCCAAACCCCGAGCCGGAAGCGTGGGCCTGCCGATCCCAAATGTCGAATTGAGCATCCGCGATGAGGAGGGGAAGGAATTGCCCGTGGGACAAACCGGTGAAATCTGCATTCGCGGTCCCAATGTCATGCGTGGTTATTGGAACCAGCCGGAGGAGACGGCCCAGACCATCCGGGACGGCTGGCTTTACACCGGGGACATCGGCCACCGGGATGCGGACGGCTTTTTCTACATCACCGACCGCAAAAAGGACATGCTCCTGGTCAACGGCATCAACGTCTATCCGCGCGAGGTCGAGGAGGTCATCCACCGTTTTCCCGGCGTTAAGGACGCGGCGGTCATAGGCGTGCCCGACGCCCGCAGGGGCGAGCAGCCGCTTGCCTTCATCGTGGTCGCTGACGGGGTGACGCTTGATGAGAAAGCGCTCCATGACTTCGTGCGGGAGAAACTGGCTGACTACAAGGTTCCCCGTCACTTCCGTGTCTTGCCCGCGCTCCCCCGCAACGCCACCGGAAAAGTGCTCAAGACGACGCTGCGGGAGCTGGCAAAGTGATTGGTAGCCCGCACCGATGCCCAGCGAACAGGACATCCTCGGCCTGCTCACCGGCACATTGCCGGCGGAGCAACGCGCTCGCGTGGCCGACGAACTTGCCCGCGATCCCGAAGCGGGGCGCCGCGCCTTCGGGGCGGAGCGGCTCGCGGCGATTGCTGTCCTGCTCGGCCACGTCCAACGTCCGGGATTGCCGCCGGCTGCAAATCCCGTAATCCAAAGTCCGCGGCCGCCCACTCCGGCTGTCTCAGCCTATGAAGTCCTGCGCGATGCGATGCGTGCGGCCGGAGCCGACGGTTGGGCGTATCGCCCGCCCAAGGACAGCCCTGCACCCGGCATGGCAGCCGTCGTGCGTGCCGCGGTCCAGGAGTGGAGCAGGACGTGGCATGCCCGTTTGCTCATCCTCGCGTGCGCTTTTGCGCTCGCCTACGCGGCATATGCGCTCCTCAAATCCGGCCCGCCTGTGATGCATCCGCGCACAGGCGGAGGGATTCCTCCATCAGGCGCAACGGACGTGCCCAAGCCTGGACCCGTTCCTTCATCACCACCCAGTCGCCCCTGAGGGTGGATGATTGCGGGTTTCAAAACCTGTCGATCACTCCGCTGGCTCCTGCCAGCGGGGCGCGAGCGTTTGGGGAAGGCCAAGATGATCCAGCACACGCGCGACGACCGTGTCCACGACCTGCTCGACCGTCTGGGGGCGTGTGTAAAACGATGGATTGGCCGGGAGAACGGTTGCGCCAGCGAGCAGGAGCAATTCCAGATTCCGCAGATGCACCAGGTTCAGCGGGGTCTCCCGCGGCACGAGAATCAGCTTTTTCCTTTCCTTGAGCATCACATCGGCAGCCCGTAGGAGCACATCGTCGCTGGTTCCGTGGGCAATTCGCCCCAGCGTGCCCATGCTGCAAGGAATGACGACCATCGCGTCAAACGGGTTCGATCCGCTGGCAAAGGGCACGTTCATGCTCTTGAGGCCGTGCTGGACGGCCCCGGCTGGCAGCTGCAGCCCGCCCGGGAGTTCCTCCGAGATCACCGCCTGCGCGTAACGGCTCAGCACCACGTGGACCTCGTGCGCCTTGGTGTCGAGGTTGTCGAGCAGGCGCTGGGCGTAAAGTGAACCGCTCGCTCCGGTGATGGCGATGACTAGTCTCAAGCGGCGGGAATATGTCCTTGGAGGCAGGCAGCGGCAAGCCACGCGATTATCGCGTTGCCTTCGGCTGGGCGGCTTCGCAGACTGCCTTCATGCAACTCACGGTGAGCGTTGCTCCGACTACGGGTTCAAAAGCAGCCTGACGCTTTGTGAACCTGCGATCTGTCTTCAACCGCCGCTCGGTTTTTTTCGCGCTCGCGTTTTCCCTGGCCCTGATTGCCTCCGGCTGCGGCGGTCCGCCCAAGCGGCCTCCGTCGGGAGTGCGCTTGGTGCCAGGCGCGACGGGGGCCGCCCGCCCGGTCGCTCCGTCAGTCCAGCCGGCTCCTCCTCTCCCGGTCGCCCCACCGACGGTCGCACCATCCTATCCGCCGTCGAAGCCCCCAGCCGCTCCGCCAACCGCTGTCGTCAGGCCGACTCCCCAGCCAACGCCCGTCCCCGTCCAGCCAGTTGCCCGGCCGCAATGGGTGGCGCTTCAGACATGGGCTGCACAGATGGGGCTGCCTGCGCCGGTGCGGGTCAGTCAGACTGCCTTTCAGGTGCGCGCCGGTTCGGGGGGGAACTTTCAGCTGGAGGTGGGTAAGCGGACCGCATCATGGAACGGGTGCAGGTTCCATCTGGGATTTGCGCCCGCGGCGACCAATGGCGTGCCTTACATCCATACCCTCGATGCGGAAAAAAACTTGGGCCCGTTGTTGCAGGTGAACCGCCCCATCCCGCGCGGCCGTGGAATCGTTGTCCTTGATCCCGGACACGGCGGTCCGGAAGTTGGCACCAAGAGCACGCTCGGCTCGCAGTTCGAGAAGCAGTTCACTTTGGATTGGGCCCAGCGCCTCAAGCCCCTGTTGGAAGCGCGTGGTTGGCGCGTCGTCCTCACGCGGACGACCGACAAGGGGGTCGAGCTGCCGGAGCGCGTGCTGATTGCCGAGCAGCATCAGGCTGACCTGTTCATCAGCCTTCACCTGAACTCCGCCGGCGCCGGTGCGTCCGGTCTGGAGACCTACTGCCTGACCCCGGCAGGAATGCCCTCGACGCTGACCCGCAACTACTCCGATCCGGTCAACATCGCGTTGCCAGGAAACGCGCAGGATTACGAAAACATGCACCTGGCCATGCGCGTTCACCGGTCGCTGCTTCAAACTGCTGGCATGCCGGACCGGGGAGTCCAGCGGGCACGCTTCATGGCCGTGCTCAAGACACAGCGGCGGCCGGCCATCCTCATCGAGGGGGGCTACCTCTCCGACCGCAACGAGGCCCGTCTGCTGGCCAGCGGCGATTACCGACAGAAGCTCGCGCTCGCGGTCGCGAAAGCTCTGGAGTAGCCAGGTGACTGTCGCGGTGATCGCCGGGCAAGCGGTGCTCCTACTTGGCCGCCGGCTTCATCGTCAGCGGATCGCGGAGCGGATGATCCACCAGGCGGCCGCCGGCGAGGCTTTCCAGCTTCACGGGATGGTCCGGGTGGCCCTTCAGAATCTCCTCCTTGGTCCCGACGACGAGGATGACGACCTTCTCCGGGGTGAGGTATTTCTTTGCCACTCGCTGCACGTCAGCCGCGGTCACGGAATCGATTTTTGAGCGATAGCCCTTCCAATAATCCGGATCCTTGGCAAAGCGGCCCGTGAACTCATCGCTCGCAAATGTCCCGGCGACCTGTCGCTTGGTGGCGAAAGTTTGGGGAAAGGTCTCGATGAATTGTTTCTTGGTCGTGGTCAGCTCCTCTTCCGTCACCGCGGTGCTTGCCATCTTCTTCATTTCTTCGAGCACGATGCTCGTGGCGTAGGCCACGGTGCGGGACTTGGACTGGAACGCCGCGAGGAAGCTCATGGGATGATACACGCCGCCCGGGAAGCCGCTGCCCGCCGAGTAGGCCAATCCCTCGTCCGAGCGCACGCGGTTCATGATGCGCGACGTGAAACCGCCGCCGCCGAGAATGTCGTTCATCACCTGCGTCGCAGGGAAATCCGGGTCGTCGCGCTGGATGCCGGGCAGCAACAGCGTCACGCGGCCCTGGTTGACTTCCTTGTCCACGACGTAGACGCCGGGCGCAGCAAACTTGCGGTCGGTGGGCACGGGCGGCGGGACTTCGCCGGTGAAGGGCCACGCCGCAAAGAGCTTTTCCAGCCGCGCCACCATTGCGTCGCGGTCGAAGTCGCCGTTCACCGCGATGACGAAGTTCTTCGGGTGAAACCAGCGCTTGTGGAACGCCTCCAAGTCCGCGCGCGTGATGGAGTCGAGCGAGGCCTGCGTGCTGTGTCGGTTGAAGTAGTGACCGTCGCCGTAGGCAAGAAAGCGCCGCTCGCGCTGTTCGATCTCCGCCGCGTCGTCGTTGCGCTGCTTCATGGCCTGAAGCGACTGTTGTTTTCTCAACGCGAGCTTGTCGTCCTGAAAACGCGGCGCGGTGAGCACCTCGCGCAGAATGGCAAAGCCCTCGTCGAGGTCCTTGGCAAGCAGGTTGAGACTCACGTTGCCCTGCGTGTCGCCGGCAGAGGAGTTCAAGCTTGCGGCGAGAAAGGCGAGGCGTTCCTCGAGGTCCTCGGCGGTCTTGGATTTGGTGCCGCCGCGCGCGAGCAGGTAGCCCGTGATGCCCGCCAGCCCTTCCTTGCCGACCGGGTCCAGGTAATCGCCCGTGCGGACCAGGATGGAGATGTTCACCAGCGGCAGTTCGCGGTCCGGCACCACATAGGCCACCGGCCCGGCTTTGAGTGCGATACGGAACTGCTTCGCATCCGGCGGCGAGTAGTTCAGCGTGGGATATTTGAGCTTCTCAGGCCGGTCTGGGATTTCAGCGGCGAAGGCGGGCAGCCCGAGGGCGAGGAGCAGGGCGAGGCGGGTTTGCATGGTGGTCAGAAAGAGGAGGACGGGAAGGTTGCGGGAATGGAGCTGGTGAAAATGGTGGAGCGCGGACGCCCTCGTCCGCAGCACGGTGAGGGAAAGCTGACGCGGACATGGGCGTCAGCGCTCCAATTGTGGGTTTCGTACTGCACGTTCATGACTGCGCTGCCTCCAGCTCGCGGAGCATTCCCCGCGCGGTTTCGAGCAACTGAGGCACATCATCGCGCACCGCGTTGCAGAGCAGTTCGTAATCAACAGAGTCGTAGCCGTGGCTCAAGCGGTCGCGCATCCCGGCGATTTGCCGCCACGGGACGCGGGGATGGTTGGCGCGCAGGTCATCGGGTAGCCGCTTGACCGCTTCGCCCATGATTTCCATCGCCCGCTCCAAGGCCATCGCCACCTGCCAGTTCGCCGCCAACTCGGGCGCGGTGCGCCCACGGCATAGCTCTTGGACGCGCTGGGCGTGCTCGATGATTTGGCGCAGCGTCACTTTGGGGTCATGCCTGCTCATAGACAGTGACAGCTTCGCGCAGCACCTCCTCGCGGAAGTGTTTGCTCAACATGGCGGGCGTATTGAAGTCCACCTTCTGCCCGAGCAACTCGGCCAGTTCCTCACCGTAGCCGAAGGCGCGGAAGCCGGGGCGAGCCTCCGGCCCGAACTCCGCCACCACATCCACGTCGCTGCGCGCGGGGTCGAAGTCATCGCGCAGCACGGAGCCGAACAGACTCAACTTGCGGATGCCACGCGATCGGCAGAACTCCGCGAGTTTCGCTTCCTCAAACTGAATTGGCAGGGTGGCAAGGGGCATGGCGGCTACTTGGTGATGCGGAGCCGGTAGTAGGCCTTTTGGTCGTCACGGATGTCCTGAAGAATTGCGGGCGACCAGTTGGTCAGGTTGCCGGA